>JBGMQU010000207.1:0-4958 GCA_048060725.1 Gemmatimonadota bacterium | reverse complement strand
ACCCTTGCCCGTTCGGAGCGGGGGTACGAGGAGATCCGGCAGGGCGAAGCTTTTCACTTCGGTTGGCCGGTCGAGACGGCCCGCGCCGTCATCGAGTTGAGCCGATGATTCGGGTCCCTCCGCGCGGCCCATAAATGGGTTAGCCGCACGCCCGTACGTCTCTCGCGCCTCCGTGCAGAGGTTCCTAGGCCGAAGTGTATCCTCCGTCGATCAGGTGGATCGCCCCTGTCACATACGAGGATTCGTCACTTCCAAGGAACAGAGCGAGGTTCGCCACTTCTTCGTCGGTGCCATAGCGCTTCATCGGGATCGACTCTTCAACGGCGGCGTGCATCGCGTCCGGATCGTCCGGCGACATCTGTTCTTCCAGCGACCTCATCATTCGGTTGGCAATCGGCCCCGGGTTGATGGCATTCACCCGAATCCCTGATTCGGCCAGCTCCAGCGCCGCCGCTTTGACGAAGCCGGACACGGCGTGTTTGCTGGCGACGTAGGGCGATACGTGCGGATATCCGATCACTCCAGCGATCGAAGACGTGGCGATGATCGAACCACCGCCCCGCGCTTGCATCGCCGCGACGCAATGTTTCACCGAGAGCCAGACGCCAACCACATTGGTCTGCAGTACGTGGTTGAACTCTTCGACAGTCAGGTCCTGCAGCGGCTTCGCGACGCCCTCCGTGCCGGCGTTGGCGAACAGGATATCGACGCCTCCGAACGCCTCGACGGTCGCCGCTACGGCATCCCTGGTTGCGGCCTCGTCCGTGGCGTCCGCGACAACGTGTGCGACGCCCCCTTCATGCCCCACCCGCTCGAGCGAAGCGCCCAGTTTCTCTGCCGAGCGGCCGACCATCATCACGTTGGCGCCTTCGCTCAGGAAACGCTTCGTCGTCGCCTCGCCGATGCCACCGGTGGCGCCAGTAATGATCGCGACCTTGCCGTCCAGACGTGCCATCTATTCGCTCCTGGATGTTTCGTGAATTGCCACTGTGCGGAGCATAGACTATGTGCTTCGGCACCTGACCGCTCAAGAACATCCTTTTCCGCAGCGCGTCCACGCCCTCGTTCGAAAGGCGAGTCGGGAGCGAATGGGAGCCGGCCTGGATGGTACCAACGTTCGGCCCCGATTCGAGGGGACTCCGACTTCGGGTACGTACCGATTGATGTCGCACGATCCGCAGATGCCAGAGACGCTGCGGGCTTCGAACAGCTTCCAGATACTCGTAGCTGACGCTGGAGACATCAGCCAAACCACGCGTTAGGCATGGGTCCTCTCTTGCCTGCCGCGCTTCCGCCGGGCAGCCTTGTTCGGAGCAGAACCGTCAGCATGGAGCGGGACCCGGAAGGTGGATGTCGTGTCGAGGGAGCTTCCACATGAGCAGAGCCGCATGATGCGTTCGTCGTCGTCCCTTGTTCACCGCGTCGCCTTTGGAGCCTGCGCGGTGCTCCTCAGCGGTTGTGCGGGCGACGAGGACGGAGTTTCGGCCCCTGGTGAAGCGCAATCCGTGGGACCCAGCCCATACCTCTACGTCTGGGCCGGCGACGCGGACCGCCGGGAAGGGGACCAGGACTTCTTGATCGTTGTCGACGCGGATCCGACGAGCGCCACGATCGGTGACGTGGTGGGTACCGAGCCGGTGGGCTCGACCGGGAACGGGCCGCACCACGCGGAGCCGGTCGCGCCGCGGGACGGGTTGCTCTTCGCAAACGGATTCAGCGGTGACCGGACGTTCCTTTTCGATCTCACGTCGCCGGCCCGGCCAGTTCTCGCGGGTGAACTCGAAGTCCCGCCCGAGTACAACTTCCTCCACAGCTTTTTGCGGATGGAGAACGGGCACGTGCTCACCACGGCCCAGGAGGGCGGGCGCGACAACCCGGCGACGGTCGGCGGGCTGGTGGAGTTCGACGCGAACGGGGGATTCGTTCAGGCCGGATCGGCGGCCGACGCGGAGTACCACACGATTCGGCCCTACGCGATCGACCTCTTTCCCGAGATCGACCGCGTGCTGAGTTCGAGTTTCTCGATGACGCTCGAACGTTCCGACAATCTCGTTCAGCTCTGGCGGCTCTCCGATCTCACGCTCCTGTCTACCGTTCCCGTACCCGAAATCGATCCGGCGAGTACGCCCGCATGCTACTTCGAGGACTTCATCGAGGGAGAAGACTGCACCGCAGATCGGGTCCCGGGCCACGACCGGACCTTCGAGATCCGTCGGCTCACCGACGATTTCGCGATCCTGAATACCATGGCCTGCGGGTTCTACGGAGTCTCCGGCCTCGAGACGGGGACCCTGGAGATCGAGGTCCTCATGAACTGGCCCGACGTGGTGGGTTGCGGGGTGCCGACGGTGGTGGGCGCGTATTACATCATGCCCGTCTTCAGTACCGGCAGGATCACGAGCATCGACGTGTCCGACCCACGCAGGCCGGTCATCGCGGCACATGTTGAAGTGGATGAGAGGTACGAGCCGCACTGGGCACAGGTCGACCCGGGGACGAATCGGTTCGTCCTCACCGGAGACGGCCCGTCGGGCTCACTGGTGCAATTATACCAGGTAGACCTGGAGACGGGTGAGATGACGCTCGACGCCGCGTTCGGAGCGCTCGATATGGGCCGGGACCGATGGCCGCACGGCGCGACGGGCCCGGCGGTGCCACATGCGGCACTGTTCGGGCGGTAGATCGGATCGTCGGCCGAACATCGTGTGGTGGCGCGTCTAGCGTCGGGTCCCACCGCCAGGTTCTGGTCGTCTTTTCGCCACGCATCCCGAACGAGACCTCGCCGTTGGTTCAGTTTACGGAATAACCTGAGCCAAGATCGTTCTCCAGTTCAGCAAAACGCCAGTTGCCCGCCTGGCCGAAGTAGATCTACCGTGTCTTCTCGAGATCAGGCCGTCCGTGGGGCCGGTGATGTCGACCCCGGGCCGGCAGCCCAACTGACTGGTAGAAGGCCGTAACCGGAGGCCCATTCTGAACACTCAAGAGCCGAAGAAGTTATTCACCGAGGGCGCCGTCATCGCGGGCAGCATTTTGCTGGCGTTCGCGATCGATGCGGCGTGGGCGGATCGGGGGGAACAACAACGACTCGACCAGCTCACTTCGTCACTCGTAGCCGACGTCCTGGAAACTCAGCAGGCTATCCGGGACCGAACCGTTTGGGCGGAGGACGTGGTATCGGGGTCGCGTCGCATCTTACTCGGCATCGCCGACGGCGCGACGGGTCCGGCGCTCGATTCCCTGGTGTTCAAGATCGGGAACGTTTTCGTGAAAGGCCGTTGGGCTCCGATCAACCATACGTATGAACAAGCCCTGGGATCAGGTGACCTGGCTCTTATTGAGGATCCAGGTCTCAGACTTCTCCTCGGCCGTTACTCTGAGTCGCTCGACAATGTCGGATATGTTCAGAGCAGTGTGGTCACGCAGTACTACGGTGAACTCGAGCCGTACATGGTCGCCCATACTGCCTACGCCCAGGTCGCGTGGGACACTCAGGCGGCCGGACTCGTCCAGGGAAATTTCTCTACGGATGCCGCCTCCCTGGCGTCTCAGCGGGAATTTACGAACCTCCTCAATCTCAAGCTCGAATTGGAGTTGGAGATGATCCATGCGCTCGTCATCGTTTTCGATTTGTCTGACGAGTTGATCGCGATGCTGGGCGAATCCTGACCGGCCAACGGGCGTCCTTGTATGTCTCGACGGGTACCCCGGGCGGGCCCCTTCCTACCGCTTCTCTCGCTCGAGCGCGAGCCTCACCGCCTCGTACGCGTTCACCACGCCACCGCTGACGGACAGCTCGCCGAAGCGCACGAGGGGCGCCGGCTCCCCCGTCGGGGAGGGATCGCCCGGCCGTGGGACCATACGGTCGGCGTATTTTACCGATGACGCGAGGAGAATGTCTTTCACATCGGCGGCCGTCAGTTCGGGGAAATAGGCCATGAGGAGGGCGGCGACGCCGGTCACGACGGGCGCGGCCATGCTCGTTCCCTGTTGCGTCTCCCACTCGTCGCCCGGGGCCGCAGAGAGGATGTCGAGGTCCGGGGCGAAGACGTCCACCTTCGTCTGCCCGTAGTTCGGAAACGAGGTGGCGAGGCTGTCGACCTTCCAGCCCGAGGCGCCGACGGCGACCCAGTTGGCGGCCCGGCCTCCGTCGTCGTAGACGGGCGTGGGGAAATTGTCCTCGACTTCGAGGTCGCTGCCGTCGTTCCCGGCCGCGTGGATGGTGAGGATGATCGTCGGCAGTACCAACGTCAGGCCGACGGAGAACAGAACTCCCTGACGGAACAGCACGGGGCCGACGGGCAGCAGTTTCCTGCCCCAGCGGTTGTTGACCGTGACCTCGACGACGGAACCGAGCGTGTAGGCGATGTTCGCAAAGACCCCGACGGCCAGGACGGCTCCGAAGGGTCCCCTGATTCTGCCTCCGAGCCGCTTCTGCGCCTCACCTCCGGTACGCTCCACCTCGGCCACGTCCGCACCGGCGTCGAGCAATTGTCGTTCCTCCGCCGTTCTGGCCAGGGCCAGCGAGCCGGAGGCTGAGACTGCGCTCAGCAGGGTCAACGTACCGATGATTCCGGCGGCCGCGGCCACGCTTACCGTTCCCCCAGAAACCCCAACAAGCGACGGAAACAGGCCCAGCAACAGACCGCCCACCGCCCCCCAGGCGCCGAATCGGGGAAGCGACAACTCGGCGAACCTGCGGCGGCCCCCTGCAATCCCAAGCACCATTGAAAAGACCGTACCACCGACGAAGCCAGGTATCGCCAGCGCCGGCAACGGGGCGTCGAAGACTTCAACGAACCATTCCATCGGAAGACCGAAGGACCAGCTCAGCCCTATCAGCACCCCAACGAGCGCCCATCCGGCCGCCCAGGTCAGGCCCATCCCGACCGCGCCGCGGATGCGTCTCATCCACCGGTTCGTTCCTGCCTCCCTGGGCACCTGGACGCGGGCCGCTCTAG
>JBGMQU010000206.1:0-4974 GCA_048060725.1 Gemmatimonadota bacterium | reverse complement strand
CGATCGAAAGTATGGGGACGAGCTGCCCGCGTTTGGGCGCGTTGAGCGCTTGACACCCCCCCCCTTTTTTTTATTATTGTCTAAAAGGAACAATCTAAGGAGGGGGACAAAGAATGAGAAAAGTCACTAGAATCCTCACCGTTGTGTTGTTTACAGCGAGCATCGTCGGGGCGCCGGTGGTTCTCAGCGCGAACGAATGCTTCACTTATTATAATAGTAGGATGATCTTTGTGTATGAGTACGGGAATATTTGCGCGGGAGCCTCGCCCAATAACTGCACCGAGTGCGTGGGCGAAGACGGCACTGTATGCGTCATTGATTGGGACGACTATTGTATCCCTGGGCAACCCCTCAACCAAACGTGGGCATTCAACCATCGCTTTGAGTCGCCGACGGGCTTCACCCTTGCCGGTCGGCAACCAGGGGCTTCGTTTGGCGGTCCCGCAATTCGCGACGTCCGGATGTGCTCGACAAAACTCCCCCTTGGTTGATCGCTCAAGAAAAAGCGCGTCGGGAAGAACGATGGGTGGGGAGCCTTCCTTACCTTTTTCGAATCCAGATCCTGTGGATGGTCTCCGGATATCGAGTGCATGCAGCCGGATTCGAGAACGCTCTTGAGAGCTTTCGCGGAGGAGGGGATATGAGAGCACCGACCCTATTGCGCGTCGTCGCGGCTTGCGTCGTTTTCATGGCCCTATCGGACGAAAATTCTCTCGCTCAGGACGGCGCACCCGCGGACAGATCCCAACCCCCTGTCGAGCAAATGGAGGCCCCCGCCGATCAATTGCGAGCCACGGTATCTCCCCAGGAGAAGCAGAGGCCTCAGGTGGTTGATACTCTGCTGCTCTCGGAGGAGCTGCGGTGGGCATCCGACGTGCGCTGGAGGACCGACAGCACCCTCCTTCTCGCGGCCGGCACGCGAGGCGTCGTTGAGATTGACCGCACCGGTGCGGTCCTGGCGAAGCCGATCAGCGGCGGTCGCCGTCTGGGGCAGCTTTGGATGGCGACGCGGATCGGCCTGTCCGATCGACTCCTCGTTGGCGCGGCGCCGTTCTTTTCAGCGGTGTTCCAGTATTTGGAGAGCAGCGAGCTTCCAGTGCAGCGCGACTACGCCGCCATCCTCGACGTCGATGTTCGTGACGGCGCGGCGCTCATCCTCGGGGCCCGTCGGGATGCCGCCGGGCGCTGGGCGCCGGACGGCGCCATGGCCTGGATCGACGATGGCCGGGCCGACCCCAAACCGGTTCATTTTTCCGAGTCGGGTCCGAGCAGCGAGGTCGTCTCGTGGTACGGCCCAATCGATCTTGGCGCGGTGCGCTTTCTGGACGACGGGTCGTTCGTGGTCGTTCCCGGCGTGGAACGAGGCGTTTACCTGTACTCGGCTGAGGGTCGCCTGCTGCGCAGCTGGGACAGCTTGCGGATCGGCATTGCTGAAGGGTGCTCCTTGGACGCCGACCAGCGCCGCGAAGTTGACGTGAGAATGGAACCGCGATGGCGGTACTGGAATCAGCATCTGATCGTGGAGGACGTGGTGGCATGGGAGGGGAGCCCAGCGCTCCTCGTTCGTCGATCTTCTCGAGGAAAGACCACATGGGAGCTGCGGGTCCTCGAGTTGAACGGCGAGGTGCGGACGGTTCGCCTTCCGATCTCGTCGACCACGGGCCGCACCCGAGCTCGGATGGACGTCCGTGGGTCGCTGGCGGTTGTGCTGTTGCACGAGAGTGGGCGCCTCGACGAAACCCCGGAGTTTCAACCTCGCATCCTGTTCATGGAGGTCGACGAATGACCCGTCGCCTGTTCACCTGGACGGCTGTCGCGGTCCTGGCGATGTTGATTGGGGCGTCGGATGCCCCCGGGGGGGACACCTGCGCCGGAACAGAGGTCCAGGCGGTTGTGATCTCGACTGACGGGTCACCCAGGCCTGCCACATGTGGGGAATTACAATCCAAAGAACCTCCGCCCGACATGCACCATGCCTGGTGGTGGTCCCCAACCGACGCCCCCCGAGGGATTGCACCCGGTGAATGGCCGGAGTGGAATCGCGACTCGGGATCGACCGGGACGTTGCTCTTACATTTGAACGGAATACCCGAGGACACGACCGAGGTCACGGTCATCGCCGGGTCGCAACAGATGTGGCAGTCCGTCCCCGAACAGCTCATGCCGCGATGGACCGTGAGCCCGGGCGATGCCGTTTCGATTCCACGAGCTTCAGAAACTCCATGGCGGTTGAGGGTGGTGAGCGAGGTTGTCGCCAGCGGTTGGGTTGACGTGCCGCCCATGCGTCAGACGGTGGTTGTCCGAGCGCGCCCATCGGCAGCGCTTGAAATCCAAACCAGCGGCTTCGATGGAACCCCTGTCGGAGACATCATCGGGCGCGTCTTTTCGGCGGGGGGCGCTTCGATCCGAGGAGCTGTGCAGCCGGTTGCGATGATTGTTGGAGACGCAGGAAAACTGATGGTCGAGCCGGTTCCCACGGACGAGGCCTTTCGCCTGGTTTTGCGGAGCCGTGGGTTCGCGCCCCGGATCGTAGAAGGTCGACCGAGCGATCTTCCCACGGAGCTGGATCTACTGCCCGGAGCACGGCTGATCGGAAGGGTCGTCGACGGGGACTCCGGCGAGGCAATCGAGGGCGTCGTGATCAGCGTTGACTACTGGATTGACCCGTCGCTCCCATGGCCGATGTCGAGAATTAAGCGTTCCGACTCCACCGGCTCGTGGGAGGTCGGGGCGTTGCCCCCCGGCGAGACTTTCGTGGTGGTCCGCCATCCCGGCTTCGGCCGTTTCTGGAGACGAGTTGTGGTGGAGGAAGGGCAACGGCTCGACCTCGGAACCGCGATTCTGCATCGGGGAGCAGACCTGAAAGCCGAGGTTGTCGACGACCTCGGTCGTCCGGTTCCCGGCGCGACGGTTCGAGTCGACAACGGGCCCGGCGCCACTGTAGATGAGGAGGGGCTTGTGTCGCTGACCGGGATTCCGCTATCGGGTGCGGAGCTGGCGGTGTCGGCGGAGTCTCATCTTCCACAGACGATGCCGATTCGAGCCCCCTTCCCCGAGACCCTGAGGATCCGGCTGACGCGGGCGTACCATGTCATGGCCCGGTTCGTCGATGCCGACGGGTTGCCCGTCACCGCCGGTACGGCAGCGATCGAGACCGGCACGTCGACCACATTTCAGGGTCTCGACGGTCAGGGACGTCTGGCGGCGGATCTGCCGCCGGATGTTGAGTACTCGCTCGTTCTTGAAGGACCGACAACGCCGGCGGTCCGCCTCAGGATTCCGGCCGGCGGACCGGGAAACCAGTGGGATCTCGGAACGATCGAGGCGCCGCGAGGGTATGTCGCGGAAGGAACGGTTCTCAGCGCCGAGACCGGCGAACCTCTTTCCGCTGCCAGAGTCTGGACGCTCCGCCCGTCTGCGCAGGGACCGGTCGTCGCGTGGATGCAGAAGAAGTTCATCGAAACCACGACGGCAGGCGACGGGCGATTCGTGCTTGGCGGTCTTCCGTCGGGCCAGATCGCGCTCCGGGTGGAGTCTCCCGGCTATGCGCGCGTCCACGTCGAGGTCGGGTTCGACGAGGGCGAGGATGCCCTGGTAGACGTCGGCCTCATCCGCATTCCTCGCGGCAGCGAGCTGCGGGTCGAGGTCTCGAGCGCTGAAACCAAGGGAATGACCGCTCGTCTTGACCTTCGCGGCGAGGGCCTGCCCGCGGACTTCCTCCATGCAACCGTGCGGGGCGCCGAAGCGGTATTTCCCCGGGTTGCTCCCGGGACCTACGACCTGGTCGTCCAGCGCGGTCCAAAGGAGATCTGCGCACAGTCGATTTCAATCGGCGACGCTCCCGAATCGGTGGAATGCGAAGGGGCCGATGTCCGCGTGGAGGGGATCGTTGTGGTTGGTGATCGCACGAGCGGGCGAGGCACCCTGGTGTGGCGCAGCCGCGAGCAGTCGGATCGGAGCTTTCCGGAGGGGATCATGAACGTGACGACGTCGTCAGGATTGAGACGGCAGTCGACGTTCACCACCCGGCGAACCGACGTCGTGGTGCCGGTCGATCGCGACGGCTGGTTTGAAACTCTGGGTGTGTCGTCCGGCGCGTGGAAGGTCGCGTGGTATCCGGATTCCGGAGGCGCCGGCGCGTCCGTCGACGTCGACGTTCCTCAGGTGGAGACCTTCGAGGTCACTCTCCGATACCCGTCAATCGAGATCTCAGGGCTCGTCGTGGACGAGGACGGCAAGCCGCTTCCGGATGCCAGGGTTCGTGATCTCCTTTCGGGGAACCTCGCGCTCTCCGGCGCCGGCGGGGAGTTCCGTCTGACCGGTCTCTCACCGGGCCCGGTGGAGCTCCAGGCCAGATTGCGAATGCTGGAGAGCGAGGTCCTGTCACTCACGGTCGAGGCCGATCGAAGCGTCGAGCCGCCGACGCTGGTGGTTCGCGAGACCTCGGACCGGGTTCTGCGGGTCGAGGTAGTTGCCGAAAACGGTCAACCGGCGCCGTCGGCGTTCGTCTTCTTCCATACCGGAAGCGGCGCCGACCAGATCGCGACAACGGATATCTACGGAGCGGTCGCGTTTCGTCTGCCTGATCCTCCTCCCCAGCAGTTTCGGGTTGCAGCTTTCACCGGAGGCGCCTGGATCCTCGGAAATCAGCTCAACGCCGGAGATCTCGACGGCGTTGTCAAGTTGGCGCCCAAACCCAGTGGGACCATCATCGTGGTTTCCGAAATGGCGGCCGGATCCCCGGCCATCGTGTCAGCCGCGGGCTGGAACCTCTCGTGGTTGCTGACGCGAGTGGGCATGCGACCCATGGTCGGGACGGACAGCGAGCTGCGACTTCGCGGCATCCCGGAAGGCGCCTACACGGTCACTCTCCGGGACGCGACGGCTACGGTAAGCGTTCGCAGAGACCGCGAGTCCATCGTCGAGCTCGACGGGAGCTGAATCGGTCAGCCAAGTTGAGCCGACAAGCCCGCA
>JBGMQU010000205.1:0-4976 GCA_048060725.1 Gemmatimonadota bacterium | reverse complement strand
GCGTTCCTGTTCTGGCAGCGGAAGGGCGGAGGGCTCCAATGACCGGGTTCAGAGAGACAAGCATGGCACGAGCACCCTACATGCACTGGGCGAAGAGCCACCAACATGGGCCACACGACCTGACCGGCAGCAACCTGCTCCCGGTCGTCCTCGACGAACTGCCCGGCGCGGCAGACGCGCTGGCGTTGTCGGGGCCCAATGAAGAGGGGTTCGCGCCGCTCGTCGAATCGATCGCCACCCGATACGGCGTCGCCCCCGGGCAGGTGGCGACCGCGCCGGGCACGTCGGGCGCGAACTTCCTCGCGATGGCCGCGGTGCTGCGCCCGGGCGACGAGGTACTGATCGAGCGACCTACGTACGGTCCGCTCCTCGCCGTCGCGGACATGTTGGGCGCGACGGTCCGACGCTTCGATCGAGCCGCCGAGAACGACTTCCAACCCGACCCGGACGACGTCGTCGCTGCGCTCACGCCGGACACACGACTCGTCGTGCTCACGAATCTCCACAACCCCACGGGGGTGTTGATCCCCGAGGACACGCTCCGCGAAATCGGTGGCCGGGCCGCCGCCGTGGGCGCACGCGTCCACGTGGACGAGGTCTACCTCGAGACCGCGTTCGAGGGCTCCACGCCGCCCGCCGCCACGCTCGGCGACACGTTCATCTCGACGAACAGCCTCACGAAGGCGTGGGGGCTCTCGGGGCTCCGCTGCGGGTGGGCGCTTGCGGCGCCGGACGTCGCGGAAGCGATCAGGCGCGCGCGCGACGTGGTCGACGCTGTCGGGTCGTTCCCGTCGGATACGCTGGCAAACCTCGCCTTTGGCCGGATGGACCGCCTGCGCGAGCGCGCGAAAGCGATCCTCGTGCGAAACTCGAAGCTACTGGCCGACGTGCTGAACGATGCCACCTCGGCCGGAATCGTGGACTGGGTGAAGCCGCCAGGCGGCGCGCCGATCGGCTTTCCCAGACTCGTCGGGACGGACGATGCCGCTCGATTCGTCCGCTGGGCCCTCGAGGACTTCGGCGTGGGCGTGGTTCCGGGACGGTTCTTCGAGCGCCCGGCGCATTTTCGCATCGCGGTCGGGGGCGACCCCGCCGTCGTCGAGCCCGCGCTCTACGCGCTGGCCGAGGCGCTTCTGGCGTGGGGCGAACGGTAGGCAACTCTGGACGATAGGAACCGTGTGATCGAGCGAAACAAAGGCCAGGTGAACGTTGCCGTTCTAGCGGCGTTGACGATGCTGACCCTCCCGCTGAGCGCCACCGCGCAGCAGAGACGCCGGCCACCGCCACCGCCGCCGGACACGTTGCCCGACATGAGCGTCGTCGACTACGACCCCCGTTCGACGCTCATCGTCGAGGGCGCCGAGGTGCCGAGCGCCAGGTTCCCCTTCATCGACGTGCACCTCCACATCAATGCCGGCATGGAGCGCGAGCGTCTCGACCGGATGGTCGCCGACATGGACGCGATCAACCTCGCGGTCGGCGTAAACCTGAGCGGCGGCACGGGCGAGCGGCTCGCCGAGCAGGTGCGGATCATGAACGAGCGCTATCCGGGCCGGTTCGTCACGTTCGCCAACGTCGACTTCACCGACATCGACGACCCGGAGTTCGGGGCGATCGCCGCCGAGCGGCTCCGTCTGGACGTGGAGAACGGCGCGGCCGGACTCAAAATCTTCAAGAGCCTCGGGATGTGGATCACCGATGCGGCGGGTGAACGGCTCCGGGTGGACGACGCCCGGCTCGACCCCATCTGGTCGATGGCGGGGGAGCTCGGCATCCCGGTGCTGATCCACACGGCCGACCCGGCCGAGTTCTGGGCGCCGCGCGACGAGAACAACGAGCGCTGGCTCGAACTCAAGCTCCGGGCACGACGAAAGCAGGAAGGTCCGCCGTCGTGGGAGGAGATCATCGGCGAGCAGCACCAGATGTTCCGCAACCACCCCGAGACCACGTTCATCGCGGCGCACATGGGGTGGCTGGGGAACGATCTCGGGCGTCTGGGCGAGCTCCTCGATGAAATCCCCAACATGAACGTCGGCCTCGGCGCCGTGATCTACGAGCCGGGCCGCCAGCCGCGGAGCGCGCACGAGTTCTTCACCAGGTACCAGGATCGGATCTTCATGGGGAAAGACTCCTGGGCCCCCGACGAGTATCCCACATACTTCCGGGTTCTCGAGAGCGACGACGAGTACTTTCCCTACTACCGGCGCTACCATGCGTTCTGGCGGATGTACGGGCTCGGCCTGTCCGACGAGGTACTCCGGAAGGTGTATTACGAGAACGCGCTGAGGGTGATTCCGGGCATCGATGCGTCGCGGTTTCCGAACTAGGAAACCGCTTGCCGATCGCTCCACGTCAATCAGCCCGCGAGCAACCCCGGCGTCCAGCGAACGAGGAACCAGTTCGCGATGATCACGAGCAGAAACAGCCCGGCGACCACCTGCTGAGCGCGGCGGCCCGGCAACGCGAGGCCCCCGGCGCAGATCGCGATCACGATGAGCTGAGTCGCGCGAGTCGGGTGAATCGGCCCCACACCCAGCAGCAATGCCGACATCCCGGCGATCCACAGACCGAGCACGATCAACATCGTCAGCAGCGGCACGCGAATCCGCCGCATGTGCCCGCTCCAGTCGTCGTCGGCCGGCCCGGGCTGGGGAGTCAGCACGTTGGTCGTGAAGTAGAGGATGGCGGGACCCAGGACGAAGTACACGAACTTTCCGGCGTTCCAAGCTTCCTGGGGCAACGATTCGAGATCCCAGAACGACCACCAGAACTGAAGATGGACGACCGCCAGCGCCACGAGCCATGTGAAGTGGACGCCGTCGTACGCCCGCGTCCGAACGATGTCCGATGCGCCGCGCATGAGCTGGGCGAAGCTGATGCCCATCAGGATCGCCGCGATCACCATCACGTATTCGAAGAATGACATGGCGCCCCCCCCGAGCTCGGCTGGATCCGCGTGACGGGTCGTCCGCGGGACGGTTCTTGATCTCCGGATGATGTCGCGATGGACCATGCAGGACCACACTCGGGCACCGTCGTTGCATAGACTAGTCTGACTAGTTATTAATGGAGGATGGCGAAAGTGTATTCCACCTACGAGGCCAAGGCGAAGTTTTCCGAGATCCTGCGGCAGGTTCGTGAGGGGAGGACGGTCACGATCTCCTATCACGGCGAACCGGTGGCGGAGATCCGGCCCATCGAGGCCAGAAAGACGACGATCGAGGAGCGGCTCGACGAGCTCCGGCGACGAGGCGTACTCGTGCCGGCGCGGGGCCCGCGAAGACCGCTCAAGGGTCTCTATCACGTGCCGGGCGCCCTGGAGCGCTTCCTCGCCGAGCGAGATTGATGGGGTTCGCGTACGTCGATAGCTCGGCGATTCTCGCAGTCGGTTTTCAAGAGCAGGTCGACGACGAGTTGACGGACCGATTGGGAGGCCTGCATCTGCTTTCTTCCAATCTGCTCGAGGCCGAATTGCGCGCGGCACACGCTCGCGAGCAGAAGCCCTTTCAGGACTTTCTGATCGAGAGCATCGAATGGGTCTTGCCCGAACGTGCCCTGGGACCGGAGCTACAGCGCGTGCTCGACGCAGGATACCTGAGAGGTGCCGACCTGTGGCACGTGGCCGTCGCGTTGTCTGTTGTGGAGGATCCGGGCGAGATCACGTTCATCACCCTCGATGAACGACAGCGCGAGGTGGCGGCCGAGTTGGGCTTCCAGACCTGACTCCGACGCCTTCGGGCGGGCCGGGCGTTGCTGGTGAGCCGTTATGCCCCACATCTTCGTTGGCTGTTGCAGGCGGGCGGGGGACGAACACCGGCGCGGGGTGACGAACCACCAACCTGGAGTCACGCCTTTGAGCGACGTTCCGGAGGGTCTGAGGCAGGCACTCGAGGACCGATACACGATCGAGCGGCGGCTCGGCGAGGGCGGCATGGCGACCGTGTATCTGGCCGAGGACATCAAGCATGAGCGCAAGGTCGCGCTCAAGGTCCTCAAGCCCGAGCTCGCGGCCGTCATCGGCGGCGAACGGTTCGTCACCGAGATCAAGACGACCGCCGGGCTCCAGCACCCGCACATCCTGCCGCTGTTCGATTCGGGCGTGGCGGACGGGTTCCTGTACTACGTCATGCCGTTCATCGAGGGCGAGACGCTGCGGGATCGGCTCGATCGCGAGCGACAGCTCCCCGTCGAGGACGCGCTCAGCCTCACGAAGGCGTGCGCCGGGGCGCTGGATTACGCGCACCGCCACGGCGTCATCCACCGGGACATCAAGCCCGAGAACATCCTGCTTCACGAGGGGAACCCGGTCGTGGCCGACTTCGGGATCGCGCTCGCGATCTCGGCCGCCGGAGGAGGGCGGCTGACCGAAACGGGCCTCTCGCTCGGCACGCCGCATTACATGTCGCCCGAGCAGGCGACGGCCGACCGCGACCTGACGTCGAGAAGCGACGTCTACTCGCTGGGCTGCGTGCTGTACGAGATGCTCGCCGGCGACCCGCCGCACACGGGGCCGAGCGCGCAGGCGATCCTCATGCGGATCCTCACGGAGGACCCGCGGCCGATCACGGACCAGCGGCGGTCGGTGCCCCCGAACGTGGCGGCGGCGGTGGCGAAGTCGCTCGAGAAGCTCCCGGCCGACCGGTTCGAGAGCGCGTCGGCGTTCGCCGAGGCGCTGGACGACCGCGGGTTCGCGTACACGGCGCCGCAGAGGGCCGCCGCCACCGCGGGGTCGACGGACGCCACGGCCCCGGCCACGACGGCCGGAGGGGGCGCCGGCTCCTGGTGGACGGACGTGCGGTCCGTGGCGGCCCTCGCGATCGCGGTCGTGTCGCTGGGCGCGCTCGGGTTCTCGATGCGGAGCGCGGGGGGCGACGAGGCCCCGAGCCGCGCCGTCATTCGCGCGCCGCTGGGGATCGACCCGTACGAGGGCGTGAGCATCTCCCCCGACGGCTCGATGGTGGGCTACACGATCCAGG
>JBGMQU010000204.1:0-5030 GCA_048060725.1 Gemmatimonadota bacterium | reverse complement strand
GCGATGCACATGGGCCTCGTGATCGTCCTGCTGGCAGTTCCGACGCCGACGATTGCCCAGGCCGGAGCGGCCGACACGACAGAGGCTGGAAATCAGGTGTGCAGGGTGTTCGGACGGGTGCTCGACGCCGCGTCCGGCGATCCAGTCGTCGGCGCGTCGGTCTGGCTCGAGAGTGCGGACGACGGCCTTTTCCTGGCCGGTCGGGAGACATCGACCGACGGAAGCTTCTCGATGGAGACGGCCGCCTGTGAGCCCGCCCTGCTGCGCGTGACGATGATCGGGTACACCGACGCGGCCGATCCGGTCTCCTTCGACGGCGCGGACCGCCTGCGCAGCGTCACGATTCGGCTGGGGCGGGACCCGATTGCCCTCGAGGAACTGCGCGTCGAAATCCCGCGGTCCCTCCGACTCCGGGACGCCGGCTTCTACGCCAGAAAGGCATGGGTCGAAGCGTCCGGGAAGGACCTTGGCCAGTTCCTCGACCCCAGGGAGGTGGAAGGGCGCTCAGCCGCCATCCAGACAGTGATGGGAATCGTCGGAGACGCGAGGATCAGCACGATCTACGGAAGATGTCCAGGGGGCGGGCCTTCCTACTACATCGACGGCAGGTGGTGGCGGGCTGACAGGGCGGCGATACGCATGCTCCGCTACGGGATACTGCCGGAGGACATCGAGGGCATCGAGATCTACCGGCCAATCCACGGCTCGGTTCCGGAGGAATACCGCGACCCGAACTCCAGCACCTGCGGGGCCGTTGTCATCTGGACGAAGGAGGCCGAAGCTGCGGAAGCTCCGCAGATCGAGGTCGAGCTGTGCGAGCCCTCGGACGATCCGCAGGGGATCAGTTTCGGGGGCGTGGTCTCGGATGAGCTCACGGGCGTCCGCCTGCCGGCGTCGTACGTGACGCTCACCATTATCGGGGACGGGGATCGCGAGGACAGGGAGGTCGAGACCATCGCCGACGACGACGGCCGGTACCGGTACTGCGATCTCGGCGCCTGGCCTTCGACCGTCCAGGCGCGCTACGGGTCGGCAACAGCGGAACCCTTCGGGATCGATTCCGGGCGCGCGCGCGCCGGCTACTGGGAGGTCGACCTGAAACTCGGGGTGGTCCGCCCCGCATCGGTCGTGGGCGTCGTGACCGGACAAGACCTCGACGTGACTGGCGTCGAGGTGTCACTCGAGGGGACCGAGGTCGCGGTGGCTCCCGACGACCGCGGCTACTTCGAGATCCATGACGTCATGCCCGGCGATCATGTCGTGGCCGTTCGACGGGGAGAGGAGATCCTCATCCGGCGGGACGTTTCGCTCCGTTCCGGTGCGACGGAGGCGGTGACTCTCGACCTCGATGTGCCATGACCACCTTCGAGACGAGGCCGGCGCCGATCATGGCCCTCCTGGTCCTCCCGGTTCTCACGATCGCCGACCCGGCGCCGGCGATCGCCCAGGCCGTTCCGGGCGATACCGCCGCAGTCGAAGAGCGGGCTTGCAGGGTCCTCGGACGCGTGCTCGACACACAGAACGGCGAGCCCGTCGTGAACGCTTCGCTCTGGCTCGAGACCGACGACGAGATCTTCCTGGCCGGCGCGGGGAGCTCGCGGGACGGGAGCTTCGTGATCGAGACGCCGGCCTGCGAGACGGCCGTCTTGCGGGTCAGGGCGATCGGATACGTCGAAGCCATCCAGCGGATCCCGTTTGACGCGGAAAACCAGACCCGGCAGGTGACGATCCGCCTCGAGCCGGACCCCATCGCCGTCGAGGAGCTACGCGTCGAAATCCCCCGGTCGCTGCGACTCCGCGACGTCGGGTTCTACGCCCGAAAGGCCTGGGAAGAGTCGACCGGCGAGGACCTCGGGCAGTTCTACGACCCCGAGGAGGTGGAGGGGCGCGCGGCGTCCGGCGCCTCCGTGCTCGGCATCGCCATGATCGCGCGGATCCGGTCGATCTACGGAGGGTGCGCACCGTCGTACTACATCGACGGCATCTGGTTCAGATCGGTGCCGCGGGCGATGCGGATGCTCACGTACGGTCTGCGGCCCAAGGATGTGGAAGGCGTCGAGATCTACCGGGCGATCTACGGAGCCGTCCCGGAAGAGTTCCGCGACCCGAACTCAAACACCTGTGGGGCCGTGGTGGTGTGGACGAAGGTCGGCAAGCCGGGCGAGGCCCCGCCGATCGAGGTCGAGCTGTGCGAGGCCTCCGACGATCCGGGCGCGATCAGTTTCGGGGGCGTCGTGACGGACGAGCTCACCGGAGTAGTCCTTCCGGCCGCCTACATCACGATGACCACCGTCGGCACCGACGTGGACGCGGACGACCCGACGGAGATCCGGACGGTAAGCGACGAGAGCGGGGTGTATCGGTACTGCGATCTCGAGGAATGGCCGGCCACGCTCCAGGCGCAGTACGGGTCCGTTCTGGCAGAGGCGTTCGAAGTCGACCCGGGCCGGGCGACACCCGGCTACTGGGCCGTCGACCTGAAGGTCGCGGTCGTCCGAGCCGGCATCCTGGTGGGGGTCGTGGTGGGGGAAAGCGTCGACCCGACCGTCACGAACGTGGTGCTCGAGGGGACCGACCGCACCGCACGGCCCACGGAACGGGGCTACTTCGAGATCGGCGGTCTCCTGCCCGGCGACTACGTCCTGATCGTCAGACGTGGCGAGGCGGAGTTGCTGCGGCGCGAGGTCGCGATTCGGTCCGGAGCACGGGAAGTGTTGACCCTCGACCTCGACGTACCGGAGGGCTGAATGGGGGCCGCCCGGGCACGCCCGCCGGCGAGAGTCGCCCTGGACTCTACGCTACTTCTTCCCGGGAAGCCTCGGCGTCGTGGTCGCGGAGAGCGCGCCAGACCCGCTGCGGAGTGAACGGCAGGCGGTCCATGCGAATACCGATCGCCTGGTAGATCGCGTTCGCGATCGCCGGAAGCGACGGGTGAAGCGGCCCCTCGCCCGCCTCCTTCGCACCGTACGGCCCTTCGGGGTCGACCGACTCGACAATCAGCGCCTCGAACTCCGGGCAATCCAGCGACGTCGGGATGCGGTAGTCGAGCAGCGAGGGGGCGTTGTGGAGGCCGCCTTCCGGGGTGCCCTCCATGAACACCTGCTCCTCGAAGATCGCCTCGGCGAAGCCCATGTAGGCGGAGCCCTCGATCTGGCCTTCCACAAGCGCGGGGTTGAGCGCCCGGCCGCAATCGTGGGCGACCCAGATGTTCTTCACGTCGACGAAGCCCGTCTCGGAGTCGACTTCGACCTCCGCGACGTGGGCGGTGAAGCTGTAGGCGGGCGAGGAGCCGATCGTGCCGCCGCGGTAGTCGCCATGGACGTCCTTGGGCGTGTTGTAGGAACCGACCGCGCCGAGCAGGCCGATCGCGGCCTCGGCGATGTTGAACGCCTCGGCGATCGGGATGCGCCGCTCGGCTTCCGGGTCCGTTGAGGCTCCGTTGACGCCGTTTCGGATACTGTCGGAGTCGAAGGCCCAGCCGCGCGCGAGCCTGACGCGAGCGACCGGCACGTCCCAGTGCGCCGCCAGCGCGCCGGTGATCTGGTCGCGAAGGCTCCGGCACGCGTTGGCGCACGCATTCCCGACCATCAGCGTCTCGCGCGACGAGTAGGCGCCGAGGTCGACGGGCGTCAGATCGGTGTCGGCCGAGTACACGCGTACGTAGTCGAGCGGAACACCGAGCTCCTCGCAGGCGATGTAGGCCATCGTCGAATCGGAGCCCTGTCCGATCTCCGACGCGCCGTGGAGTACGGTCACGCGCCCCGAGCGTTCGGCCTGGACCTGGACGGCGGCCTGCGGCATCTCGTTGGGGTAGATCGGATAGTTGGTGCCCGAAATATATGACGACGCCGCGAGCCCAAGCCCGCGCCCGTCTTCCATCTTCCCGAAGCGGGCCTTCCAGTCGCTCGCGCGTTCGACCGCGTCGAGACACTCGAGAAACCCGTTGGACTGGACCTTGAATTCGTTCACGGTCCGGCCGGTTCCCATGAAGTTCTTCCGGCGGATCTCGAACGGGTCCATGCCGAGCTTCTCGGCCATCTTGTCGAGCGAGATCTCGTAGGCGAAGCGCGGCTGGACCGACCCATGCCCGCGTTTGGGGCCGCAGGGCGCCACGTTCGTGTAGGTCCGGGTCGAATCGAAACGAAACGACTCGAGGCGGCATGGCGCGGTGAGCAGCTGGCCCGAGTAGTACGCCGTGACGAGCCCGAACGACGCGTACGCCCCGCCGTCCAGGATCGTCTTCGCGTCGAGCGCCTTGAGCGTCCCGTCCGACGCCGCGCCGAGCTTGTACCACATCTCCATCGGGTGGCGGCCACGGTGCGAGTAGAACACCTCCTCGCGGGTGTAGAGGATTTTCACCGGGCGCCCGGTGCGTTTCGCGAGCAGTGCCACGCAGAACTCGAGATCGAACGGCTCGGATTTCCCCCCGAACGCGCCTCCGACGGCGGGCTGGACGACGCGGATCTTCGCCACGTCGTGATCCAGCACACGCGCGAGTTCGCGGTGCAGGTAGTGTGGCACCTGGGTCGACGACCACACCTCCAGCAGGCCGTTCTGGTTGAGCCGGCCGATCGCGCAATGCGGTTCGATCGGCGCGTGCGTCGTGCCGTGAAAATAGTACTCGCCCTCCACGACGACGTCCGAGGCGGCCATCAGCGCGTCCACATCCCCGAACTCGAGGTGAACGTGCTTGAGGATGTTGCCGTTTCGGTCGGGCTTCTTTGGCGCGTGGATCGGCTCGACCGCGGCCTCTGCCGTGAGCGCGGCTTCGGCGCTCAGGTAGGCCGGCAGCGGCTCGTACTCGACCTCGATCAGCTCGAGCGCCGCGTTCGCGGTGTCCTCATCGATCGCGGCGACGGCTGCGACCCCGTCGCCGATGAACCGGACCTTCTCGAGGCACAGCGCGTGCTCGTCGCGCGTCCAGGGGATGATCCCGTAGGCGAGCGGCATGTCGCGGCCAGTGATCACGCCGTGTACGCCCTCGAGCGCTTCGGCCTTCGACGTGTCGATCGAGACGATGTTCGCGTGCG
>JBGMQU010000203.1:0-5056 GCA_048060725.1 Gemmatimonadota bacterium | reverse complement strand
CGAGGTCAAGCCGCGCTGGGAAGCCGTGGTGGAGTGGGAGCGGGGATTGTGAGCGTCGGGGCCGACCAGCCGGGGTCGGGTCAGGACACCACCTGGAGCCTGCGCCGCCCGGCCGGCGTCAACTCCAGCGTGTCCGGCTTCTGTGGGTGGCGCCAGTTGTCGAACACAGACACCGCATGCACGCAGGATATCGTGCACATCGGTGCGCAGCGTTTCTTCGCCCGGTACTCGGCGGCCATGTGCTCGGCCGTGTACTCGAGGAACGGGATGCCCGGATAGCCGCGATGCTGTGAGCAGCGGTGCACCAGCCCGTCCTCGCATACGTAGAGGTAGCGTGCGCCCGCGCGACACCGCCATTCATTGGGTTTTCCGGCGACCAGGTTGTCCTTGAACGCCACGAACTTCGAGAGGGGCCAGACGTCCAGGCCGCGGAGCTCATCGTACGCTTCGCGCTCGTTTGGGCCGAGGGCGCGGAGCTGGCCGTCGCCATCGTGAATCACTCCCACCGTGCTGCTGAACCCCAGCTCCCGCGCGCGCCGAGCGATGACCACTGCGTCTTGCTGGTTGGGGATGCCCGCCCCGACGACCGAATTGATGTTGACGTCGAACCGCGCGTGGGCCGCGAGGTGCTCCATCTTGCGGCCGATCGTCTTCAAGCTCTTCTTCGAGATCTCGTCGGGTTGGACGTTGTCGATGCTGATCTGCATCCGCAAAAGGCCGGCCTCGTTGAGGCGCCGGATACGGTTGGGGCTCAGCAGGAACGCGTTGGTCAGCAGCTCCGGCATCATCCCGTGGTGCGCGATTCGCGCGATGAGCGTGTCGAGATCCGGATGCAGTAGCGGCTCGCCACCGCTGAACGTGATCCAGGAAGCCCCGAGCTTCGCGGCGCGATCGACGCGCGCGAGCATCTGATCGGTGGGTACGGGAGGGGAATGATCGTCGTACTCGTTGCAGTAGTCGCACGCCAGGTTGCAGCGTCGCATGGGGATCATATGGACCAGCACCGGATGCGTCGGCTTCAGGATGGCTCTGGCTCCGACCTTCGCCATGGCGAGCGTTGGCGCCAGCCGTCTGCGCTTCCTCAAAATCTGATCCACATTTGCAACGCCTCTATTGTGCCGGAGGGCGACCTGATGTGACCCGAATCGGATTAATGTCGAGACGTGTTATACGAATGCGGGGACAGAGTTCCCTCCGATCGAATTCCACTCGGACGTCGGAGCGGGTGGTCGGGGGCTCCTACCCGAAGGTGAACACGATCCCATAGACGGCGGCCACGCCCTTCAGGTCGCCGAAGGGGACGCGTACGAACGCCGCCGGCCGAAAGCCGCCCAGGTCGAATGCGACGTTCAAGACGGCGTGGTTGTAGGTCAGCGCTTCGCCTGTCGTGATCGTGCGGCCGGAAACGCCGCCGAGCAGTTGAACGAGGTCGCCTTCGTACCCCACCTGACCGGCGTACGCGACGATCAGTTCGGTGTTTCCTCGCGCTCCACCCATCGGGATGAACAGAGACGGCCCGGCTCGGACGCGAAGCACCAGCCCGTCACGGTTTCGGTGGATCAGGTTGGGCGCGACCTGAATCGATAGCGCCCTGTCGAACCAGGCCTCGAGCCGATCGGCCGCATCGCTGGCCAGCCCGAGAATCGACGCGTTGTTGAAGGCAGGGTTATCGCTCAGGGGCAGACGAAGCCCGGCCTCCCACACGACCGTCTCGCTCTGCTCCCACTCCACGCCGACGTACGGATTGCCGATGGCCTGCCGAGAGAATGGGGTGTTGGAAGTCTTCGCTGTCGCGAAGGGGAGTTCGCCCACGATCTGCAGGTCTCGTCGAATCGGGAACCTCGCGCCGAAGTAATAGGCGAGGGAAAAGGTCGAGAGGCCCTGGTCCTCGGAGAACGCCACCTTGCTCACCTCGATCGAGGCGCCCCTCCCGGGAGGCACGCCTCCCCATATGGACTGTGCCGCGGCACCGGAGGGGGTGAACCCGGCGAGCAGGATGAGGGCCAGCGCGGTCACGCCGGCCCTCTGGACGACCGTAAGCAACGTCACATCTCCACTCCCGATTCTGAATGGTCGGTTTCCCGGTTATTGACGGGGCCAGACCGACTCTCGTCACCGACGGCGGCTCGCAGCCGCCGTCCCAACGCTCTCGCCTCCTCCAGTGTCTCTCCTCTGCATGCCGATGCACTGACGTTCAGCTGCGTGCCGATGCACCGACGTTCAGCGGATGACGCGTCCGAATACCGAGGGTCCGACGATAATGCCGAGGGTCCGACGATGACGAAACTACGAAAACAAAGAGCCGGCCAGGCGGGTACTCTGGCCCTGCTCCTGATCGTCGCGTCGTGTGGCTCACCGGGGGGACTCGAAACCGACGTTTTCAGCCTGTCCTTCGTCGACGGGCCCGCGGACCACGTGGTGGGTGGGCCGATTCCGCCGTTTCGTGTGTGGGTGCTCGACGCGTTTGATCGACGGGCCACCGGCCTGCAAGGCGGTACGCTCACTCTCGACCAGATCGGACCGGACGGTGCGGTCGAGGCCGCCGGATTCGCGACCGTGCCGTTGAGTTTCGGTCAGGGCACCATCGTGCCGTCTCTCACGCTTGCGGCAGGGACGGGATACAGCGTTCGCGCCCGGTACAAGAATGTCACTGCCGAATCGCCGCCCTTTTCCGTCGTCGCGGCCGCCGACGTCGTCCGGATGACCAATCCATCTGCCGGCGAGATGGGGGTGCTGGTCGATGGCGCGAACAACATTGGCCGCCTGCAGGACATCGCGTACAGAGCCACGACGTCGGACGTAAACGTGGGCGTCCTGAACAGCGGCGCCGTCACTCACGTCGTGGCCGTCTTCGCCCCGGATCGCCGTCCGGAACTGGTGCCCGTCTCGTGGACGTCCGCGGTGGACACGCTTTCGATCGCACTCCGCGATCCGGTCGCTCTCCCGGTGACGGTTTGGGTCATCTCCGGGAGCTTCGCGAACGAAAGTGCTCAGATGGCGGCGACGCTCGCGCAGCTCGATGAGGTATGGCGCCGGGAGCGGACGGGGGTCGTCGTGGGTGACATCGAGTTCATGGATGCGACGCAACTCGCCACCCAGTTCGAGTTCTTCGCGATCGGGTTGGGCGCACCGTTCGGTCCGATCGGGGATGGCGTGGGCCGTGCAGTGGGTCGGTTCAATATTTATGTGGTGTCCGAGGTGCGGGAGGACGGAGAGCTCGTCGCAGGTTTTGCGGAACGTTCGGGGACGGCCATAGCCGTGACGTCGAGCGCGATGGCACAGGGTGGAACCCGGCTTCTGGGGCACAACTTCGGTCACAACTTCGGACTTCGTGATACCCCCAACGTGATCGGTTTCGAGGCCCAGGGGAACATGATGACGGAGGGCCAGACATCGACCGCGCTTACCGAGGGACAGACATTCCGGGCGCACTTCGACCGGTTCTCGCCGCTCCGCTCGTTTCGGACGGCCGATCCCTTCGCGTCGGTAGCGTGCGCCCCGGTGGACGCGACGGCGCAATGCCCCGACCTGGCTCTTCGCATATGGTCCGAGGCGGAACCCGCGGCGGCCCTCAGCCCCCGTTCGACGGCGCAGAGTCAGCGAAAGTAGGCTGTCGGGGCAGGCGGAAAGCGGCCGCTGCGCCATCCTGTCCCGTCCCGACACCCATAAGTGGGTCAAGTCGCCCCGTGGAGAGGACTCGCCGGGCGTATCGGCCTTCCGAGGGTATGGCGTAAGCATCACCCGTATCGTCGTTTAGGTGGTTCACCGCGTGGACGACGCTCGCGCGTGGTCATCGCATGGGAGGTGCGCTAGCGACGACACGCCGGGTGTGTGAGAGGGTCGCCTTTTCTTTGGGTGTCGGTCATGTTTGGGCTCGCTTATCGTCAACTTCGTTTTGATCCGGGTCGCTCGGTGCTCACTTGCGTGGGAATCGCGTCCGTCTTCGCGGTAATTCTGATCCTCCAGGGCTTCCAGCAGGGCTCCATCACTCAGATGGAGCGCGTAGCGCTCGACCGCGGCGCGCAACTCATCGCCACCCAGGCGGGAGTGCGGAACATGGTGGGGGCGCGGTCGGTGATTCCGCAGATGGCACGAGCGCAGGTGGAAGCTGTGCAGGGCGTGCGCATCGCAAACCCCATGACGGCGCAGCCCTTCATCTACGAGAAGGACGGCCGCAAGAACGCGCTTTTCCTCTTCGTCATCGACTCGGCGGGAGGGCCTGCCGAGGTCGAGGAGGGCCGTCTCCTGGAAGGGGAGGGGGAGATCCTGATCGATCGCTCGCTCGCTCGGCTATACGACCTCGCGCCTGGCGACGATCTCGTCCTCGCCGGGTACGCGTTCAAGATCGTGGGGGTGACCGAGCCCACGTCGGCGTTCTGGACTCCGTTCGCGTTCTCGAACTACGATTCGCTCCTCGAGTTCTACTTCGAATCCAGCCTGGCGAACGACATCAGCGCGTTTCCGCTCCTGAGCTACCTGCTCATCGATCTCGAACCGGGCGCAGACCCTCCGACGGTGGCTGCACTGATCGAGCAAGCCGTCCCGGACGTGGACGTGTTCACACCTGAGGTGCTGGCTCAGGGCGACAAGGAACTGGGAAAGACCATGCTGGGGGCGATACTCACGTTGCTTATCGGCGTCGCCTATGTGGCGGGTCTGCTCGTGATCGCGCTCTTTATGTTCACCGCGGCCGAGGCGCGACGGAAAGATCTCGGCATCCTCAAGGCGCTCGGGTTCGACGATCGAACGATCCTGGTTTCTATCGTGGCCGAGGTCAGCCTCCTGGTAGCATTCGCGATCCCGCTCGGAATCGCGATCGCGCTACTGACGACGGCGATCGCTCGCGCACTGGCGCCGATCTACCTGATTCAACCGGTCCTCCTCGGGCCACTACTCTGGGCCATCGCAGGCTGCATTCTGTTTTCGTTGCTGGGTGCGCTGGGTCCCTGGCGTCTCATCCGCGGTCTCGAGGCCGCGGAGGGTTTTCGGCCATGATCGAACGCTGGAGGGTCAAGGGGGCCCTTCACGCACGGGTGCGAGTCATCGGGGGCACGGT
>JBGMQU010000202.1:0-5106 GCA_048060725.1 Gemmatimonadota bacterium | reverse complement strand
ATCCGGTTGATGACGAAGGAATGCGGACCGCCGACGTTGACGACGACCGGCGCGCTGATCTCGGTCCCATCCGCCAGCCGCACGCCCCGGGCCCGCCCGTCGCCCTGCAGGATCTCGACGACCTCGGCGTTGAAGCGGAACTCCCCGCCGGCCGCCTCGCACCCGCGCTGGACGTTGTGACACGAGAGCTGCGGGTCGTTGATGTAGCCCGACTCGGGGATGTAGACCGCGCCCCGAACGTCGTCGCCGGTCGGCTTCCCGAACCGGGGGTCGTCGGCGGCCACCGGCGGCCCGTAGGACCGCGTGTCGATGAAGGCCAGCTTCTTCCGCATCCCCTCCGCGTCGAGGTCTTCGTACACGACGTGCAGCTCGTCGAGGCTCGCCATCACCTTCTCGAGGTAGTGGTTCTTCTCGGTCTTGGTGACGAGACAGCCCGTGTTGATGTACTTCGCAAAGCCGGATTCATCGGCGGTGGCGATGTACTTCCCCCAATCGATCCAGTAAAAGTAGGATTCGCGGGCCATGGCGACGCCCGCGGGCGTCGAATAGTGGAGCCGGATGATCGCGCACGTGTTCGACGTCGAGCCGTACCCGGCGGCCGGCAGCTTGTCGACGTTCAGCGTCTTGAAGCCGCGTTTGGCGAGTTCGAAGCCCGTGCACGTGCCGATGATGCCGGCCCCGATGACGATCGCGTCGTAGTCCTTCGACATGTCCGACTCTCTATGGGTGGCGACAACCATTTGATCGACTCGCCGGAATCCGTTCAGCGATGTGGACTACGGTGTTTGCCTCACGCGATTCAAGCAAGCGAGAGCCCGCTCGCGGAAGGCTATTCGTAGAAGGGCTCGTGCGACGACACGTCGAGTCGTACGAGCTTGCCGGTCTCCCGGTCGATGGGCGACCAGACCGCGCGGGACGAGACGAGCACCCGCCCGCTTGCGTCGAGGATGTCGACGAAGCGCTCGTAGCGTACCGGTGTGGCCGACCCGACCCACGTGCGAACGATCAACTCGTCGCCCGGGTGGGCTGCCCGCCGGTAGTCGATCTCGTGGCGCGTGAGCACCCAGGCGATGCGCTCGACGAGTTCCGGATCGGCGGTTCGCCGCCAGTGCTCGCCCGCGATCTGCTGGATCCAGTCGACGTAGACGACGTTGTTCACGTGCCCGAGCTCGTCGGTATCCGCCTCGGTCACGACCCGGGGGTGCTCGTATCGTCGGGCCTCGCGTCCCTCGTACGGGTCGGCCCGGCGGCTCCCAACCTTGCTCACGCGCCCTCCGAAATTGTCTTGCGCACTACCACATTAGGCGTTATAACAGCGTAAGCAAAGAGGGGGACGAGATGGCGATCGCGAGCTTCAAGAATCAGGGCACAGAGGACGTCTTCGACCGGACGAACTCGAAGGCCGCTCGCCGGACGCTCCCCAGAGATCTCGCGACGGTCGCGGATCGTAGGCTCGCCATGATCGAGATCGCGGTGGAGTTGGTCGATCTCCGGTTCCCGCCGAGCAACCGGCTCGAAGCTCTCAAGGGCGATCGGGTTGGCCAGCACTCGATCCGGATCAACACGCAGTACCGGATCTGCTTCACATGGACGGACGCCGGTGCGGTCGACGTAGAGATCACCGACTACCACTAGAGAGGAAGGGGGGCGGACATGGTCAGGATTCCGAAGCACGGGCCCCCGGTGGGGCCCGGCGAGATCATCCTCGAGGAGTTCCTCAAGCCGCTCGGCATGACGCAGTCCGAGCTCGCCGAGCGGATTGGGGTGGATTTCAACCGCGTGAACGGGATCATCAACGGCCGACGCGCGCTTACCGCGGACACGGCGCTCCGCCTCACTGCAGTGTTCGGGCCGTCGCCTGGCTTCTGGCTGAACGCCCAACAGGCGGTTGACCTGTACCGGGCACAGAAGTCGAAGGGTGGCGCGATCGCGAAGATCGAACGCGTGAAGGCAAACGCTTGACCCCCGTCGCTCCGTGTCCGACCTGCGCCCACGTCCTCCGATCCGGTGAGCCATGCCCGATGCGTCAGTGCGGGCGTGCGGTCCGGATGCCGTTGTCGGAGCGGCTCCGGAGCGCGAATCCTCAGTCATCCGGGTTGAAGAGAAAGTAGTCGTAGATCGCACGGGAAATCTGTGCGATTACCGCCTCCCGGGCGGGTATGGGCAACTCGGAGTCCTTTACGAACACGACCGTAAGCACGTGTCCGGCGCCATCGGGCAGGTAGATGGTCCCGACGTCGTTCGTGGTGCCGCCGATCGTGCCGGTCTTGTGGCCGACGTCCGTTCCGGGCGGGAGCACGCCCTTGATGCGGCCGGTCCCCGTCTGCACGCGAAGCAGCACGTCCTTGAGGATCTCGGTGCTCTCCTCGCCCAACGCCTCGCCTCGCCATACCCGCTCGAGTAGTCGAACCATCGCCCGCGGGGTGGAGGTGTCGCGCGGGTCCTTCGCAAATGCTTCCGCCGCGGCCTCCCGTCCCTCCTCCGTCGTCAACTCGGCGAGCGTGCCGAAATCGTCGAGCGAGATCCGTCCGTCGGCCGGCGCCTCCACGCCGACGAAGTCCGAAATCAGCAGGGAAGTGGGGCGGTCGACGCTCAGGTCGGTGATCCCCAGTTCGCGCATCCGGACGTTCACGGCGTCGGGTCCGCCGGCCGCGCGCAGGGTCAGATCCGTCGCGGAGTTGTCGCTGATCAACAGCATCAACTCCATCAGGTTCGTCAGCGAGAGCGCGACGCCGGGGTCGTCGAACAGACTCGAGATCGTGCCGCTCCCGGGGTGGATGTCGACCGGTTCGAGCTCGATCATGTCCGAAAGCGCGATCTCGCCGAGGTCGACACGGGTCAACAGCTGGACGGCGATCGGGACCTTGTAGGTGGAGGCCATCGGAAAGCGTTCGCCCTCGTTCAGCCAGACGCTGCGGTCGCTTTCGAGATGGTACGCGCCCACGCCGACGGTACCGCCGCTTTGCTCTGCGAGGCGCTCGATCTCGGACAGGAGCCGTCCGAGGCCCGGGTCGCCCTCGGGCGACACCGATTGTCCGGCCAGCCCCGATGGGCCGCCGGGGACCGTTGCCGCCATCGAAACGAGGCAGGCGATCACGACTGATCGGACCGGCGAGCGGGGGATGGAAAGGGCGGCGACAACAGGTGAGTGCGACACGGTCTCGTTCCTTCCGGGCTGGGGCCTCGCGGCGAGCGACAGAGCGGGCGACGGAAAGGGTACGCCCCCCACCGCGCGCGGACGAGAGCCCGCAGCATAGGTCGAAGCTTGCCTACGTATCGTCGATATTATATAGATTATCTATATAAAGATGATCAATACAAGATGGGAGTCCTCTCCATTGCGCTATTTTATCCTGGCTGTTTCGATCTGCGCCCCAGGGTGTAGCGGGGTCGGGGTCACGGACGACGCTTCCCGAGGCACTCTCTCCGAAGAGGGAGGGGTCGTCGTGTGGTCGATTCCCGGGGAGGATGTCCCGGCTCGCTTCGAATCGCGTCGCGTCACGGCCCTCAACGTACCGGATCCCGGCTGGATCGCGTGGCCCGACGGGATCGCCGTAGATGCGGCGGCCGGCCGCATCTACGTTCTCGATGAGTCGGCCCCACAGATTCTCGCGTTTACGTTCGACGGCGCGTTCGAACGCACGATTGGTAGAAAGGGCATGGGGCCGGGGGAGTATGAAGCGCCGACGGCCCTGGCGGTGGACGGCGACGGAACGCTGCATGTGATGGACCCTGGTCGCGGCGGCATCCTCACGTGGACGCGCGCGGGCCTGCCCACCGAAGTGCACCCCCTGGTGGTTCCCTACTGGGGTCCGGGTCTGGCAATTTCGTCAAGCGGACCCCTCTACACGACCGCCGGTGCGCTCGACGACGGCGTCATGACAGAGGCACTCGTCCGAGTCTCAGGAGATCACGCCGATACACTGTACACGGTCACGTCGAGCTGGAAGCCGATCGACATGCCGTGCGGTCGGGTTCCGGTCCCCGAAGTTTTCTCGCTTTCCAGCGTGTGGGCGGGCCGCGGAGACCTCCTCGTTTTCGCGGATCTGCCCGAGTACGCACTCCAGCTCCATCGCGGAGCAGAGCCGGTGGCCAGCTTCCGAAGGGCGACCGGCCCGCGTCGGGTCTCAGAGGCGGAGGCCGAGGCGTTCACGACCGAGGGTCCCCTCCAGTTCCTGATCGAATCCTGCGGGATGACCCCGGCTGGAGTGGTGCGAAACGCCGGGTTCGTCTCGGAGGTGAGTCCGGTACTGATGCTCTCGATCGACCCGACGGATCGCATCTGGGCGGCCCGCGGAATCTTCCCGGCCGTCGAGTCTATCGACGTCTTCGATGTGGAGCAGGGATATCTCGGATCCCTGGCATCCCCCGCGTTTCCGGTCGCGTTTCTGGACGAGTCCCGTTTCGTGACGATCCTCGGCACGGATCTCGGAAGTTCGCTGGAAATCTGGGAGATCGTCGAACGGTCGGACCTGGATCGCTGACGCTCAGCCACCACCCTCACTCTCCTAATCGAGTTCATCGTCAGGTCGTCGATGCGGGGCTTGCAGCCGCGGCATCCGGTCGGCACCCTGAACCGCAGCAGAATCGCGAACCGTTTAGAACGCTCTTCAGCGACCTCGCTGCTCACCAGGCATAGGTATGTCCAATACAAAACTGAGCCTTCAGCCGGCCATCGCAGCTTTCGGTGTTGTCCTCTCTCTCGTCTTTGTTGGCTACGAGATCCGCCAGAACACCCAGGTCGCTCGGGGCGCCGCAGTCCAGGCCACGATGGACCAGATCCTTCAATGGCAAGCCGAGAGCGGGACCGATCCGGAGTGGATCCGCATCCTCGACTTCCTCCGGAACGGTGGGTCGTATTCGGAGCTCGCACAGATCGACCAGACGAAGTTCAACTGGGTCGTCAGTTCTACCGTGCGTATCACCGAGAATCGGTTCCGTCAGATGCAGATGGGGGTGATCGACGACGGCGACCTGGGCATCGGTGGCGGCACTTCCAATGCAGCCTGGTTCCGAAGCACCTACTTTCTCGAATGGTGGGCCAGTGCTGATCGGACCCAATCCTGGGCGCCTGACTTCCTCGAGTTCTTCGAGACCGAAGTCCTC
>JBGMQU010000201.1:0-5113 GCA_048060725.1 Gemmatimonadota bacterium | reverse complement strand
CCTCGTCGTTTTCATCCCCCTCGTCGTTCTCGTCGCCCGGCTTCTTCCGGGGTCCCGGCTCCTCGTCGAGCGCCGCGAGCAGGAAGTCCAGCGTGGTCGATTCCGAGAGCTCCCAGTCGCCCGCGAGCGATTCGGGCAGAGACATCGCGTAGCTGGCCGGGATCTCCGAGGGCTCATCCTCGCCCTTGACCGCGTTGTTCCAGCCGAGCCACACCGCGTTCGTGCCCTGCGAATTGGAGGTGTTCGGCCGGTTGCGAGACCGCAGCGCGAGAAGATTTTCGCGCCACAGGCCGAGCGAATCCCCCTCGATCGTCACGCCTTTCGCCGTGGCGGTCGTCACGTCGATGTCCTCGTCGAACGTGGCCAGGGGTCGAAAGGCGCTCGACTGGAAGCGTGTCACATACATCGTGTTGGGCAGCCAGTCCCCGATAACCCGGTGATCACGGAAGAGCGGCAGGTATTCCTTGTTGTCCTTGAGCGTCGCTTCGAGGAAGGCCGAGATGTAGATCTTCGCCATCTCCCGCTGATCCTCGGCGTCGATGAGGCCGCCTAACTCCAGGGTGCGACCGCTTCTCGGCCCGAAATCCTTGCCCCCCCACACCGTGTTCCACTGGCCGTGATTCGCCCGGTACATATAGATGGCGGCCTTGAAGTAGTCGCCGCCGTCGGTGAACTCGAGCCGCTGGTAGACTCGAAGGCCGTGGAAGCTCGAGACATCGCCATCGTGCGAACCGTGGAAGACCATGTAGTTGACGTTTTCGACCGGGACCAGCCGGCCGGTGGGCAGGTACTGCCCGTCTACCGGCGCGATCGCGACGACCGCCCGGATACCGAAATCGAAGTCGAACTCGAGGGAGGCGTCGTCCGGGTAGCGGTCGAGTCGATTGAACGCGGCAGCGTCGGCTACGGCCTCGCCTCCACGCGAGTGGCCCATGACCGCGACCCGATCCAGGTCGGCCTTTCCGTAGAACGGGTTCGACTCGTCTTCGTTAAACTCGCGCCACGCCTCGAGATGCTTGAGAAGGAGCCAGCCCCTCCCATCGTTTTCTCCGCGGATTGCCCCGTTGATAAAGTTCATGTCGACGGAGACGAGGATGATGCCGCGGCTGGCGAGCAGCTCGCCGATGTAGCCGTACCCCGGGTCGGAGAAATCCTTCATGTTGTGGTTTCCGTGCACGATCAGGGCGAGGGGAAAGGGCCCATCACCTTCCGGATACCACACTCGACCGTTGATGGGGAACTCTTTGGGCGTGAATCCCCAGTACCCGTTTCGCTCCTTCGCCGAAGCTCCGAGGCTGACCAGCTTCGAGGCATCCACGGACTCCGTCTCGATCGTCACGGAGTCGCGAAATTCCGCACGGTTCCTGTCCGTTCCGCTGCCGTAGTACAGGCGCCCGACGTCGTACGGTCCGGGGCGGGCCGGGTGCGGTGCGTCCAGGGTCTGTTGAGACAGGACCGTCGCGTGATCGGACGGGGTGAGGTTGAGCGAGCCCGCACAGGCAGCGAGCGCGAGACATGGGAGGCCGGCTCGGACCCAGGTCGGGATGATCGTTCGCGGGTGCATCGGATCAAGGTACAGGAGTCTGCCGAGGCAGGCTCCTGGCCCCCCGGCTCGACGCGGAAGCATTCCACGGGTTAGCCTCATCGCGTAAGCGGTGCACCGTTCCTCGAACAGGATCCGTAACCCGTGGCAGAACCATTCCAAACCCGCCCGCCCGATGCCGAAGGCGAGGGCCTCCTCGCGAGAGTGACCGGACGCCGCTCGCGCGCGGCGACGGTGCGGGGACTCGAATCGCTGTTTGCCGACGCGGCGCGGGTGCGCGACGTCGCCAGCGAGCATGTGACCGCAGTCGGTGAGCGTCACGGAATCGACCTCGCCGCGCACCTGCGAACGGCAAGACGGCAACTGTACCGGCGTTTCCTCGAACATTGTCTCGACGATTTCATCCTGTCGGAGCTCGAGGTCGAGGATCTGCTGCACCTGAGACGCGTCCTCCATCTGAGCGACGCCGACGTGGATCACGTTCAGAACAGGGTGACCCGCGACGTCTACGGGTCCGCGGTCGAGACCGTGCTCGAAGACAACCTCGTCGACGACGAGGAGAAGGCGTTCCTCAAGCGGCTCAGCGAAGACCTGGACGTGCCGGAGTTCCATGCCAGCACGATTTTCGAACAGGGGGTACGGCGCGCCCAGCAACGCACCCTGAAGGGTGCCGCGATCGAGTCCGCGTTCCTGCGGTCCGACGGCGAGTCGCTCGAGCTCGAGGGCAGCTCGCGGGTCGGGCTGAGCGAGGCGATTCAGGACGTCGTCGACCATGCGGTGGAGAGCATGCCCGATCTCGCCTGGGCCGACCTGTCACACGTCCGGGTTCGCGTCTCCGACGGACGCATCGTCCAGTGGTGCGTCCGGCTGAGCGCCGCGGCGGAGGACGGCGGGACGGAAAACTAACCGCACGGGTGCGGACGCTTGCTCCGGCACCCCTCCGCGAAACCCGAAAGCCACCTCGCGCCGTACGGAAGAAGCACTCGCGGCGAGCGCCGCGACCGTCACCAGCGAAGAGGAAGCCGATGGGTGCCGCCACGCGCGAACTCCGCCAGATCGTCCGCAGGCTCCTGCGAAGTCCCGTGTTTACGGCGATCGCGGTCCTCACCCTGGCCGTCGGTATCGGCGCCAATGCGGCCATCTTCAGCGTGGTCGAAGGGGTGCTGCTCCGCCCGCTGCCCTATCCGGACTCCGATGAACTGGTCGGTCTGTGGCACGTGGCTCCGGGGCTCGATCTCCCTCAATTCGAGCAATCGAACACCAGCTACACGCTGTATCGGGAACGCACTCAGACCTTTCAGGAGATCGGGCTGGTCGGTCGGTACGGCGTGACGCTGGCCGGAAGCGGCGACCCCGTGCGGGTCCGAGCCGCAACGGCGACGGCCTCGCTGTTCCGTGTTCTCGGTGTGACGCCCGTTCGCGGCCGCACATTCAGCGAAGCCGAGGATGACCCCGGCGCGCCGAATGTCGTCGTGCTCTCGAACGATGTGTGGAGCGAGCGTTTCGGACGGCGCGAAGACATCGTGGGGCAGACCGTCGCGCTCGACAACGAACCCTTCGAGATCATCGGCGTGATGCCACCCGGCTTCACGTACCCGTCGGATGGCACCGCATTGTGGACGCCTCACGTCATCGGCCCGGAAGACATGGGACTCGCGAACTTCAGTTACTGGGGCATCGGCAGGCTCCAGCCCGACGCTACCATCGAGTCGGCGACCGCCGAGTTCGCGTCGATCCTCCCGCTCATGCCCGAGGTGTACCCCGGCGAGATCACGGCGGGGATGATGGAGAACGCGGGGTTCGCACCCGTTCTCACCTCGCTCAAAGAGGATGTCGTCGGGGACGTCGGCACCATGCTCTGGATCCTTCTCGGCACGGTCACGTTCGTCCTCCTGATCGCCTGCGCCAATGTCGCGAATCTGTTCCTCGTGCGCGCGGAGAGCAGGCAGCGCGAAATGGCCGTGCGCACCGCCATGGGCGCGGGACGCGGGGCCATCGTGAGGGCGTACCTGACGGAGAGCGTCGTGCTGTCGATGGTGGGAGGGATGATCGGGATCGTGCTCGCCCTCGTCGGCGTGAAGCTGCTTGTCGCCATGGGTCCGGAGAGCCTCCCCCGGCTCGGCGAGATCGGAGTCCACGGAAGTGTACTCGCCTTCACCGGCCTGGTGTCCCTGCTTGCGGGCCTCCTGTTCGGTGCGGTTCCCGTACTCAAATACGGGCGACCGAATCTGGGGATGGCCCTCAAGGAGGGTGGGCGCAGCGGGTCGCTGGGGAAGGACACGCACCGCGCGAACAACGCGCTGGTCGCTGCTCAGGTCGCGCTGGCGCTGATGCTGCTCATAGGCTCCGGCCTCATGGCGCGGAGTTTCCTCGAGCTGAAGCAGGTGGACCCCGGGTTCGACCCGAACAACCTGCTGACGTTCGACGTGGCGATGATCCCCGGCGAGGTCGAGTCCAACGTTCAGTCGTCCGCTTTCTTCCAACAGGTGCTCGACAACGTGGCGGCCTTGCCGGGCGTGGTCGAGGCCGGCGCCACGACGTCGCTGCCTCTGGAAGGCGGATGGAGCAACAACGCGCTGCTGCTCGAGGACAGGCCCCTCCAGGAAGGCGACCTGCCCCTCATCGTGCGCACGAACGTCGTCACACCGCGGTACTTCGAATCGATGGGGATCGGGCTGCTGGAGGGACGGACGATCGAACGCCGGGACAACGATCAGACGACGAACGTGGCCGTGGTCAGCCGCGCCGCCGCTGAGCAATTCTGGCCTGGTGAATCGGCGCTCGGGAAACGCGTCGCGCCGAACCTGCCATCGGAAGACAACGACGCGACCTGGATGACGGTCGTCGGAGTCGTGGCCGACGTGCGAGACGACGGGCTCGCCCAGCCGGCCCCGCCGATGGTGTACTACCCGATGGTCACGAGCGAGGCGCGCTTCCTGCCGACCACCGGTCGGCTCACGCTGACGATTCGGACGCGGACCGACCCCACGACGGTGTTGGCGGCGGTTCGGAGCGAGGTGTGGGCGCTTGATTCTCGTCTGCCGGTGGCCCGTGTTCGGACCGGAGCCGATCTCATGGCCGAGGCGAGCGCACGGATGTCCTTCACGCTCGTCATGCTGGGAATCGCGGCGGTCGTCGCCCTGCTTCTCGGTACGATCGGGGTGTACGGCGTGATCTCCTACATCGTGAGCCGGCGGCTTCGCGAGTTCGGGATCAGGATGGCCATGGGCGCCGGCCACGCTCAGATCAAGAAGATGGTCGTGCAACAGGGGCTCATCGTCGCGACGATCGGGGTCGCGATCGGGCTTGTCGGGGGTCTCGCCCTCACACGGTTGATGCAGACGCTGCTGTTCGGCGTGAGCGCGACGGATCCGGTCACGTTCGGAGGGTTCGCGGCGATCCTGCTCGTGGTCAGCGGCGTGGCATCGTACCTGCCGGCGCGGCGCGCATCATCGGTCAATCCTGCGGAGGCGCTTCGGCACGAGTAGTCTCTCCCGGGGATGGGCAGGGTGGGGGAACGACGTTCCGAACCCGGGAGAACACATGATGTATCCTGCGCGTCAGGTGTGG
>JBGMQU010000200.1:0-5122 GCA_048060725.1 Gemmatimonadota bacterium | reverse complement strand
CCGTTCGCGATGGGGCTGTCCACCGAGTACAGCAACCACTCGTCGATGCGGAAGGGACGATGAAACCAGATCGAATGGTCGAGCGACGCCGCCATGATGCCCGGTTCGCGAAACGATCGCCCATGCGGCTGCAGCGCCGCTCCCAGCAGCCAGTAGTCGGAGGTGTACGCGAGGACGGCCTGGTGGTGGAGCGGGTCGTCGGCGAGGGGCCCCACGGTCCTCACCCACGTGTTTCGGATCGGCTTGTCGGGCTTCGGGTCGAACAGGTCGCGCGTCTCCACGGGTCTGGAGTCGAGGGGGCGGTCCTGGGTGAGCACGGCGCGTAGCGAGTCCGGAATGCGGTCCGACTGGGCGCGCAGCAACTCCAGCTCGGACGGAAGGTCGTCAGGGCCCGGGACGTCGGGCATCCGGGCCTGGTGCGAAAACCCCTGCTCCGTCCGGTGAAACGATGCGGACATGTCGAAGATGGCGTTCCCGTGCTGGATGCCGGTGACGTGGCGCGTTGCGAAGCTCCGGCCATCGCGCAGTCGGTCGACGAAATACACGACCGGCGTGGCCAGGTCGCCCGTAAGGATGAAGTACCCGTGCATGGAGTGCGCCGAGCGATCGTCCTCCTCAACGGTTTTTTGGGCCGCCACGAGCGCCTGGGCGAGCACCTGACCGCCAAAGATCCTCCCCGATCCGATATCACGGTTGAGGCCACGGTAGATGTTCCGTTCGAGCGACTCCAACTCGAGCAGCGTGATCAGGTCTTCAATGGAGTATGCCATCGTGGGGATCCTGGTGGAGCGTTGTGATCGGCCATGCATCCATGCATCGCGAGGCGGGCCCGATGCGTGGCGTACAATGAGGTGGCGCCAGGTGCGACACCAGCGGGGCTCTTCCAGGCGGGCCGCCCGCCCGCGCGCGCACCTTGACCCAACTCGTTACCCGGGGCGACATTACAGGGTCCCGTCCGTGCATCCTCGACCGGCTGTTTCGCTTCAGACGGGAGGATGGAATGACCAAGGACGATTTCGCGGTAAAGCTCGCTTCGAACACCGACCTTTCCAAGGCAAAGGCGAGGGAGGTGATCGACTGCATCTTCGGCACCGACTCGGGCGCCGGCATCATCGCCACGGAGCTCGACGCGGGCCGTGACTTCATGGTCACCGGATTCGGCAGGTTCGGCACCCGCGACATGAAGGGACGCACCGGCCGGAACCCGCAGTCGGGGGATCCCATCTGGATCTCACCCAAGACCATACCTACGTTCAGGGCTGGAAAGGGCCTGAAGGATCGCGTCTCGGACGAGATCGCTCCTGCACCGAGCCCTGCACCACAGACCAGCGACGCCGCGGCCCCCACGCTCTGGTAAAGACGTAGGGAAAAAGCGGGCGGCCTGAACGGGCCGCCCGGCCGGGAGTTCGACCGGGCCGCAGCGCCGCGTTCATCGTTTGGAGAAATCATGAAACGAAGGCTGCCGGCCCTGGCCGCGGGTATCCTCTTGCTCGCGATCCACGTGGGTTCTCTCCGCGCCCAGGAGGTGCGGGACGACGTCACGGAGACGATCGAGACGTTCCGGGCCGGGGACTCGGGAATGGCGAGTTGGTTCAACGGCGCGTACGGATACGCGGTCTTTCCCAACGTCGGAAAGGGCGGATTTATCGTCGGCGCCGGACACGGAACCGGCCAGGTCTTCAAGGGAGACGAGCTGATCGGGAAGGCCGAGATCTCCATGCTCTCCGTGGGGCTCCAGATCGGTGGCCAGTCCTACAGCGAAGTCATCTTCTTCGAGAACGCTGAGGTCCTGCAGCGTCTCATCGATTCGAAGCTCGAGTTCGGCGCCGCCGTTTCGGCGGTCGCGCTGACATCCGGGGCGTCGGCGGACGCCAGCTATCGCAACGGCGTGGCCGTTTTCACGCGTGCGAAGGGTGGCGCGATGGCGGAGGCTTCGATGAGCGGCCAGAAGTTCGACTACACGGCGTACGAAGACCGGTGACAACGCTCGAGTTCAACGGAGGATCGGCACGGATGCACGGTACACTGGCGTTGGCCATCACACTGACGCTCGGCGTCTCCTGGGCGATGCCCGCGGACCTGCACGGGGCCACGGATCTCGCGTTTCTTCAGCAGACGTTGAGCGACACGGAACTTCGCGTCGTCCGCGCCATCGACGAAGAGTCGGAGGCGGCAATCGAGCTTCTCGAGCGCCTCGTAAATATCAACAGCGGCACGATGAACCTCGAAGGCGTCGTCGAGGTCGGGCACGTGTTGCGGGCGGAGTTCGATGCCCTCGGGTTCCAGACGGAATGGGTCGACGGGGCCCCCTTCGATCGAGCCGGCCACCTCGTCGCTCGCCACGGCAACCGGGGGCCGCACCTTCTCCTCATCGGTCACCTGGACACGGTGTTCGAGCCCAGCAGCCCGTTTCAACGATTCGAGCGGGAAGGCGATCGTGCGGCCGGGCCGGGGGTCGTCGACATGAAGGGCGGGGACGTCATCATCGTCCACGCGCTCCGTGCTCTCGCGGCCGCCGGGGCGCTGGACGACATGACGATTACCGTCGTGATGACCGGTGATGAAGAGCGCAGCGGTCGGCCGCTCGGCCTGTCGAAGGCGGCGATCGTGGCCGCTGCCGAGGAGGCCGACGTCGCGATCGCGTTCGAGAACGGCGACAGCAACCCGGCGACGGCCGTGGTCGCACGTCGCGGTTCGACGGGGTGGCGACTGAACGTCACCGGGACGCCGGCGCACTCGTCCCAACTGTTTCAGCCCGAGGTCGGTGCGGGTGCGATCTACGAAGCATCTCGCATCCTCCGGCAGTTCTACGAGAGGCTGGCCGGGGTGCCGCTTCTGACGTTCAATCCCGGCGTGATGGTCGCGGGAACGGACGTCGACTACGACGCGACGACTGCGGGCGGAGATGCGTTCGGGAAGAGCAACGTCGTGGCCGAGCACGCCATCGTCACGGGGGATCTGCGAACGATCACGCTCGAGCAACTCGAGGAGGCGCGCGCGATCATGCGATTTGTCGCGAGTCAGAATCTGCCTGGCACGAGCGCCGAGATCACGTTTACCGACGGATATCCTCCGCTCGCGCCGTCGGAGGGGAACCGCCGCTTGCTGGCCATGTTCGACGCGGTGAGCCGTGACCTCGGCGCCGGAGAGGTCACGGCTGTGAACCCCCGAAACGCCGGAGCTGCCGACGTCGCGTTCACGACCGGCCACGTGGAGATGGCGATCGACGGTCTCGGCCCCGGAGGCGGAAACGACCACACCGTGGATGAGTGGATAGACCTGCCGACGCTCGGGCTACAAACGAAACGTGCCGCGCTCCTCATGCTGCGGCTGGCTGAGGGCCCGGGTTCATGACGACGCATCGAAACGTCCCGGTCATCGATCTCGGCGAGTCCGGCCGCACGCCCGACGAACCGGCCCCGGAGGCCGTCGTCGACCACATCGCGGCTGCCTGCCGCGACTGGGGGTTTTTCCAGGTCGTGGATCACGGGGTGCCGGCAGGGTTGCTCGAGCGTGTCTGGAGTGAGGCTCGAGCGTTCTTCGAGTTGCCGCGGCCGTCGAAGCTGGCGATCGAACGAAGCGGGGAAAATCCGCGCGGGTACTACGATCGGGAGCTCACGAAGAACGCGCGCGACCTGAAGGAGGTGTTCGACTTCGGGTACGTGCTACGTCCGGATCTGCCAGACGATCATCAGGAAAACCGTGCACCCGTCGACGGGTTCAACCAGTGGCCGGCCGGGGCGCCGTCGCTACGGTCGACGATGACCGAGTACTTCGCGGAATGCGAACGGCTGGGCCGACGCATCTTCCAGGCGTTTTGCCGTGGTCTCGGACTCGAGGCCGACCATCTTCGGCCATCTTTCGAGCCGCACACGAGCTTCGTACGGCTCAACTACTATCCACTCGATGATCCGCTGGCGGTCGAGGAGGCCGCCAGGACAACCGGCTTGGGCGAGATGGCCCTCGGTCACCATACGGACGCCGGCGCCCTGACCATCCTCCTGCAGGATGACGTCGGCGGACTCCAGGTCCACGACGGCGACGGCTGGATCGATGTGCCGCCGGTCGACGGTGCGTTCGTGATCAACATCGGCGACATGACACAGGTCTGGTCGAACGATCGGTACAGGGCGGCGCTCCACCGGGTACGCCCGATGAACACGGCGGCCCGATACAGCATCCCCTTCTTTTACAATCCGTCATACGAGACCGACTGCGCTCCGCTGCCGACTCCGGACGAAACGCCGCCGCGCTACCGCCCCATCAACTGGGGCGACTTTCGGCGGGCCCGCACGGCCGGCGATTACGCCGACCACGGGAAAGAGATCCAGATCGAGGATTTCCGGATCGAGTGATCTCGGGTTGCGGGCGTCAGTGTGGCCCGGCCGACCCCCGGGAGCGTGCCGATCCGCGTACGACCTCGACCCGGAGCTCCGACCACCCGCCCAGCTGGTAGTAGCGGACGCGGATGTCGTGTTCGCCGGGCTGCACGGGAGCGTAGTCGACTTCGGAGCCGTGCGGGTCGAATCGATCGATCACGAGCTGCCCGTCGATCCATACGCGGATGCCGTCGTCGCTGATCGTGCGGACGGAGAACTCGCCGGGAGGCAGCGAGACGGACGCGGTGGCCTCGAGCGCCCATCGTTCCCGGGGGAGACCGTCGACGAGCGGGCGATACCACATGAAGTCGAGGTCCGGTTCGGTGGCGCGGAGGAGTGGACCGGAAGCGATCAACTCGTCGAGGGCGGTCGGATCGGACCCCGGATCGTACGCCTCGTCCGACCACGCGTAGTACGCGAGTTGCCACTCGGTGACCGGATCGAAACGTTCGAACCCGAACGGTACGGCCTCGCCTTCCGGACTCGGTGTGCCGCGGGGGCCGATCACGGGCTCGCCCAGGTATTCGAACTCGACCGACCAATCGCCCTCGTTTCCCGGCCGGGGCGTGATGATCAGCGTGTCGCCGATCAGACCCGTCTTTCCTGAAAGATCGTCGATCCCGCGCTGACGGGTGACCGTCCACTGCCCGTCGGGCCCCACGACGCGAAGCGGGACCGTCACGCGGGCGGTGTCGACGGGCCACAGCTTCGGCGACCTCCAGTCGAACGGCCCCCACTCGTCC
>JBGMQU010000199.1:0-5154 GCA_048060725.1 Gemmatimonadota bacterium | reverse complement strand
CTCGGGCAACGAGCCCATCCGCGTGAGCCAGCCCGCGAACCAGGAGCCACCGCCACTTCGCCCGGCCGACGTGCCTGAACGAGGTCAGTTCGACGGCTCCATCCCGAGGAACCGGAACGCCCGCTTCGTCGGACTGTCCGGCGGGCCATCGATCGGCACAGCCGGGTCGTTTCCGTCTCGAAGCGCCAGGTAGCTCGGCGACGCGATTTCGATCCCGGCGGCGGCGAACTGGTCCTGGATGTTCTGGTGAAGTTCAGAGTAGGTCGCGGGCATGACGTCGGGCTCACGCGTGGCGGCGTTCAGCTCGTAGGCCACGCTGAAATCGTCCAGGCTGGTCTGAAGCACGTACGATTCGGGGGTTTCTTCGATCTTCGACGTGCTCGCCGCGGCGGCCAGCAGCAGTTCGTGGACCCGTCGCCACGGCACGTCGTACCCGATCGTCACCGTGGTGTTGAGGAAGACGCCTTTCTTCCGGCCGTCGGACGCGAAATTCTCGACGGGGGACGTCATCACCATCGAGTTCGGTACCGTCACCACGACCTGCTTTGGCGATCGTACCCTCGTCACGAAGAGCGTGCGATCGGTCACGATGCCCTCGACATTCGCGATCCGGACCCAGTCGCCGATTCGGAAGGCCCGTGTGTAGGTGAGCATGATGCCGGAGATGAAGTTGGCGGCAGCACCGGTGGAGCCGAGCGACAGCAGCACGCCGAGAAAGATGGACACCCCTCGGAACGCGGGAGACTCCGAGCCGGGGAGATACGGAAACGCGACGACCAGGAAGAAAATCCAGATCAGGAACCGGACGATCTTGAAGGTCGGTCGCGACCACTCGGCGTCGAATCCGTGGATCGTGATGCGTCCGATCGCGATGCCACGGAAAACGAGTTGCGTCAGCTTGATGGCTCGCGTCGCGAAGAAATAGAGGACCGCCAGGAAGACGATGCTCGGCAGATATTCGACGACGCCCGACCCCATCGACCGGACGGAATCCCCGAGACTCTGAAGGAGGGTGGTCCCCACTCCCCGGGTGATGGGGAATGACAGGAAGATCAGCTGCAGAACCAGGTAGACGAGCACGGCGTAAAAAAAGTAGCCTACCCACCGGACGATCCCGCGGACGACTCTGGTCGTGTCATCGGCGGAGAGGAGTTCCTGGTTCTGAAGCCTTACCGCCCCCAGGCGCGAGCCCTCCCATGATGCGAGCCTGCGATCGAATCGGCGGAATATGACGCGCACCAGCCCGCCGATCGCCAGGCCGGCGATGATCAGCAATGCGGTGGCGACCAGCGCCCACAGCAGATGCCCCTGACCGATCTCGGTGAATCTGTGCTGGAGCCAGACGTAGGTCTGGGAAAAGAACTCGCTCATCAAGCGTCATCCGTTCGATCAAGACATTCGCGAGACATCAGGTGCAGATCCTCCTAACGTTGCCACTTCTTCACCTTTTCGTCGACACCGGCTTTCACCGACGAGGGCGGCCGGCTTATATACACGGCGTCGAGACTCTCATCGGGAAGAAAGGGGAAGCGGATGCGTGGACGGGAATTCCCGAAACGGTCGCGCGGTCGCGCGGCGGTGGGTTTGCGAGGCGTCGTGGTCGCGGTCGGGGTGGTTGCCGGGGCGGCGACGCCCGCGCTCGGACAGGTCTTCGTCGGTCTCCAGGCGACCAGCTCCCAGAATGCGAACTGGGGGATCGGGCCTCGCGTTATGGCGGAGCTGGGACCGCTCGATTTCGGGTTCCGCCTCGCCGGCTCGTTCGAGATCTTCTTTCCGAGCGCGCAGTCGTTCGAGCGGTCCGGGGTTCCGGTCCTGGCCGAAGACGTCGACTACTGGGAGGCGAACTTCAACGTGCACTACACATTCGGTATTCCACTCGTCACGCCGTACGTGGGCGGCGGACTCAACCTGGCCGGGACGAAGATCGAGGGGTCTCTCGACGGCACGTTCGATGTCGATGAGACGAAGACGGGCGTCAACACGCTGGTCGGCGTCGAGGCAAAAATTTTCGGAATCGCTCCGTTCCTGGAGGGCCGAAAGTCATTTGGTGGAGGAGATCAGTGGATGGTTACGCTGGGGTTCACGTTCAGATGATCCACAAACTGAATATCGCGCCGGAGGTCGAGGCCGCCCTGACCGCACGGCGGCCGATCGTGGCCCTCGAAACCACGGTCATCGCGCACGGTCTTCCGTACCCGCAGAACGCGGAAGTCGCCGCGCGGCTCGAGGCGATCGCCCGTGAGCAAGGGGCCGTCCCCGCCACGATCGGAATCGTGGATGGGGTGGCGTCCATCGGGCTCGACGCAGATGCGGTCGACCGCTTCGCCTCCGACGAAAACGTCGTCAAGGCGAGCGTGCGTGACCTGGGTCCCGTGATGGCGGCCGGGGGATGTGCCGCCACCACGGTGGCCGCCACATCCGTGCTCGCTTCGCGCGCCGGGATCGATGTACTCGCCACCGGCGGCATCGGGGGCGTACACCGCGGGGGAGAGACTTCGCTCGACGTGTCGGCAGATCTCGCCACGCTGTCCCGAACTCCGATCGCTGTAGTGTGCGCCGGGGCGAAGGCGATCCTCGATCTCGGCCGCACGCTCGAGGTGCTCGAAACGCTGGGCGTTCCGGTACTCGGCTTGGGGGTGGACGAGTTTCCGGCGTTCTACTCGCGTTCGTCCGGCCTCCCCCTCGAGCATGTCGTCGAGGATGCGGGCGCCGCGGCCCGTGCGATCGAGGCCCACCGGACGCTCGGTCTCGAGTCCGGCGTCCTCGTGTGCAACCCGGCGCCCGAGGAGTACGAGTTGGCCTCCGATGTCGTGGCGGGCTGGATCGAGCAGGCCGAAGGAGAAGCGGCGGCTGCCGGCGTATCCGGCAAGGCACTCACGCCGTGGCTCCTCGCGCGTCTCGCGGAGATTAGTGATGGGGAGACGGTGAAGACGAACGTGGCTCTGTTGGAGGACAACGTCCGGGTGGCGGCACTCGTCGCGGCCGCGTTGAGGACGGGCGACAGTCCGAGGGTCGAGGGGTTTTAGACGTCGGCTTAGAAAATGATGCCCGACCCGAGGGTAAACACCCATCGGCTCCGGCCCGACTCTTCCACCCCTCCTCCAAACTGGTAGCCCGCGCTCAGGTGGTTGATCTGCGCCAGTGAGCTCAACGGAGATCCGAAGAACACGGACATGCCCGCGTTTCCTCCCATCCTCGGCTCCTGGTCCTTGTACCAGGCCCCTCCGTAGTCGACGAACCCCGCGAATCCGACCCCTATGATGTCGCCGATGTTGTCCCACACGAAGTACCGGTGCTCGAAGGTCATGCGAACGCTGCGTGTTCCGACGAAGGCGTGCGGTCCCCACAGCCGCGGCAGGATCTGGAACCCGAGATCGAACTCGCCGCCCGGTGGCGGCCGCTCCATGACGCCCCCCGATACCTGGAAGAAGCTCGAGTGTCGCGCGGCAGTGCGGATCGCCATCGTCCCGGTCGCCACGACCCGCCCGGAGTCGAGGCCGGCGCTGTTGAACAGCGCGTTCGCATCCACGACGCCCTTCAGCAAGGTCCGGCCGGCCCGAACGCCGGAGCGCAGCACCATCCTCGCCCCCAGACCCGTGCGCTCGTACCCCAACAGGGTAGGCGCGAGCGCCGCCGAAACGAACACGAGGTTACTGAGATCCTGGTCTTCCTCGGTGAACCCGTTGAATCGTCCCATGCGGACGAACCGCGAGCCGCGATACTCGGCGAACACCGACATCTGTGCGTAAAGGGTATCCGGGACCAGCGAGAAGATGCTGTCGCGATCGATCGCCTCGTTCGGGGTGAGGAGGTACTCCTCGCGTCGGACCTCGGCCGACACACCGATCCGCAGATAGCCCTCCGGTCGGGCGACCGGCGCGTAGGTGTAGAAAACCCGGTTGATGAACGCTCGTCGGTGGTAGTCCGTCGTGTCCGCGAGGGTCGCGTCCAGGGCACGGTATTGTCGGACCCGGCCATCGAATCGTTCGCCTCCGTAGAAAAACGACTCGCGGCTGGAGTTCGATCGGAAGGGGCTGGCGACATTCCAGAACCCTGAGCCGAGATCAGACAGCGAGGCCCACGACGCCGATGCGGCGATGTTGGAGCCGCCGATTCGCGGCACCGACCCGGAGAGTACGATCCCGTCCCGGTCCGCTTCCCGCACGTACCAGAGACGGAGGCGATTCCCGGTTCCCGCCACGTTGGTTTCGGTGACCCCGAACGACCCGGTGAGTCGCCCGTCGGAAGCGATCTGAAGCGATATGCGGGGCAACAGGCTCCAGGCGTCCCGGGAGATCACGCGGGCGGTCAGCTTCTCGTTGATCGTCGCCGTGTCGACCCGGACCGATCGGAAGAGCCCTCGGCGCCGCAGGTTGCGTTCCGACTCGTCGAGCACGAGAGAGTCGTAGCGGTCACCCACGTCGAACAGAAGTTCCTGCCGAATCACGAAGGTCTGGGTCGTTACATGAAGGCTGTTGAAGAGCGCAGCGAACGGGCTGTTGGCCGCCTGCTCATCGGTAAAGAGGTCCTGACGCTCGATGACGATCGAGTCGATCACCGGTGGCTCCTGGGCGACGGCAATCCGCGCGCAGGCCAGGACCGGCGGAAGTACCGTCGCGAATCGCGCGAGGTGGCGGAGCGTGGTTCTTGCCGTCGTCCTCGCCGTGGTCCTCATCGGATCTCGAGTCCTCATCGAATCTCGACATCCGACGGATCAGGCCGATCGGAGAGAGCGGCGTTCAGATCGACGTCCTCTCGCACGCGGATCCCGTCGACCGTGCCGAGAGCGTCGGCCAGCTGCCCCAGCGTCCGCTGAAGGGCGGGGTGACGCACGTCGGGGGCGAGGTCGCGAAGGGGGAATGCGAGGTGCGCGTAGCGCGCGATGTTCGGGTCGGGCACCTCGATGCTCCGCGCTTCGTCTCGCAGGACGAGATCCCCGACCATCGCGATGTCGATGTCGATGGTTCGTGGCGCGTTCGAGTTGGCGGTTCGTTGCCGGCCCAGCCGCGCCTCGATGGGGCGAAGCACGTCGCGCTTCAAAACGTCCGGTGGGAGCGCGGTCGTGACGGCGACGGCGGCGTTCAGGAACGCGGGGCTATCGGGCGCACCGACAGGCTCGGCTTCGTACGTGAGCGATACGCGGTCCACGCACAG
>JBGMQU010000198.1:0-5172 GCA_048060725.1 Gemmatimonadota bacterium | reverse complement strand
CGCAGTCGTGATTGGACGCGCCGTCGACTGATCGGGGCCGTGGCGGGGGCCGCTGCCGTCGCTCCGTTCGTTCGGGGCACACGATCGGTCAGCCGCGATGGACGGATCGTGTTGCGCTACACGTCCCACGTCCCACGGTCGCACGGGCTCTACCGGCACGCCTTCCTTCCTTTTCAGGAGATGGTCGACCGCGAGACCGACGGCCGCGTCGGCTTCGATCCGTTCATGGACGGGCTCCTCCACGGCCCGCTCTCGGGCTTCAAGGCCTCCGTGACCGGGATCACGGACTACACCCACGGCTACGCGACGTATCAGCCGGGCAGCTTCCACCTGACGCACGCGCTCCAGCTCCCGTTCTTCTTCTCGCGTCCGCAGGTAGCGGCGCTGGTCGCGGAGGAGGTATACCCCCGGTACCTGAAAGACGAGTACGAGCGACTCGGCGTCTACCTGGCCCACTGCGACGCGACGACGCCGTACGACATCATCTCGACCGCACCGATCGAGCGAATCGAAGACGTACGGGGGAAGAAGATCCGGGTCACGGGCGGTCTGACGGAGGCGGTGTTCCGTGAGCTGGGCGCGATTCCAGTGGTCATGGCGGCGGCCGAGACCTACCTCGCGTTCCAGCGCGGGATCATCGACGCGGTGGCCCTCGGAGTCCCCGACATCGCCGGCTACCGGCTGTATGAGGTGGGGCGCTACCTCACTGCGGTCGGCATAAACGTCACCGTCCTCCAGTATTGCCTGAACCGCCGCACGTTCGACGAGCTACCGGATGATGTGCGCCGACAACTGTACGGCCTGTTCCGCATCCGGAGTCAGATCGCGGTCCAGAACTACTACGGTGGACCGCGCGCCGCCGCGGCGCTCGATGAGCTGAAAAACCGGGGGGTCCAGGTGCTCGAGCTCACCGCTTCCGATCTCTCGGAGTGGCGATCCGCGGTGGCGCCGCTGAGCGAACGGTTCCTCGACGAGCAAGAGGCCGAGGGCCGCCCGGCCCGGGCCCTGGCTGCCGACATGGCCGCTCTCGCGAAACGGTACGAAGCCATGTCCGACGACGACCTGATGGCCCGGGTTCGCTCGGCCCCGATCCAGGGGATCATCGACCTGTGAGGCTTCTCGACCGCCTCGATCGCTGCATTGATCGCCTCGATCGCTGGTCGGACCGCGCGGCCCGGGCGTTGTTTCGTCTGGCGGCGTACGGCGGACTCCCCTCGCTGGTCGTGCTCGTCACCCTGGACGTCGCCCTGCGGTACCTCTTCGACGCCCCCCTCCGCTGGGGCCGGAACGTCAACGGGCTGCTGCTCCTGGGGAGCATGTTTGCCGCACTGCCCCACGCCTGGGACCGCGGCTACCACATCCGGATGGAGCTCGTGTACGAGAGAAGCCGTGGGGCCCTGCGCGGGTGGGCCGACGTCACCGCCGCGCTCACCGGAATCTTCGTATTGGCACTCCTCGTGGTGCAGTCGTGGCTCTTCGTCCCCTACATGGCCCGGACGGGCGAGACCGGGGAAGAACTCCTGCTCCCCATGTGGCCGGCGATGGCGTTCATGGGTCTGTGCGCGCTCGTGTTCGCCGCGAGGGTCCTCAGCAATCCACAGGCCCGATCTCTCGAGGACCACGAGGGAGACGATCTGTGGCGCTGACCACCGTCGGTCTGCTGTCGCTCGGGTTCCTGCTGGTGCTCCTGGCGCTCGGGGTGCCGATCGCGCTCGCGATGGCGGGCGTCGGGGCCGCCGGCATCTGGGTGTTGGAGGGCGCGTCGGCCGCGATGGCGCACGTCACCCTCGTATCCTGGAACGAGGGGCAGAGCTTCGTCCTCGTCACCATCCCGCTCTTCGTCCTGATGGGACAACTCGTGTTCCACACGGGGCTCGCCTCGGATCTGTACTCGACGGTTCACAAGTGGATCGGGCGGGTTCCGGGTGGCCTCGCGATCACGTCGGTCCTGGCGTGCGGCGCCTTCGGTGCGGTCACCGGCTCGAGCATCGCGACGGTGGCGACGATGGGCTCGATCGTGATGCCGGAGATGCGCCGCTACAAGTACGATCCGATGCTCGCGACCGGGGCCCTGGCAGCATCCGGCACGCTGGGGATCCTCATCCCGCCAAGCCTGATCTTCATCTTCTACGGCGTCATGACCGAGACGTCGATCGGGGCCCTGTTCATGGCCGGCGTGATTCCGGGAATCCTCGTCGCGACCACGTTTTCGCTGATCATCTGGGTCCGGTGCCTGCTTCGGCCCGAGTTGGGGCCACGTGGACCGCGGGTCTCGTGGAACGAACGGTTCCGTTCGCTCACGGGCCTCGTCCCCGTGGCGAGCCTGTTCGTCCTCGTGATCGGGGGAATCTATGCCGGCCTGTTCACGCCGACCGAGGCGGCCGGGGTGGGGTGCGCCGGGGTGCTTCTGGTCGCTGGAACGATGCGCAAGCTGACGCGCGACAACGTCGCGAAGGCGCTGGAGGGAACGGCCCTGGTGGCCGCAATGATCTTCCTCATCATCATCGGCGGGTACCTCATGGCGCGGCTCGTCGCGATCACCGGGCTCACGGAAATGCTGGTCGAGCGGATGGTGGCGCTCGAGCTGTCCCGGGTCCCGTTCCTCCTTCTCCTCGTCGTCCTCTACCTGATTCTGGGCGCGTTTCTCGACGTGTTCGGCATGCTCGTCCTCACGATCCCGTTCATCGTCCCGGTCCTCGCGGAGGTTGGAATCGATCTGATCTGGTTCGGCGTCTTCGCCGTCATGATGACGGAACTGGCGCTGGTGACGCCGCCGATCGGGGCCAACGTGTTCGTGATGCGGCGCGTCGCTCCGGACGTTCCGATGGGGGACATTTTCCGCGGGGTGATGCCGTTCGTGTTGGGGGTTCTGGCGGTCCTGGCGCTGCTGACCGTCTTCCCCGGACTCGTGACCTGGTTGCCGAACCGGATGTAGCCGCAGCCTTGAACGGGAAAGAGCGCCGACCGCGTGTATAGAGGTACGGGCTATCGTACCCCGCGATCGCGTTTGCGACAGATGGGCCGACGAGGACCCGCTTGGGGGGGTCATGTGCCCCGCGGGGACAAACAACCCTTCGCATGAAGGAGGAAGACATGAACAAGCTTGGCATAGTGCTTCTCTTGCTAGTGACCCTATCGTGTGCGGAAGGTCCGGCGGGTCCGGCTCAGACTTCTCATGAGCAGACTCCAGTCGCGGAGCCCGAGTTGAATGCCGTGCCGAATCCGGTCGTCCAGAGCGCACGGGGTGGCGGAACCAGCGAGAATGGTCGTGGAGTTTCGGGGAGGACGCTCAGCTTTAGAGCCACGAAGCGCTCTGACGGCACTGTTGCCGGACTATGGCAGTCTATTGAGCATGGGGATCTTGCGGACGAGACGTTCATCGAACACGGCATCGTCACGTGTCTCACCATCGTTGGCGCGAACGAAGCGTACGTTGGCGGTCGTGTGACTAACTCGCGGGCGACCGGCGGGCGCGGGCCAGGAATCCACGAGGGGATGGACGTCGTCTTTTGGGTGAAGGATAACGGAGTGGGAAGACCGCCCGACTACTTCAGCGGCCCTGGATTCAAGGCTGCCGGTGGCGCGGAGGCCTGGTGTGCTTCCACCCCCACTATTCCCACTATCGGATTCCCAGGAGAAATCGAGGGGAACTTCGTCGTAATACCCTGACCAGATGTTTGTCACTTCGGGCGGCGGCGAAGGATCGCTCTTTCGTTTGATACCGACCGCCGCCGCGAGGCATGCCGCTACGCATGCCCTCATGGAGACGTCGCGCGCTCGGCCAGCCATTCGTTCCACCATTCCAGCTGCACCCACATCCGGTGGACGGTCCGCCACGGCGTCCAGCCGCCATGGAAGGACTCCGGATACCGGACGAATCTGGCGGGCACCCGCTGTTTCCGTAGCGCGACGTACATCTGCTCACCCTCCTCGATGGGGACGCGTAGATCGGCCTCCCCGTGGACGAACAGCGTCGGCGTGGACACCCCCTTCGCGTGGACGATTGGGGAAGAACGGAGCAGATTCGCAAGGCCACGCTCCTCCCACGGAGGCCCGTAGAACTCGCTTTCCTTGGTCCTCGGGATGTCCGCCACGCCGTAGTCGCTCACCCAGTTGGAGATCGACGCGCCCGAGACCGCGGCCGCGAATCGATCGGTCTGCGTGATCACCCAGTTGGTCAGATAGCCGCCGTACGAGTAGCCGGTGACGCCGAGCCGGGACGGGTCGATGTCGTACGAATCGAGCGCGTGGTCGACGCCAGCCATCACGTCGTCGTAGTCGTTGAATCCCCACCCGCCCCAGGTTCCCCAGCGAAAGTCCTCGCCATAGCCCGTGGATGCCCGCGGGTTGGTAAAGAGCACCATGAAGCCGCGGGCCGCGAGCAACTGCTGGTCGAAGGAGAAGCTGTTTCCGTACGCGCCGTGAGGACCGCCGTGGATCTGCAGAATCATGGGGTGCGGACCCCCGCCCTCGCCGTATCCCCGGGCCGGGAGCATCCAGCCCTCGATCTTCGTGCCGTCGGCGCTCTCGAACTCCAGTCGATCGGGCGTCGACAGGTCGAGTTCGGCCACGAGGTCGGCGTTCACGGCGCTCATCTGCGCCTCGCCGCTTCCGTCGATCTCGGACACCCACACGTCTGGCGGGTGCGTGGGGTCGGTCGCCACGTAGGCGACACGGTCGAAGCCACCCGAGAAGGAAAAGCCGCTCAGGCGTCGATCGCCGCGCGTGACCCGTTCCACGGCCCCGCCCCCTGCCGCGACCCTGAACAGATGGGCGTTTCCGCCGACCGAGCCCGAGAAATACACGTGGCGCCCATCCGCGCTCCACGTGGGCGCCCCCGGGATGTAGTTCCACTCCGCCGTGAGATTGCGGACGGGTGTCGGCTTGCCGGGTTGGAAGAGGAAGAGATCGATCGGCGCCCCTCTCCCCCTCTCCTCCCGAATCACGACATCGAGACCCTCGTTCCCGCGAACCACGATCGCCTCGCCGGTCGGCGACCACGACGGGCTCGAATACGAGTACTCGTCGTCGGTGACACGCGAGACGTTGCCGAACAGGTCAACGAACCAGAGGTCCGCCCGACCATACGTGTGCTCGTCCCGCTGGTGTGCGTCCGCCGTGAAGGCGAGGAGACCCCCGTCTGCGCTCCAGGCCGGCCCCTGGACGTCCACA
>JBGMQU010000197.1:0-5276 GCA_048060725.1 Gemmatimonadota bacterium | reverse complement strand
CCTTCGACCTCAGGCGAACTGGGTGATGTGGTGTGCCAAAAGCCCCGGTGGGTCGGTTCGGCCCAAAGATCCGCGCGGATGGAGTTTTCGGGGAGGACGGGTCCTCCACGTCTCGCGCAGCGACGTGACACGGGTTCGCGGGTTTCGTCTCCGATCTGCGCCCGGGTACCGGCTCCGGATCTCGCGTCACGCCGCAGTCACGTCTATCGTGGTGGCCCCGACACACGGCTGATCTAGCGACAGGCGAGGCACACGCTTTGAAAGACGTTCGTTACGCGATCCGGAATCTCCTTAAACACCCGACGTTCGCCGCGGTAGCGGTGCTCACCATCGCACTCGGCATCGGTTCGGTCACGGCGATCTTCAGCGTCGTCGATGCGGTGCTGCTCCAGGATCTGGCGTACGAAGCGCCCGAAGAGCTCGTGCGTTTCTGGTCGACGAACGTGGAGCGCGGCGTCGAGCGCGGTTTTCTGTCGCCCCCGGACCTCGCGGACTTCCAGGAGCGGAACCGGACCCTGGCCGATCTGGCGGCCTACTCCGAGGCCGAGCTGGCCCTGATCGATCGGGACAGGCGGGCGGTGAAGGTCACGGGCACCTGGGCGGAGGACAACCTCTTCGACGTACTGGGCGTCTCGGCCATGGTCGGACGCGGGCTGATCGAAGGCGACGGCGCGCCGGACGCTCCGAAGGTCATGGTGCTCGGCCACGAGTTCTGGCGGAGTCGCTTCGCCGGAGACGCCAATGTGATCGGCCAATCGCTCACGGTCGAGGAGGACCAGTACACGGTCGTCGGCGTGATGCCGCCCGGCTTCGACTTCCCCGGCGAATCGAGCTTCTGGCTGAACCGGTATCTCCTCTCGTACCCGGGCCGCTACGCCCGGTGGATGGACGCGGTGGGAAGGCTCGCGCCGAACGTCGGGCTGGCCGCCGCTCGCGGGGACTTCAGCGCGATCGCCCGCCAGCTCGAGGAAGAATACCCGGGGACGAACCGGGCGTACACGATCACGATGGTCTCGCTGCACGACGCGGTGGTCGGCGGAACGCGGGCCACGCTCCTGGTGCTGCTCGGCGCCACCGGCCTGCTGCTTCTGGTCGCGTGCGTGAACGTGATCAACCTGTTGTTGAGTCGTATGGCGGACCGGGGCCGGGAGATCGCCCTGCGCACCGCGCTCGGGGCGGGACGCGCCCGCCTGAGTCGGCAGTTGCTCACCGAGAGCCTCGTGCTGGCGGGCGTCGGCGCCATCCTCGGCACGCTGCTCGCGTCCCTCGGCATGAGCCTGCTCGTGTCCTTCGGGCCCGAGAACCTGCCCCGGCTCGATGAGGTGGAACTCGACGGGCGCGTTCTCCTCTTCACCCTGGCGGCAACCGGAATCACGGGGCTGCTCTTCGGCCTGGCACCGGTCATTCGCCTCGCGCGGACCGATATCCGCACCTCGCTCCAGGAGGCATCCCGCGGCGCCACGAGCGGCGCCGGCCGGGGCCGGGCACGGAGCCTGCTCGTGATCGCACAGGTGGCCGTGGCGGTCATGCTCGTGGTGGGCGCCGGCCTGCTCTCGCGGAGCTTCGTCGAGCTGCTCGAGACCGAACCCGGCTTCGACGCCACCGGGGTGCTGACGCTCCGGGTGGATCTCCCGAGCGGGGCCTATGGCGACCTGGAACGCATCTCCGACTTCCACGCCGAGGTCGTGAACCGCCTCGGCAACCTGCCCGGAGTCGGCTCCGTCGCGGCCACGGCGACGCTGCCTTTCGACCGGGAGATCCCGTTCCTCGGCAACTTCCTGGTTCAGGACCGGGTCACGCCCGAGCAGGGAGAGGAGCCCCGCGCCCACTATCGACAGATATCCGCCGGGTACTTCGGCACCATGGGCATCGACGTCGTGAGCGGCCGGGAATTCGACGTCCTCGACGACCGTTCGTCGAGGGGCGTGGCGGTGGTGAACGAAACCCTCGCCGCGCGATATTTCGGGGGCGAGAATCCCATCGGGAGGGTCATCGAAGGGCTCCCGCCCCACGTGGCGCTCGGAGGATTCCTCGCGGACGATTTCGAGATCGTGGGAGTGGTTCAGGACGTGAAATACTTCGGGCTGGCGAAACCGTCGGAGCCGTCGCTGTACCTGCCCGTCGCGCAGGCGCCGTTCCGCCGGATGAGCTTCGCGCTGCGCACGAACTCGGATCCCGAGTCCCTGATGGCCGCGGCCCGGAGCGAGATCCAGGCCCTGGACCCCACGGTTCCCGTCTCGCAGGTGGCGACACTGGAGCGAATCCTCTCGGCTTCCGTGGCGCGGGAACGGTTCAGCATGCTCCTGCTCGTGCTTTTCGCCGGCGCGGCGCTCGTACTGGCGGCGGTCGGCATTTACGGCGTCGTCTCGTACGGGGTCTCTCAGCGCACGGCGGAGCTCGGTATTCGTATCGCGATCGGCGCGAAACCGGACGATGTCATGCGGCTCGTGCTCGCCGAGGGCGCCCGGCTCATTCTCGCGGGCGTCGGGATCGGGCTCGTCGGCGCCGCGTTGCTGAGCCGGGTGATGGCGAGCCAGCTCTACGGCGTGAGCTCGACGGACCCGATCACGTTCGCCGGCGTGGCCGTGGTGCTCACGCTCGTAGCGCTGACGGCGGCCTATATTCCGGCTCGACGGGCGGCGAATCTGGACCCGGTCCTGGCTCTGCAGCGAAACGCCGAATAGGGTTCATCTCGAACCTCCACGAGTCGTCGGAGAAGTTCTCGCGCCGTTCGGACGTCTTCGGGAAGCACGGGTAACGCCTCCCTGGGCCGCGGCCCGGCCCGGTACGGCGGTTGACCGCTCAGGGTCGCCAGCCCGGCCCCCTCACGACGCGGCCCGGCGTCGCCCCCGTGTGTTCGCCCTCGTCCAGGACCTGCGTCCCGTTCACGATTACGTGTTTCATGCCGACGGCGTACTGGTGCGGATCGTCGTACGTGGCCCGGTCGGCGATCTCGTCCGGATCGAACACGACGACGTCGGCGAAGAAGCCGGGCTCGAGGCGGCCACGGGCGGCGATGCCGAGGTTCTCCGCGGGGAACGAAGTGAGCTTGCGGATGGCCTCCTCCAGGGGGATGACTCCCTCGTCACGAACGTACTTGCCGAGCAGGCGGGCGAAGTTGCCGTAGGCCCTCGGATGCGTGCTGAAATTCGTGAACGGCGGCTCCGGCGCCATCGACCCGGCGTCCGAGTCGAACGCCACCCAGGGAATGGCGATCTGGCGCGCGACGTTCTCCTCGGACATCAGGAAATACACGACCTGCACGCGGCTGCCGTCCTCGATGACGAGGTCCATGGCCGTCTGTTGCGGGCTGGTCCCCCGTTCGTCGGCGACCTCGGCCAGCGTCCAGCCCGTGTAGCCGCGCAGATCCTCGTTGACGAATCCCACGAGTAGCGTGCCCTCGGGGCCGGCCGCGCGCATCAGGTTCTCCCACTCGTCTGTGGGCTCGATCATCTCCCGCTCGACGCGCCTGCGGATCGCGGGATCGCGAAGCCGCTCGGCCCAGGCGTCGTAACCGCCCTCCTGCACCCACGGCGGCATGGCCGCGTCCAGCCCGGTGGAGCCCGCGGTGTAGGTGTACATGTCGGCCGTGATTCGGATTCCTTCGGCGCGCGCGGCCTCGACCCGCTCGATCACATCGTCGAGCTTCGGCCAGTTGTCCCGCCCGCCCTGCTTGAGGTGGTAGATCTCGGCGGGGAGGCCGGCTTCGCGGGCGATGGTGATCAGTTCGTCGACCGCCTCGAGCAGCCGGTTTCCCTCGCTCCGCATGTGCGATATGTACATGCCTCCGTACTCCGCGGCCGCGGCCGAGAGCGCGATCAGCTCGTCCGTGTCGGCATAGAACGCCGGGGCGTAGATGAGCGACGAGCCTATGCCCATGGCGCCCTCTTCCATGGCCTGACGCACCAGCCCGACCATTCGCTCCAGCTCCTCGTCGCTCGGAGCGCGGTCCTCGTATCCCAGCTCGTGCACGCGTGCCGAGGTGGCACCCAGGAACGAGGCGACGTTCGTGCTGATTCCCTTGCTCTCCAGAAACTCGAGGTACTCGCCGAGCGTGGTCCACGGCACTTCATCGCCGCCCAGGTATTCCGCAACCGCCGCTTCCGAGCCCACGAAGCCCAGGAAATCGTCGAGCCAGAGCGCCTTCATTTCGTCGTTCAGCGGGCCCATCGAGACTCCCTCGCCGAACACCTCCAGCGTCACGCCCTGACGGATGTCGCTCTGAGAGCGTCCGTCGATGATGAGAGACTCGGTCGCCCAGCTCAGCATGTTGATGAAACCCGGGGAGACGGCGAGACCGGTGGCGTCGATCACGCGGTCCGCCGTTGCGCGGCCGAGATCGCCCACCGCCGCCACACGGTCGCCGGAGATGGCCACATCCGCGACCACGGGCGACGCACCGCTCCCGTCATATACGGTCCCGCCGGTGATGAGCAGGTCGTAGCGCTCACCGGGCTGACACGCGGTCAGGACGAGGAGACCGAAGGAGACGAGGAGTCGAGGAATCATGGTGTTTTTTCTCGGCGTTGAGCGTGGGATTCGGTGACCAGACGGCGCGCGGAGGTCATTTCGGTTACCAGCGTGAACGGATCGCGCTCCCAGTCCTGGGGAAGGGCGTCGACCACGTCCATGTGCGCCAGGAGCAGGATCGGCCGCTCACCGGACGATCCGTCGCCGCGGTACCGCACGACGAGCCCCGCCGTCTCCTCTCCGCTCGCCGCCTGAAAGGGCAGCACGTGGATGTCCTCGTCCGGGAATCCGCCTTCGCGGAATCGATCCGCCAGGTAGCTCGCCACGGCCGGGACCTGGCCGTGTGTCGCGGCCGTGCGGTATCCGACGATGGTCCGATAGATCTCGATAGCCTCCCGCTGATAGGGCTCGTCGTAGTCCGCGCTCGAGTCCTGTGCGAATGCCACGGCAGGCATGAGGAGAAGAGCGAGGGCGATCACGATCAAACGCATGGGATTCCCGATCCGAGTGTGAGTGGTATCGCGCTCAACGTAGGAAGCCACGCTTCGTGGTTGCAAGGAAGCGTCGCGGATCGCGGGATTTCTTGACTCCCGCCATGTCGTGACGCATGCACACGCCGAGCTTCACTCACCTAGGATGGTAGACTTCCCGGGAATCGGCCGAGCGCGACGAGGTAGGTAGACTAGGTTAGGTTGACCGGACACGAGAACAGACAAAATGAAACGCCGGCACACCCGGACCAAGACCAAGGAGGAAACGCGTGAAGGACCCACCGAAGAAAGGACAAGACCCCCGCAAACGGCGTC
>JBGMQU010000196.1:0-5290 GCA_048060725.1 Gemmatimonadota bacterium | reverse complement strand
CGGAAGGGCTCCACCGGGAGATCGTGCTCTGTTTGCAGGGACGGGTGCGCGGTGATCAGGCCCTGGTCGACGATTTCGTGATGCCACTCCCCATGCTATCCACGCCTACCAGGTCGTCCTTCGAGCGCTGCCCGAGCGGAACGCTCGCGTCATGGCACAATCACCCGCGGACCCTGGTCGCCGGCGTTTCTGTCGATCACGGCTCCGACGCCGTGTCGACTCGTGGCGCCCGGCGGCTTTGTGTGCTCTCCGAAACCGACATCCGGACGGCCGAGCGACTGAGACACCCCTTCGTCGTCGTATCGGTCGATGCTCGGACCTGGTGCTGGTGGGGGCTGAGCGAAGTGGATCAGTTTGCCGAGCATGCCATCTCGCCGGGGCCGCCGTCGCCGGAACGAATCGCTCGCGCCGGCGACGCTACGGCGTGGGCCCGCCCGAGCACGAAGGCTACCATTCCGTAGCCCCGCCGGGGTTTGCCGGCGCCAGACCCCGGTGTCTCAGCGCCTCCTCAGTCGTCCAGCGGCGGAATCCGCAGCACCTGACCCGGATAGATCAGGTCGGGGTCGGTGAGCATCGGCTTGTTCGCCTCGAAGATCTCGGGGTACTTCATCGCGTTTCCGTACTGAGCGAGCGCGATCTTCGACAACGAGTCACCCGCCACTACCGTATAAAACACCGACTCGGGCTGCGGGTTGTGGTACGCCAGCATGTCGTCGACCTGTGCCACGCCCTGCGTGTTGCCGACCGCCAGCACGACCTTCTCCGCGACCTCCTTCGAGGCGGCCGTACCCGTAACGGTGGCAACACCGTCATCGAACGACACGCGCAGATCCTCGACTTCAAGCCCGAGGTCTGTGACAAGATTCCAAAGTGCGTTCGCTTTCACACTCTCCTCGACGTACTCCGTCACCGCGGCGTCCGGTGCATCCTTCTCGCCGCGCAGTTTGCGTCCCGCGTTCTTCACAAAATCGATCAGACCCATTGGTCTTCTCCTTTCGTTGTCCAGAAGGATGCTGTCAGGAGCCTCTTAGGAACGTCCCCCGAGCATCTTGCCCAACAGTCCGGCTCCGATCCCGGCGATGTCGTCGGCGATCGACCCGTCGCCGTCCTGGTCCAGCAGCCTTGCAAGGCCCCCGAGCTCCGGGGCCCTGTCCTGAAGCGCCTTACTCTCAGCCCCGAGCATATCCGCGAGCCCGCGATCATCGAGCGAGTCCGCACGTTGGCGTCGCCCGACCGCACCCAGAACGATCGGTGCGAGCATGGCCAGAAGCGGCCCGACTTTGCTGATATCGAGGCCGCTCGAACTCGACACGCCCGTCTCGATCGCCTTCCGCTGGTTACCCAGGACGTGTTTGAGGATCCCGTCTCCGTCGGAGGTGTCCGACTTGCCGAGGAAACCGGGGAGGTCATCGAGGATAGACCCGTCGTGGTCCTTAGCCAGCGCCTGTCGAAGTGATCCTGCGCCCTGTTCCGTCGCTGCATTGCGCGTGAGTCCGGCAAGGAGGACGGGTAAGGCCGCCGCCACCGCTGCCTTCGTTTGAGAGCTGTCGGTTCCGAGCTTGCCGCTGAGCGCTCCGATCTGGGTACCGGTCAATTGATCGATGAGCGATGTGATTGTGGATGCCATTTGGGTTCCTCCAGTTCTTGATCGCTATTCCTTCGGATCCAGCGTTCTGTCGATCCGAATGACGATGTCTTCCAGGTGTAGCCGCGTCATGCGGTCGGGTACCCGACGCAACGCCTGTTGTGCCGCCGCTCGAATCGAGACGAGCTCTCCCCGAACGAGTGCACGAATGTCGGACTGCGAGACGTCGACGGCCGTGAAGCCACGAAACCCGAAGAGGAAGGCCGGAACCGAGAGTTCCTGAGTCATCAGGAACTCCATTCGTTCGACGTAGGCGCGCTGGAGGGCTCGTCGGTAGACATTGATCGAGACCCTCGAATCCAGCTCGCCCCAAACCGCGCCACGTACGTCCTCCAGCATCTCGCCGAGCTGATACGCGTCCTCGCCCAGCCGGGCCTCCGCCTCGATCAGCCGCTGCATCCGGGACGGGTCCAGCGTTCGGTTGAGCACTCTCACCTGGAGTCCGCGAATGCGGTCGACCATCCGAGGGTTCCCGAGCACGTCGAGGATCTGGTCATCGATCATCCACGTCGGGGCGACGAAGGCGTGTTCGGCGAGGAACGCCACGGCCCTTCGTTGATCTTCCTCAGGAACGATCTCGTAGACCGGTCCCGCCTGGCCGAAGGCCTTCCGTGTCCGGGTCACCCCTCCGATGTTCGCGAGGACGTGCCCCATATACCGGTTCCACTGCCCGATCAAATTGTCATACAGGTCCTGAAGTTCGGTGAAGTCGTCTCCGTCGCGGCTCGTCCACTCGTAGAGGTTGGGGAGGATCCGTTTGAGATTCTCGATGCCGAGCGCCGAGGCCTCCATCGCGTCGGACCCGATCGCCTCCGTCAGAGACGTGGGGTCGACCGCGCCGGGATCTCCGAATCGATACCTGGGGTCGTCCTGACGTTCGAGAATCCACTCATCGAGCGTGCTTTTCTCGTCATCGGCCGACTCCGCGTCGAGGATGGGCCGGTATCCCCATGAGATGGCGTACTCGTCGTAGCGTCCGATGCGGGGGTCGAAGCAGGCGCCTTCATCCTCGGGTTGGGCGACGTAATTGAACCGCGCGTAGTCCATGATCGAGGGTGCCACGCCTTCCCGGCACACGAACCCCGGGGCCCGCAGGGAGTCCACGGAGAAGGCGGCGCTCGACTTCATGTTGTGCGGCAGTCCCAGCGTGTGGCCGACCTCGTGCGCCGCGACGAACCGGATCAGCTTGCCCATCACCGCGTCGTCGAGGAACGCGCTGCGCGCGAGCGGGTTCGCGGCCGCCGTCTGGATCAGGTACCAGTTGCGAAGCATGCGGGCCACGTTGTGGTACCACCCGATGTCGCTCTCGAGGATTTCGCCGGTCCGGGGGTCGTGCACATGCGGGCCGAAGGCATTCTGGACCTGCGATGGGAACCAGCGGATCACCGAGTACCGAATGTCGTCCGGGTTAAAGTCGGGGTCCTCTTCGAACGTTGGGGGCATCCGCCCCTGGATGGCGTTTCTGAACCCGGCGGCCTCGAAGGCCTGATTCCAGTCTTCGATGCCCGCCTTGAGGTAGGGACGCCACTTCTCCGGCGTCGCGGGGTCGATGTAATAGACGATCGGTTTCACGGGGTCGACGAGCTCGCCTCGCCGAAACGCCGCCTCGTCACCCGGATCCAACCGCCACCGCGTGATGTAGTTCCGCGTCTCGACGGTCTGGTCGCTTCGTCCGTAGTCGACCTGATTGACCCGGATGAACCCGACTCGCTCGTCCCAGACGCGCGGCCGCATCGGCTCGTCGGGAAGCAGGATCATCGACTGATTCATCTCGATCGTGAGTGCGGCCACGGTCGGGTTGGACGGAGGACGCTGCGCCCCGTACGTGAGCGTGTGCCGCACATTCACGTTTCTGGGAAAACTCTTCGCGTGGATGATCGTGCTGCGGTCCGGGTCGAGCTGGCGAACCCGGTACTGGTCGCGAAAGCTCTGGCGCAGGCCGAGCATGGGGACGTCCGTGGCAAACAACGGTGTGGCATCGATGACGACGGTCGTCGAGTCGTCGTTGTACGCCTCGATGTCGAACGCCATGAGCACGGGGCCGAAGTTGGCGTTCCGAACGGCCTCGAAGATCGGGAGCGAGTCGTCGGCCACGTTCGTGTGCGACACGATCCTCATGAAAATCTTGTCGCCCTGGGCCTTCTCCCAGCGGAACGTCTGCGTGTTGAGCTTGAGCCCGCCGTACCCCATGCCCTGCGGGACCCGGGCGGTCCGTGACACGAGGAGGATTTCCCGATCGAGGATCTCGTTGGGGATCTCGAAGAGGTACGTGTCGTCGACATGGTGGATGTAGACCATGCCCGAATCCGTCACGGCCTCGTCGGTCACAACCTCGGAATACGGCCTGGGCTCCTCGGACGAGTCGCGGTCGCCGTTTCGCGCTCCGCCGCCCCCCGGACTCGGCCCCGTGGTCGGCCGGGGCGCCACGCATCCCGAGAGCGCGAAGCCGGCGATGAGCACCGTCGTGCCGAGCGCACGTAATCCAAGACCGTTCATTCGACAGGTCCGTCATCTGGGGTCGGCATTCTGGGCTCAGCATCTGGGGTCGGCATTCTGGGCTCAGCATCTGGGGTCAGCGGGCGGGCTCACGCGTCCCGAAAAACGACGCGGACGAAACTATGGACGGGGCGGTTACGGTGCCATGAATCGTTGACGTTCGGCGATCTTTCGGGCACCTTGAGGGCGGGACACTGCATCCCATCGCACGCGTCCGTGAGGAGTGCCCGGAGACCTCACGATTCCGCGTAGCATCCGCCTCAGGAGGTAAGTTTATGCGTATTCGTGTCTTGACTCCGTTCCTGGCCATCGCGGCCCTCGCGTGTACCGCCGAAACGGCAGACGAACCCGCGACGGCTGAGGATCCACAGGAGTATGCTTCCAACGCCGACGCGGCCTCGATCGCGTCGTTCGTGAACGATTGGCAGACGCACTACAACATGGGTCACGGTGCGATGGTGGCCGGGTATTTCTCGGAGGACGGTCTCATGTGGAGCGGGAGCCAGGGGATGATCCACGGCTCACAAACGATCGCCGCCGCTCTCCAGGGTGAGATGGACCTGGCATCGCCCCAGATCACGATCGGGGTCGACGATCAGGTGATCCGGGGGAATTTCGCGGTCGTTCGTGGCACCTATTCCGCCGAGGGCACGATCGACGGTGAAGTGACGGCCAACTCGGGCCAGTGGATGAGCTTCAACGAGATGATCGACGGCGAGTGGAAGGTCCACGGCCTCATCTCCAACATCGGCGAGGGGCAGGAAGCGCCGGGGTTCCAGAGCACGGAGATGCCCGAACCGCACGAGAGCGCGGCCATGGGGGCGGAGGGCGCGAGCTTCTTCGAGACCCATTTCAACATGGGACACCCCGACATGATCGCGGAGCGGTATGCCGAAAACGCCGTTCTGATGGGTACGACAATCGACTACGGCCGCGATGCGCTGATCGCCAACCTGACGGAGCTGACGGACGCGGGCGCCCAGGTGACGATCACCCCGTTCGCATCCTCGGAGCTCGGTGACGACTATGTGATGTCGATCGGCACCTACACCATGGAGATCGACGGGGCCGCGAGCACGGGACACTACTCGAACCTCGCCTTGAAGACGGAGGACGGTTCGCTCCGGACGCTCTGGTCGCTCACGAGCG
>JBGMQU010000195.1:0-5303 GCA_048060725.1 Gemmatimonadota bacterium | reverse complement strand
CGACTTCGCGCGGGCGCTGGCCGATCCGGGCTTTCGCTACGGCGAGGCCGGGGTCGCGGCGGTCGGGGGAGGCGGCAGATGGAATCGGTTGTCCATCGCTATGGCCAGCCTGGCGGCGATCTTCGGGCCTCCACCGCGTGGTCCATGATGCGCCCCGGGCCGCCCGAGCCCGTCCGGCGCGTCGAACGCTTTGCCTCGCCCTTCCTCGAGGGACAGGAGCCCTTCGGGAGGGGGGGGCAACTTCACCCTGTCCCCGGACGGAAGTATGGTCGTCTACCGGTGGAACTCCGGGAATGAAGCGGTCCTCATGGTGCGGCGCTGGGATGACGTGACGGCCACGCCGGTACGCGAAACCGGGAGCTCCGGCGCCCCTGCGGTCTCGCCGGACGGGCTGGAGCTCGCGTTCAGGCAGGGTGAGGTGATCAAGGCGGCCGCGTTCGCGGGGGGGCCGGTGCGAGAGCTTCTGGATGGAAGTGCTCCGTTCTGGGGACCGGACGGGTTCGTGTACGCAACGACCGACTCCGGTACGGTCCGCATCCCCTCGACGGGCGGGGCGGTCGAGCACCTTTCGCGAGTCGGCGAAGGCGAGCGTCACTTCGTTTCAGACGTTCTCGCCGACGGAAAGGGCGTGTTGCTCTCGGTCGCCCGCCAGGGCGGCGCGGAGGTCCGCGGGCTGGATCTCGAAAGTGGTGAGTCAACATCGATCGCGCCCGGATTCGGCGCGAGATACCTGACGTCCGGCCACCTCATCTACGGCTCGGGAGACGGCACGCTCATGGCCGCCCGCTTCGATCCGGATCGATTGGAGATGGTCGGAACCCCGATCGCGGTGATGGACGGCGTGGTAGCGTGGTATTTATCGAACGATGGCAAGCTCTTCTACAGCACCGGCGTGACGGGGGGAGCCTCGCCGAACCACCAGCTCACGTGGGTGACGCGCACCGGAGAGGCGAGCCCCGTGGACCCCGACTGGACCTACACCCGTGGCAATAGCGCCGAGGTGGGCTTCAGCATCTCGCCAGACGACTCCGTCGTCGCCCTCCGGGACTTCTCGCAGGGAGGGTACGACATCTGGCTGAAGCGACTCGAGCCCGGTGCGCGGCACTCTCGGCTCACGTTCGATGACGCGCACGAGAAGATGCCGGTGTGGGAGCCCGGGGGTCTCAACGTGACCTACCTCTCCGACCGGAACGGCAACTTCGACGTCTGGTCCCGGTCGGCGGACGGAACGGGTGAACCCGAGCTGCTCCTCGACCTCGAGGAGGATCTCCTCAGCGTCCACTGGACTCCCGACGGAGAGTGGCTGATCCTCTGGACGGCCGAGCAGGACGTCCTCGGCTACCGCCCGGGCACAGACAGCGTGCCGACACCGCTCCTCGCCGAATCGTACGACGAACTCGATCCGGTCGTCTCGCCCGACGGCCGCTTCATCGCCTACGCATCCGACGAAACCGGGAGCAACGAAGTGTATGTCCGACCGTTTCCGAACGTGAACGGCGGCCAGTGGCAGGTCTCGAGCAGGTCGGCACGCTATCCTCGCTGGGCGAACGGGGGCGGTGAGCTCTACTTCCAGGACAACGGGGCCTCACCATCCATGTGGATGGTCGAAGTCGAGACGTCGGATGTCTTCCGGTACGGAGCGCCAGCCCTGATGTTCGAGTCCCCCGGTTGGACCGGTTCAGGCCCGTTTGCGGAGGCGTTCGAGGTTGCACGGGGCGACGATCGCTTCCTCATCGCCGCGTCAGCTGACGTGGGCGGCCTCGACGGGCCGCGCTTCGTTCTCGTCAATAACTTCGTCGAGGTGCTGAACCGACTGGTCCCGGAGTGACCGCCAGGTCTCCGTCCCTGAGGCACCCAACTCGTATTGATCTGCAGTCGTCGTATCGGTGAAGAGGTTGCGATAGGCGATGGCCGTCGTGCCGAGGAGGTAGAGGAGCGCCAGCGCGGCGAGAACGGCAGACGCATGCCGCCGGATTCGGACCCCCTCGAGCAGTTCATTCGCTACGAGCATGCCCCAGAACGACACGGCCACCATCATTACGAAGGTCATCGCCCAGGCGTCTCGCACCAGGAACACGTAGGCAACGTACGGTAGCGGAACCAGCAGGAATACGAGCCGGTCGGGGTCACGATCGCGGAACCAGCCGATCGTCGCGCCGGCCAGAAAGAGCGCGAGCCCTGTCGTGAAGAGCTTGCTCCCGACCTCCCCCCAACCCGTGTAACCGGCCTGTTTCTGAAAACTGAACACCAACGAGCGATAGCTCTCCAACCCGTCGACGAAATTCAGTAGCGCGAACGGAACCGCCGCGCACGCCGCGAAGAGCCCCGCGTCGCGCCACCGTTTCTCGAGCAACAGGACGAGAAGCAAACCCGCAGCGAACGTGCCGACCCAGTACTTGAACAGAAGGCCGAGGCCCATGGACAGGCCCGCCAGGGCAGCAGCCCAAGACCGGGACCGCGCGTCACCGCCGTCGCGCGAGGCCAGCCAGGCCCAGGCCGCGAGCACGACGGAGAGCCCCGCCACCATGTCATCCTGTTCCCCCGCCACGACGTTGCGGTGCGTGCCCGGGTAGTAGGCGATGAGAAAGAGGCCGAAGGCCGTCGCCCCGGGCCCGAAGCGCGTGCGGCCCAGACGGTAGGCGGCGAGGAGAAACCCGAGCAGCAGCGCGACGTTCGTTGCTCGCAACAATCCGAGACCGCCCGTCTCGTAGAGGCGGTGCCAGAGGACGGGGCCCACTACCGTCTTGCTGTTGAGGATCGGAGTCTCGGCGCCCTGGCTCAGACGAGCTCCGTGCTCGACGGCGCGGTAGACGTCGGGATAGGCTCGATCCCCGACATACCACATCAGCACGAGATCGATGGCGAGCGCGCCGATTACGATCGCCGCCAGCGTGCGCGGGCGTTCGAGCCCGCGGAAACGGGTCGCGAGGCGTGTGGGGAGGTCGGACACGGGCATCCAGGAAGGTACGACCATTCAGCTCGCGCCTGACGGCGCTCGGTTGCCGCCACCCCTCCCCGTGAACAGCTTCCTCCCACCTCGAGATATGACCTGACACCCTGACCAGGCGCTTCCTAGATGGATTCAGGGTTCGACAACCTCACGGCGGCACTCGCCGACCGCTACCAGATCGAGCGGGAAATCGGTCAGGGCGGGATGGCGACCGTGTACCTCGCGAAGGACCTGAAGCACGAGCGCCAGGTCGCCGTCAAGGTTCTGAGGCCCGAGCTCGCGGCGGCGATCGGAGCCGAGCGATTCCTGGCCGAGATCAAGACGACGGCGAACCTCCAGCATCCGCACATTGTGCCGCTGTTCGATTCCGGTGAGGCCGGCGGCTTCCTCTACTACGTCATGCCCTACATCGAAGGGGCGTCGCTCCGAGACAGGCTCGACGACGAGCAGCAGCTGCCGATCGACGAGGCGCTCGAGATCGCGAGGGTGGTCGGAAGCGCGCTCGACTTCGCGCATGCGCGGGATGTCGTGCACCGCGACATTAAGCCGGAGAACATTCTCTTTCAGGACGGCGTCGCGTCGGTCGCCGACTTCGGGATCGCCCTGGCCGCGAACTCAACGGGTGGTGATCGACTCACCGAGGCGGGCGTGTCTCTCGGGACGCCGGCGTACATGAGCCCCGAGCAGATCGCCGGGGAGCGCGACCTCGACCATCGCAGCGACGTCTATTCGCTCGCGTGCGTCACCTACGAGATGCTGGCGGGCGACCCACCCTTTGTCGCTTCGAGACCGCTGGCCATTTTCGCGAAGCACATGACCGATCTGGCGCCGCCCGTCACGACGGCGCGGCCCGGCGTTAGCCCTACCGCGGCCGCGGCGCTCGCAAAGGCCCTCAGCAAGGCAGCGGCGGACCGCCCGAAGTCGGCAGGTGCCTTTGCGGAGGCGTTACGCTCCGGGGACGCTCCGAGCCACGCCGCACCACCGTCGATCGTCGTGCTTCCGTTTGCGAACCTCAGCGCAGACGCGGACAACGAGTACTTCAGCGACGGGCTCACCGACGAGATCATCACGGACCTTTCCGCCGTACAGGCACTGCGTGTCATTTCGAGCAGCTCGGCGAGGATGCTCAAGGAAACCACGAAGAGCGTGCGGCAAATCGGCGCGGAGCTTTCATGCGGCTACGCGCTCGAGGGTGCGGTCCGACGTTCGGGGGACAGCATCCGTATCACGGCGAAGCTCGTGGAGGTCGATACCGACACGCAGCTCTGGACCGGAAAGTACGGGGGGACGCTGGACGACGTGTTCGAGATCCAGGAGTCCGTCTCGCGGGAGATCGTCGACGCGCTCCAGGTGCGGCTCTCGCCGAAGGAAGAGGAGGCGATCGCTGCCCGGCCGATCGAGGACGTGCGAGCACAGGAATGCTATCTCAAGGCCAGGACCGCGCTCTGGAGCTTTATTCCAGAGGGACTTGAAGAAGGCGTCCGGCAGCTCAAGAAGGGGCTCGAGATCGTCGGCAACAACGTCACTCTGCAGCGTGGACTCGCGGAGGCGTACCTCCAGTACATCAACATGGCGCTTGCGGGAGGGCGGGAGGAGCATTTCGTCGATCTGATCGAACAATGTGCGCAGCGGATCTTCGAGCTGGAGCCGGACTCGCCGCACGGTCTGCACGCGCTCTCCTGTGTCCAGGGGGTTCGTGGACAGACCCAGGAAACGGTGCGGCTGAACACGCGCGTCCTGGACATGCTGCCCCGCGACACATCGGCGCTCCTGTTCTGTGGCCACGGCCTCAGTTGGCACCTGGGGAGGCCGGACCTTGCCGCACCGTTCGCGGAGCGCCTCCGGGAGATTGATCCGCTGACTCCGATCTCTCGCATCCCGAGTGTCAGCGCTCCGCTATTTTCCGGAGATTTCGAGGCGGCACTGGATGCGGCGCGCGAGATGCGTGAGCTCGACCCGAGCCTTCCGATCAGCAAGGCCATGGTCGTCATGTCGCTGCTCCACCTCGAGCGCTTCGAGGAGGCGGAGGAGCTCTGTGCCGACGTGAAGGCCGCACCCGATTCGGACCTCGGCACCTGGTGGATGGGGATCTATCGGGCGATGTGGCGAGGCGAGGTCGATGAGGTGAGGCGACTCTGTGCGGGTCCGTACGCACAGCTCGCGGACTGGGATCAGGAGGTGCCACACACCATAGCGCAGGCGTATGCGTCGATCGGCGACGTGCCCCAGGCGCTCGCGTGGTTCGAAAAGACGATCGACCAGGGGATGATCAACTATCCGTACTTTTCGAGGTACGACCCCTTCCTGGCCAACCTCCGGGGCAACGAGCGCTTCGAGGAACTACTTGAGCGGA
>JBGMQU010000194.1:0-5351 GCA_048060725.1 Gemmatimonadota bacterium | reverse complement strand
TTCTGCCAGAATCGACTGCCCACCCGCAGTCGGCGGGGGGCCGAGGCCGGGAGGTACCGGATCGTCGCTTGACCGCCGGCGACACGGACCTGCATCCCGTCATTGGGCGTGCCCGGGCCGATTCGCTCCCAGTCGCCGTCGATCGAAGGACCGGCTCGCTGCCATTTCTGATCATCGCCCTGAGCGCTCTGCCCGATATGGACTTCGATCTCGTCGGCGCTCAGAAAGCGCACCGTCGCGGTGTAGTAGCGGCCGTCGTTTCCCAGGACCTGGAGCGATCCATTGGTCTGAATTTGCTTCCAGAGGACCTGGCCCACGGCGAAGCCGGTCACGACGGTCGACGGCACGGCGGTCAGGACCGCCTGCTGGCCCTGGAGCGCAATCCGCATCGCGTCATTCGGGTTGTAGTTGCTGGTAGCGCGAACCCAATTTCCCTGGAGCGATGGCCCGCTCGCCACCTGCGCCGCGCCCGATATCGGTACGAGCAGGAACGTCAACAGAAAAGTGAGAAACCTGGCTGTTCGCATCGAGGCCATACGTCGTCTCCCGGCTGCCGAGTCGGTCATGGATCGGAGATGATCCGGTTCTGTATCGGCTAACGCGGAGAAAGGAAGGTCGACCCGCCATGCACACGGGTGCGGCGCGGGTGCACGCGCAGGCCTTGCATGATATTTAGTCAAGACTAAATATCATGTTGCATGAGAAAACGCACCGGTGTTCACGATCACGTTCGCGCACGTAAGCGGGCACGACTTCCCCTCCTGGTCCTACTCGCCGGGCTGGCAGCCCTCCTCGGCGCGGCCACGGTCACGGGACAGTCACCGGGCCCCATCCTGACCGATCGGCCGGACCAGACCGAGTCCGCCGAATCGGTGCCGGCCGGCTTCGTCCAAATCGAGTTGGGCTGGACGTTCGCCCGCACACGAAACGCGACCGAGGCGCAGGAGAACCACTCCCTGCCCCAGATGCTCCTTCGGATGGGTCTCGGGCGCGGGCTCGAGGCGCGGGTAGGCTTCTCAGGCTTCGTGTTCGAGGAGCGGTCCGTACCCGGTGTTTCCGGCGAAGACACCGGTGGATCTGGCGAGGGCATCCGTGCTTCGGGCGCCGGCGATGCCGAAATCGGCCTCAAGCTCGAGGTGGCCCGTTGGGCCGGGGGTCAGATCGCGCTCCTCGGAGGGGTTTCGCTACCGGTCGGACGCGACGAATTCAGCAGCCAGCGAGTCGACCCGTCCTTCAGGGTTCTCGTCGCGCACCCGCTGGGAGAGCGACTCTCGTTGGGCTACAACGTCGGCCTGGTCTGGGCGACCGAATCCGACATGGCGTGCTGTCTCGACACCGGAATTGCAGCTCCCTATACGCTCTCGCTGGGGGTGGGGCTCACGGACCGGCTCGGCGCGTTCGTCGAGAGCTTTGGCGCGTTCGGGCTCAGCGACGGTGGCGGCGCGGTCCATAGCGCCGATGGCGGGTTTACGTTCCTCGTCTCCCGTGCCTTCCAACTCGATGTGAACGCCGGGGTCGGCCTCAGCGAGGCGGCCGAGGACTGGTTCATCGGGGGCGGGTTCGCATTCCGACTGCCGCGGTAGGAGAGGGCCGCCGGCGCGCTGACCGCGGGCACGGTTGCCTCTTCCCCGTTCAGCGAACCACACTACGGGGCTCCCGTCCGTCACCCCGGTCTGTGAGGTCTCCGATGCTACGTGCTCGACGTCTACTCCATTTGCGGATTCCGGCCCTGGCTGTCGTAGCGCTGATCGCCTGGGCTCCCATCGCCGCCCCACTGCGCGCCCAGGACGTTACCGCGATTCGCGCGGGCACCCTCATCGATGGGACCGGGGCTCCGCCTGTCCAGAACGCCGTGATCCTGATCGAGGATGGACGGATCACCGCCGTCGGCCCTGACGTTTCGATCCCTTCCGGCGCGCGGTTGCTCGACCTCTCCGGCCAGACCGTCATGCCGGGCTTCGTCAACGCGCACTCGCACCTCACGTTCCCGCTTACCGGCTCGCCCGGGTGGGAGACACCCCTGGCGCTTCGGACCGCGGCGGATTTCGCGCTCATCGGAGCCCAACACGCGCGAGAAGTGCTGGAATCGGGTTTCACATCCGTGCGCGAGGTCGGCTCCCGGTACTTTTCAGACGTGGCGTTGCGTAACGCCATCAACGCGGGGCGGGTGCCCGGGCCCAGGATGCAGGTGGCGGCGAACGCGATCGGCATCACGGGCGGTCACTGTGACGACAGCGGGTACGTGCCGGCTCTTCTCGGGCGCGAACCCGGCCCGATGGAAGGGATCGCGAACGGCCCCGACGAGATTCGCTCGGCGATCCGGCACCAGGTCAAGTACGGTGCCGACGTGATCAAGATTTGCGCGACGGGCGGGGTCATGTCCGTCGGCGACGCAGTCGGCGTCCAGCAGTACACTCAGGAGGAACTCGAGGCGGTGGTTGACGCAGCCCACATGGTCGAGCGACGAGTCGCCGCCCACGCGCACGGTACGGAGGGGATCAAGGCCGCCGTGCGCGCCGGCGTGACGTCGATCGAGCATGGCTCGTTTCTGGACGACGAAGGGATCGCCCTCATGATCGAGCGCGGGACCTATCTCGTCTCGACGCTCTTTGCCGGTGATGCCGTGACCCGGATGGCGAAGGAAGGGGCGCTTCCACCTGAAATGGCCGACAAGGCTCTGGCCATCGGCCCGGTCATGTCCGCGACGATGGGTCGCGCGCACGCTGCCGGCGTCAAGATCGCCCTCGGCGTGGACAACATTTTCTACGACCACCGGACGAGCACGCGGGAATTCGAACTGCTGGTCCAGGCCGGCTTTAGCGAGATGGACGCCATCGTGGCTGGCACGAGCGTCGCCGCCGAGTTGTTGGGGTGGGAGAACGACGTTGGCACGATCGCGCCGGGGCGCTGGGCCGACCTCGTCGGAGTCGAGGGCGACCCGCTCGAGGACATCACCGAGCTCCAGCGAGCGGTCTTCGTGATGAAGGGTGGCGTGATCGTGATCGAAAAGAAGGCCCGCCCCGCGACGTCTTAGTGTAGTGTCGCTACACTCGCTCTACTCCGGATCGAGCGCCTCGGTGAAGTGTCGGGCCACGGCATCCACCCAATACGACAATATCGGGCTGATGCGGTGGTTGAGTTCCGGGAAGATGACCAGATCGTACGGCTTCCCGGCCCGGGTCATCGCCTCCACTATCTTCATGGTCGCCGAGAAGGTCGCGTTGACGTCCATCGTTCCGTGGATCAGAAGAAGCTTCCCCTCGATGCGATCTACCAGGCGCAGACTCGAGGCGTACTCGTACCCTTCCGGGTTGTTCTGCGGCAGATCCATGTAGGGCTCGATCGGAGAGCTCCAGTGATCGTATAGATCTGCCACAGGGTAGGTCGCGACGCCCGCTTTGTAGAAGTCGGGGGCCAGAACCAGCGCCCGGATCGTCATGTATCCGCCCCAGGATCCGCCGAACATTCCGACCCGATCCAGATCGAGCCACGGACGATCTTCGGCAGCGTTCTCGAGGGCCCGCCGATGGTCGGGAATCTCGTTGCGGCCGAAGTTGCGGTAGACGACATCCTGAAAGGCCTTGCCTCGCTCGGTCGTGCCCCGGCCGTCAACGACGAACACCACGAACCCGAGCTGTGCGAACGCTTGCGGAAGGATTCCTCCCGTAAACGTGCGGGGGGTCTGTACGATCTGGGGCCCGTTGTAGATGAAGTCGAGGACGGGATACCGCTGGTTGGGATCGAAGTCGTACGGCTTGAACAGGACGCCGTACAGGTCGGTCGTGTCGTCGGCTGCCTTCACGATGAACTCTTCGGGCGCGCTCCACCGGAGCCCTTCGAGGGCGTCCGTATTCGCCTCGGTGACGGTCGTCACCAGGCTGCCGTCCGCCCTCTTCAGGTCGACCCTCGGCGGCCGCTCCACGCTCGAATGTGAGTCCAGGAAGTAGGCCCCGTCGGGCGAGAAGGTGGCCGCGTGCTGGCCCGGCTCATCGGTCAACCGCTGGAAGCCCTCGCCGTCGAGACCGACCCGGTACACGTGTGTGTCGTAGATCCGCTCTTCCGCATGGGCGGTGAAATAGACCCAGCCGTTCGTCTCGTCCACGTCGACGATCCCGAGAACCGGGAACGTCCCCGAGGTGAGGCGCCGGATGAGGGTGCCGTCGAGGTCGTAGAGGTACAGATGGTCCCAGCCGTCCCGCTCGGAGATGAGGAGGAGCCGCCCGTCGGAAAGCGGGCGAGCGAGCATGGTCCAGGCGGGGTTCGCCGCGATGCCCTTGATGAACGTGGGCTGCGTCTCGGTGAGGACGATGCGCGATGCGCCGGTCGCCGCGTCGGCGACCATCACATCGAGCCGCTTGAACCGCCGGTCCATCCGTGAGAACAGCAACTCGGTGCCCCCGGGGAGCCAGCCGATGAGGTGCAGATACTGATCGTCGCCATCGCCCGCATCGATGGTCACCTGATCTCTGGAGAACACGTCCACGATGACCAGGTCCTGCCGCGTCAGGGGCTCTCCCGTCCGGCTACGCGCCCACCATTCGACCTCTTCCTGCGGTTTCAGCCAATGGACCAGCGGTATCTTGTTCACCTGACGCTCGTCCTCCAGATACAGCGCCAGCCGCGAGCCGTCCGGCGACCACTGCGCGCCGCCTCCGAACAGCGATCCGCCAAGCCGCCAGTTGTAGAAGTCGCGACCGCTCAACGTCACTTGCACGTCTCGTCCGTCCACGGTCGAGCGGAGCCAGAAGTTGTGCCCTTTTTCGGTGGCGATCCATCGTCCATCCGGCGACGGGATCTCCATCACGTCCGCGTCCGTGTCGGGGAACCGGACCCTGGCGATCCCGGGCTTCGTTCGCTCCCGCTGAGTTCGCTCGACGGACGTCAGCGCGCGGACCGCGTATGTGTCGAGGGTCAGGCGGAACCCGCGGTCCTCGACCTCGAATTCGATCGCCGTTTCGTCATCCACAAACGATAGATCGGCGAACGGGAGGCCGGCGTATGGCGGCTCATGTCCGAGGGCGGTCGTCATCGCCGCCCGGACGCGCTCGGACTCCAGGAGTGGCTCGGTCTCGCCCGTCGCCGGGTCGACCACGTGGATGACCGAGGCGTCCGGGGCGCCATCCACGTACCAGAAGCGCCGGCCGTCGGCCATCCAGTGCGGCTCGATCGTGCCGCCGGTGACGAGCGCGCCAAAGCCCAGGTACTTCCGAAACATCTCCTGGCCTTCCGGATCCTGCTCCTGGGCACTGACGGCGGCCGGAAGCCCCAGGACCCCCCAGACGCCCAGGGAAACTGCAAGTAACGCTCGAACTCGGATCCGGCTGATCGGGGAAGTCATGCGACGAAGATGA
>JBGMQU010000193.1:0-5416 GCA_048060725.1 Gemmatimonadota bacterium | reverse complement strand
CCTCCGAGTAGCTACGGCTACGCGGTCGTCGTATCGCCTCGGATCCGGGGCTGTGGCGCCGTAACGCGACCCACCGTACTTCTTCAACAGCCTTCCAGGAGGTCCCCTGCATGCGCCTGACCGCGTTCTCATCGTTTCGGTTCGTCCTTCCGCTCGCCCTGGCCGCCGTCATCGGGGCTCCACCCGTGTCGGCGCTCGCGCAGCCGACGTCCGTCCCCGAGGCCGGGTCGTTGGTGGGGCGGGAAGACAGTTCGCTTCGGGACCTCGTCGAGCGCTACTCCGCCGACCGGGCCGGCCTCGCGCGCCGCTGGACGGTGCCGTACTCCGAGGCGCGCCGAGAACGATTTCGAGCGTTCTACGAGGGGTGGTCCGCGTCGGTTGACGCGCTTCTCTATGAAGGCCTGGGTCTCGAAGGGCAGATCGACTATCAGCTGCTGCGGAACGAGCTCTCCTATCGCCAGACGCTGCTCGATCGTGAGGAGACGCTCGAGCGGGAGATGCAGGAGTTTGTTCCCTTCACGTCGACGATCGTGGATCTGGAGGAGCGCCGCAGGGCTCGCGATCCGGTCCAGTCGGAGGAGGCCGCACAACAGCTCGCCGATATGCCCGACCTGATCGCGGAGACGCGAGCGGCGCTGGAGGCGAGAATCCAGAGGGTCGACACCGGGGAGGCGGGCGCGGAGGAGCTGTCGAAGATCGTGGCCCTTCGTTCGGCCTCGGCGCTCGACCAGCTCGGCCGGCGCCTCACGAGTTGGTACGAACACTATGCCGGGTACGACCCGCTATTCACATGGTGGAATGAGGACCCCTACGAACGTGCGAAGGTCGCGCTGGACGAGTACGCGGCGTTCTTGCGGGAAGACATCGTGGGCGCCCTGCCCGGCGAGGACGAGCCGATCGTGGGCGACCCGATCGGGGCCGACGGGATGGAAGCGGATCTCCGCTACGAGATGATCGTCTACACGCCCGAAGAACTCATCGCGATCGCGGAGAAGGAGTTTGCGTGGAGCGAGGCGCGCATGCTGGAGGCCTCGCGCGACCTCGGATATGGGGACGATTGGAAGGCCGCGCTCGAATACGTGAAAACCCTGCACCGGGAACCGGGCTCGCAAACGCAACTTGTGCGCGAGCTTGCCGAGGAGGCCGTCGCGTTCCTCGACGAACACGATCTGGTGACGGTTCCCCCGCTCGCGAACGAAATCTGGCGGATCGAGATGATGTCGCCCGAGCGTCAAAAAGTGGCCCCCTTCTTTCTGGGCGGAGAGATCATCCAGGTCGCCTTCCCCACCGACGAGATGGAGCACGGCGACAAGCTCATGAGCATGCGCGGGAACAACGAGCACTTCGCGCGCGCCACGGTCCACCACGAACTGATTCCCGGACACCATCTGCAGGGGTTCATGACGCAGCGTTACAACTCGCACCGCAGTGCCTTCTCGACGCCGTTCTGGGGCGAGGGGTGGGCTCTCTACATGGAGATGCTGCTGTGGGATCTCGGGTTTCCACAGACCCCGGAAGATCGGGTCGGCATGCTGTTCTGGAGAATGCACCGGTCGGCGAGGATCATCTTCTCGTTGAGCTTCCACCTCGAACGCATGACCCCGCAGGAGTCCATCGATTTTCTCGTGGATCGGGTCGGGCACGAGCGTGCGAACGCCGAGGCCGAAGTGCGCCGGAGTTTCAACGGCTCGTATTCGCCTCTGTACCAGGTCGCGTACATGATCGGTGGACTCCAGATCCGCGCCCTCCATCGGGAGTTCGTGCAGAGCGGACGGATGACGAACCGCGAGTTCCACGACACGATCCTCCAGGGCGGCCGCATGCCGATCGAGATGGTGCGGGCCCGTCTGCTCGGTCAGTCGCCGCGGCAGGACTTCGTACCGGAGTGGCGCTTCTACGGAGAGCCGCTCGAGGGTGCGGGACCCGATCGGTGACCGCCGGGGGAGAAACGAGACGGTGCGCTTCCGTACGGGCCGTATGGCTTGCGGTCCTCGCGGGTTTGGTGGGGTCTGGCTGCGCTGACGCGCCGGTCTCCGACTCCAACCTCTTCCGGGTGGCCCTGGAGACCTCGGCGGGCCGGTTCGTGATCGAGGTGCACCGCGACTGGGCTCCAATCGGTGCCGACCGCTTCCGCCGGCTCGTCGAGGTCGGCTACTACGACGATGCGCGGTTCCACCGTGTGGTGCCCGATTTCATCGTCCAGTGGGGGCTCGCCGGCGACCCGGCCATGACGGCCCGCTGGACGAACGAGTACATCGCCGACGACCCGGTCGTGGCGTCGAACACGCGCGGCCGCGTCGCCTTCGCCTTCACCGACCCCGGAACCCGAAGCACACAGGTCTTCATCAGCATGACCGACAACTCTCGCCTGGACGACGGCGGGTTCGCACCTTTCGGAGAAGTGGTCGAGGGCATGGAGGTCGTCGCTCGGATCTACTCCGGGTATGGGGAGGACTCCGGTGGCGGCGTACGACGAGGTGATCAGAGCCGGATCGTCGCCGAGGGAAACGCCTACCTCGACACCGCGTTTCCGCTTCTCGATCGACTCGTCTCGGCCACCATCCAGGCCGATCCGAGCGACTGATCGCTACGGTCTTTACAATCCGGAAATATCCGTCGACGATCCGCATCCCCGTCGCCGGCCCGCGGCACCGGGCGACCCGCGAAACGACAAACGAGAGGTACCCATGGAAGCGATCTCCACGCCCGACGGCCCGCCGCCGCGGGGACACTACTCCCAGGCCATCGTCCACAACGGGTTGGTGTTCGTCTCGGCCCAACTGCCGATCGCAGCCGACGGCACCGCGTTGAGCGAGTCGTCGGCCGGCGACCAGGCGCGAACGGTGTTGGCGAACCTCGATGTGGTCCTGCGGGCGGCCGGGAGTGGCCTCGATCGCGCGGTCCAGATCACGATCTACGTGAGCGACATCGACCACTGGGGGGAGATTAACGAGGCCTATGCCGACGTCCTCGGAGACCACAGGCCCGCGCGCGCCGTGATCCCCGTGGGCGCCCTGCCCCACGGGGTCGCCCTGGAGATGCAGGCGATCGGGGCTGTGGCGCCGTAGCGCAACCGCCCCGGGGGTTTTCGGCAGCCCGCAGGTGGGGGCGTCCCTAGAACCCGCGGTCGGCTACTGCGGCCCTCTGCATCACGAGCAGCGACGCGACGCCCTGGCTGGCCAACTCGAGCAACTCGTCGAGTTGGCCGCGCGAGAAGGGCGCCCCTTCCGCCGTCCCCTGCACCTCCACGAACAGTCCGTCCTCGAGACTGACGACGTTCAAGTCCACGTCGGCGGCGGAGTCTTCCACGTACTCGAGGTCGAGGCGGGGCTCGCCGTCCACGATCCCCACGCTGATGGCGGAAACCCATTGCCGCAGCGGGCTCTCCTCCAGGTGTCCTTCCGCCACCAGACCCTGGAACGCACACTCGAGCGCCACGCAGGCCCCGGTGATCGAAGCCGTCCGCGTGCCGCCATCGGCCACGAGGACGTCGCAGTCGACGGTGATCGTGCGTTCGCCGAGGGCCGCCAGATCCACGGCCGCGCGTAACGAACGTCCGATCAGCCGCTGGATCTCCTGTGTCCGCCCTCGCGCCCCGCGCCGCTCGCGGCTGGTGCGTGTGTTCGTCGCCCGCGGCAGCATCGCGTACTCCGCCGTCACCCACCCTCCCTTGCCTTCACGAAAAGGCGGGACGCCTTCTTCGACGCTCGCCGTACACAGCACCCGCGTCGCTCCCATCGAGATCGTACATGACCCTTCAGCGAACGGTGCCGTGGCGATCTCGAATGTCGTCGGTCGAAGCGCGTCGAGGGGGCGGCCGGCCGGTCGTGCGGGCATGGTTGGTCCTCGGGTGAGATTGGCGGAGGATGGTGGAGCCGTGAGAGGATGACTCTACCCGGACTCGCGCCCTTCCGCGACGGATGCGACGTTTGCATCCATGTCTCCGCTCGAATCCGTCGTCAGGTTTCTGGTCGCCATCGGCGTCGTCATCGCCGCCGTGTCCAACTACCTCATCATCAACAAGCTCTGGAAGCGGAAACACCTGAAGGACGTCGCGGAGAGCGTTTCCATCTCCGCCGCCCTGCTCGGGCTGTTCACCGCAGGCCCGCTTCTCGTTCAGGGCGCACTTTACGACCACACGCCGATGCCTGCCATCAAGACGGGAATCGGCATCATCACCGGCATCATCTTCGTGATGATCGGCACCGGGATGTGGGTGAAGGGCAATCGTGAGACTCCGTTCCGGAAGCTGCTGATGCGTGCCCTGCGTATGGAGGGGAAAGAGTCGGGCGACCTGATCAAGGCCATCGGGCGACCGAAGGGAGCCGAACAGATCATCAAGATCCTCGAGTTGATGGCCAAGCTCGACCGGCACATCCACGAGAACGAGATCCGGTTGCTCAATCAGTTCGCGGAGGACTGGAAGATCGACCCGCCGAATCTCGAGGTTGGGAAGGTGCTCGAGGACAGCACGCTCCTCGAGGTGCGAACGGCGGTCGAGGACTACCTGACCCTTCAGCCGCCCTACGAGCAGGCTGCGCACCTGCTGGATGTGCTGAACCTGTTCGTGAAGGCGGACGATGACGTGAGCCCGGAGGAGCGGGTCGTGGTGGAGGAGGTCAACGGACTCATCGAAGCATACGTTGGAGACGACACGATCGAGCGGCAGACCTACGAGGTCGTGATCGTGCCCCAGAGCGCGGAACAGTTCGAGGCGGTGGAGGCGCTGATCCCCGGCGCCTCGGTCAGCGAGCGACGCGGCGGGAAGGTCATCTCCGTGGGATCGTTCTTCTCACACGACTACGCCGAGGCGGTGTGCGAGAAGTACATCGCGCTCGGCCTCTTCACGGCGCAGGTGGCGGGCTAGAGAGCGATCCTTCGAGGATCTCTCTGGCGAGCCACAGGTGCCGGTCGCCGTGTGTCAGCACCACCTCGTAGGCCGAATAGAGCGGCATCTTCAGCAGCTTCAGATGGGGCGACCGCAGCTTCGCGCGGTCGAGATCGACCCCGCGGGCGCTCTCGAGACTCGCGACCAGCTCGGCTCTGACCTTCTCGAACCCCTGCACCACGCGTTCGGGCTCGAGGTCGGGCGGTGGACTCAGCTTCTTGAAGGTCTTCATGCGGCGTTTGACCGGCGGCGCCATCGAGCGGGCGAACCAATTGCCGAGTGTCCCGCCTCTGAATGGGCCGTCGCCGAGAAAGCCGCGAATCCGCGCCGCTCGGATGGCCGGGTCGAAGACCTCCAGATACGGCCGGTCGGTGAGCGAAATGTGCTCGATCTGTTCTCCGGCGGACCATCGGTCTTCGGTGGGTCGGGCCAGGAACGTCGCGGCGTGGGCCGAGACAAGCGATCGGGCATCCTCCGCCTGAAGTCTCGCCCGATCGATCATCGTGTCGATTTGCCCGCTCATGTTGT
>JBGMQU010000192.1:0-5443 GCA_048060725.1 Gemmatimonadota bacterium | reverse complement strand
GCGCTGCGGGTGCCGCGCGGCCCCCGTGACGACGATCTCGGTCTGCGAGATGGGCTGCAGTTCGAACGTGATGTCGAGACTGAGCGTCTCACCCGAGGAGATCTGCACGGCGAGTTCGACGGGGCGATACCCGAGCCGATGGGCGCGCAGCGTGTAGCTGCCCGCCGGGACGTCCGCGAGCCGAAACGCACCGTCGGCCCCGCTCAGCGTGACGAATCGACTTTCCAGAAGGGAGATCTGAGCGCCGGCTACCGCACCGCCGAGCGCCTCGCTCACGGTTCCCAGGATCTCTCCGCTCTGACCCGAGGCGGCTCGTGGAGCGAACGCGAAGGCCAGCACGAATCCGAGTGGGGCGACGCGGATGCACCGCGACATGGAGCGGGGGAACCTTCGCATGGAACACCTCAGGGCGTGGGTGCGCGGGCGTGGTCGGGGCAAAGTGCCCCGTTCAAGGTACGCGTGTTACACGAAATCGGCCCGTGTCTCGGGTCATATCACCGCAGTGTCGTCCAGCGACGGGCCGGGAAGCGAGGGTGGGGCGCAACAGCCGGCCATTTGTGCGACCACCCGAGGGTCTCCCTAAGTCTCTGACTACCACGTGGATAGGCCCGCATTCGCCTCGTCGGAACGTCGATTGCGGTGCACCGGCACATCAGGCATACATGGCTGCCCCGGCTGTATGCATTCGCGACGTATGTATCGGCCCCCCCCCAACCCACACTCGAACGGGCCGAAAGAAAGGTAAGACAAAGAATGCGCAGAACCCTGACCGTTATGGCCGCAGCTTTCGCAGCGGTCGCGATCGCAGCGTGCGACTCCGGAACGACCAACCCAGAGGATGTTTCGCTGAATCACGCGGGGCCCCCCGCACCCGGCGAAACGACTAATCAGCAGGGACATTTCTTCGTCTGTAAGGAATGGACGGATGCCACCTCCGATATTTTGGCCAACTTCGAGATTACGGCTGACGGGGGGGTGACCGTGACTCCGTTCAGCCTCGCGGCGGGCGACTGCACCGAGGCATATAAGACCCCGCCGTTGGGGGCACAGGTCGATGTCGTGGTGACTGAATTGTCGTCTCCCGACTACGGGCTCGACCAAGTCGAGCGCTCCATTTCCCTGCAACAGGCCCGTCCTCCGAAAACCAAGCTTCTGACGGGTCCGGCCGTGACGACCCTTGACTTCAACGGCGACACCGAGGTTACGCTCACCTTCTACAACTCGGCGACAACGCAGGGTGGCGGCGAGGGCTGCACGCCTGGGTACTGGAAGAACCACACGTCGATCAAGAACAACGACGCCTGGGTCGGGACGGGACTCGCGATCGGTGATCCATACGACGGGACGTTCGTCGTCACCTCCACCTTCGGCGGTACGCTGCTCGATGCGCTGCGGCGCGGCGGTGGCCGTGAAAAGGCCCTGGGCCGGCATGCGACGGCGGCGCTCCTCAACTCGCTGAGCAGCGGAGTCAGCTACGCCCTTACGTCTGCGGAAGTACTCCAGATCGTGCAGGCCGCGTACGGTAGCGGCGACTTCAACGATGCGAAGAATCTGCTCGCAGCCGAGAACGAGATGGGCTGTCCGCTCTAGACCGAACGGTCTGATCGATTGTGGCGGGGAGGCGCTTCGGCGCCTCCCCTTTTTTTTAGCTCGACCCGTATTCGTTTTTCTACGCGTCTCTCTACGACCTGACCGCCTCGACCACGCTGACCGGACTCGGGGTGGGGTGAATGGCCTTGAGCGTGAGGCCGACCGACTCGAACAGCGCGGCGAACTCTCTCTCCGTGCGCTCCGTACCGCCTTCGGTCATGGCGAGCATGTTCACGTCCATGAACTTCGCGGGGTGGGGCTCTGCGGTCTCGGGCATGACCGTTTCAACGACAAGGATGGTGGCGCCGGGGTCCATGACGTCCACGATGTTGCCCAGCAGTGTCCGGCAGTGCTCGTCGCTCCAGTCGTGGATGATGTGTTTCAGCGTGTAGCAGTCGCCGTCAGGCGGCACCGCCTCGAAGAAATCCCCACCGACGAACTCGATGCGGTCGCCCAGCGCGTCGTCGTCGAGATCGTCCGCGACACCCGGCAAGTCGAGAATGACTCCCCGCGCGTCGGGCGCCCCTGACAGGGCCGCCTTCAGGAAGAACCCGTGGCCACCGCCAACGTCCACGATCCGCCGGAACCCGCTGAAGTCGTAGCTCTCGACGACGGCGTTGCTGGTGGCGGAAGAGAAACTCGTCATGGCCGCGTTGAAGAGTCGCCATTCCTCTTCGTTCTCGGCGTTCTGGAACCACGAGAAGATGTCGGTGCCGAAGGCGTGCTGTGGCCCGGACTCGCCAGACCGCAGCGTATCGGTGAAGCGTCCCCACGGCTGCCAGTGCGACTTCGCCGTGAGCAGCACGGCCAGGTCGCGCATGGAGGCCGGATGATCGGAGCGCAGGAGATCCGAAACCGGCGTCAGGGCGAACGTCCCGGGCTCGGGCTCGGCAAACATGCCGACGGACACCAGCGTGCGCATCACGCGATGCAACGATCGCTGGTCGGCACCCACCGCTCAGGCCAGGTCCGTGTAGTAGCGCGGTCCATCCGCGAGCGCACCGGCCACATCGAGCTCGGCCACAGCCGAGACGCTCCGAGTGACCATGAAGCCGAACAGCGACTGCAGGAGTTGAGCTTCCGGGGGTGGTCCCTCGGGACCCTGGGTCTCCGCCATGACGAGTCATCCTTTCGGTAGGAGGGTGCTGAAGAACCCATACGGGTCACGTTACGGCGCAGGGCCGCAATTTCGATGTCGACCACGCTGCTGAACCGGCGACCGACTAGCAAGAGTGCTCCTGATTCGATTCGCGGCCCGGGTACCGATATCTGGCGAAGCGCCCGTCTGGCAACCTACCGTGGCGAGCGTGTGATGACTTCTGGCCGGGGAGTTCATGTGGTAATGAGATGTACGCCCAATCGGAGTCGTCCCGATTCGAGGTCGGTCTGGTTCCTTTATGTGGTCGTCGTCGCGTTCTTGACGATGAACTTCTTCACCAACTTCGCGCACAGCTCCCGCCAGAGGTTGTTCGAGACTCATACCCGAGACGTCGAGAGCCTCGTGGTCGGCAGGCTCTCCCGAACCCGGCAGTTGAACCCGTTCTCCGATGGCGGCTTCACCGGACAGTACCTGCCGGAGAACGCGGAAACGAATCCGCTCGAAGGGTGGAAGTTCGCGGAGCACCAGCACGCCGTCCTCGAGGAAGACGCTGACCTCTTGGGCGAGAGATTCGAGGCGTACCTGTCTCACCCGGGCGGGCAGGCGTTGGTGTTCTCTCTGCTCCAGTACGTCGTTCCGCTCTCAGGAGAGAACCAGGTAACGTTCTTCCGATTCCTTACCTCCCTGTTCAGTGCGGCTGTGGTGGGTCTGATCGTCTGCTGGATCTACCTTCACTTCGGCCTCTGGCCGGCAGTGTTCGTGACCGTTACTGGCCTCTACTCGCAGTGGCTGACGGTGTTCGGAAAGAACCTCTGGTGGTCACTGGGATCTTTTTACCTGCCACTCGTCGCAACGGCTACGGTGCTGCTGATCGGGCGTCGCAGAGACAGGATGCGAGAGCGCTGGATAGTTCTCACCGTATTCGGAGCGGTAATGCTGAAGTGCCTGCTGACCGGCTTCGAGTACATCACGACGACACCCGTGATGGTGGCAGTTCCGCTCGTGTTCTACGGAGTTCTCGACCGTTGGCCGGTCCGGCTCTGGGCGTTCCGCGTTGCGACGAGCGCCGCCGCCACCGTAGCCGCTGTCCTGTCGGTTCTGATGATACTTCTGCTCCAGCTTCGCGCGGTTCTCGGCGGGCTCTCTCCGGCGTTGTCGTATGTGATCGACTCGTTCCGTCGGCGCACCTACGCGAACCCGGCGGAGTACCCCGAGTTCGCGGACAGCCTCCAGGCCGATCTGACGACCGTACTGGAGTCCTACTGGCACGGCACCGCAATCGATCTGTCTCACGTTCTGGGTCGTTGGGGGGTAGACATCAGCTACGGTGAAGTCGTGCTGGTCCTCCTCACCGTCACCGTGATCGCCCTGGTACTCGCTCGATCCTCGAAGGAGTCAGACCTCCGGGAGCCTCGATACACAGCGCTCATGGTCGCCACCTGGGTTTCGATTCTCGCCCCGCTGTCGTGGTTTACCGTATTCAAGAGTCACTCGTTCGTTCACACACACATGAACAACATCGTCTGGCACATGCCCTTCGCGTTCCTGGCCTTTGCCCTCATCGGGGCGGTGACCGGGGTCCTCATCCGGGAGGGCGCGCCTCGCGTCGCTCGGATACCGTCTCCTGCTCGCCTGCTGGAGTCCCGTCAGTCGTCCCGAGCGAGGCGAGAATGACGACCATGAGCAAGCCGAGCGACACCATGCGATGCAGATGGTCCGGGGACCGCTCCCTCCATCGCCACGTCGTCGCACATGTGATCACCGGAACCGGGGCACCGTTCGAGCCTGCCCTGCATCCCTATCGGTTCGGGCAGTTTCGTTCGCGAAACGGACAAAAGAAGGGTCCCACGTCTCCTCTACGCCGGGGGCGCGATCCAGCCACCCGCGAGCGACGAACCATTCGCCATACTTCTGCAGCGACGCGATTTCGGGTGCCCCATCGTCCTGAACCGACATCCAGCACATCTCCCTGATAAGGTCCTCGGGATACCCGAGAAACTCGGCAAGAGCGTCGACGTTCTCTGGCGTCTTTCCCTCACGATACGCGCGAACCCCTTCCAGGTAGGCGACCATGAACCGCCGGCCCAGGTCGGGGTCGTCGTCGAGCAGCCTCGGCCCGAACACGATCATCGACAGCTGGTCCCCGGGTAGGATCTCGTGCATCGGGCCAATCACATCGAGATCGTTCGCTTCCACACCGAGAACGACCTGAGCCGTGCCCAGGGTCCCGATGTCGATCGCTCCGGTCGTCAGTGCACCGAGTTCGGCTCCTCCCGACAACGCGACGACCTCGACCGAATCCGCTTCCACCGACAGACCCAGGGACGACATCGCCCGCTCGACGAAGTACCGGAGGTACGGCTCTCGGGGCATCGAGACTCGTAGCTGCCCGTCCCCTCGCGAAGACGGCACACCATCGACGAACCCGCGCCGCCCGACGACGGTGACCGGGGCGCATCCGCCCGGATCGAGCCAGCCGAGGCTCGCGACGTACCGCACGCGCTCGCCGAGGGCCACGGCGCGCAGCATCCCGGGACTGACACCGGTGGGCAGTACGTCGAGCTGACCCGTAGTGAGCAGGGGAATCGACGTGGCCCCGGACTGGACCGTCACGAACTCGACGTCGATGCCGTGGGCGTCGAAGAACCCGCGGGCCTCCGTGAGGAACAGGGGCGAGTAGGAGACGTAGGGTCTCATCCCGATGCGTACGACCGATCGTCCGTCGTTTCCCGTCTCGCCGGGCGCACAACTCCA
>JBGMQU010000191.1:0-5590 GCA_048060725.1 Gemmatimonadota bacterium | reverse complement strand
GCCTATCGATGAAGGACATCGGCCTCATGGAGATGCATGAAGCCTTCGCTGCACAGCTTCTTTCGAATCTGCAGGCGTTCTCATCCAAGGAGTTCGCCCAAAGCGAACTCGGGCGCGGCGAAGCGGTCGGACATCCCGACGTCGACGTGATCAACGTGATGGGCGGGTCCCTGTCGATCGGCCATCCCTTCGGAGCGACCGGTGGACGGCTCACCATGACGCTTCTGAACGAGATGACGCGTCGGGACCTTCAGTTCGGCCTGATCACGGTGTGCGCCGCGGGAGGCATGGGCTTCGCTATGGTGGTGGAGCGCCGCTGAGCTGTCGGCGCGGGTGCGGAGCGGGTCAGTTGCCGGGGCCGTCCACCGGCACGGGCCCGCCGGCCGCACCCGCCCACCTCACGGCGTTCTCCCAGATCGCCTGAGTGTCACCGGTCGTGGTCGTGCCGGACGCCGGGAAGAGACTCACCCCGACCAGTCGCTGACCACCCTGGAGCACCCGATAACCGATGAGCGGCGTGTCGTCCGACCACTCGGCGACGACGGTCGTCCCGGGGCGGGTGGTGACCCCGCCCCAGTATCCGGTTGACGTGAGGGCCGTGACGCCCACGGTGAGCGCGTGAGGGACGATCGTGTTGCCGTTGATGACGCCCGGCTGGTACGTCGCGCCGCCGACGCTCGCGAAGGGGTCGACGCTCTCGAGCGTTCCCCAACCGGGGGAGCCGCGGTCGCCGTCGCTGCGGCCCTGCCAGTAGAAGGAGCCGAGAACGACGTTGCCACCGAGCGCCACGTAGTCCGCGACTTCCGTTCCCAAGACCACCGATTCATCGAACAGCCCGTTCATGAAGAGCAGCACGACGTCGTGCCGGCGCAGCAGGTCGATGCCGGGAAGGTGGTTCACGAAGAAGAAGGTCGAGATCGTGAGGTTCGGATCGTTGCCCAGCATCGTCACCACCACGTCGGTGTCGTCGAAATCGCCGCCGGAGACGACGAGCACGCTCGTCCCGCAGAAGGTGGCGCTGGTGCCGAAGTCGGCGAGGATCGCATCGACGGCCGCTTGTACCGTGACGTCACGGAAGGCTGGGCAGATGTACGTTACGCCACTTGGTGGCGTCGGCTGAAGCTGATACTGGGCCGGAGCGACGTCCAGGAAGAGATACGTTCCGTCCGCTTCGGTCGAGACGGCCCTGACCATCGATTGGCCCTGGTAGAGCCCGACGCTCACACCCCCGAAGCCGACCCCCGACTCATCCGTGACCGTGCCCCGGATTCCCGGACCCGTGTACCGGATCTGGAGCTCGACCCGGACCTCGCCGAGGTCGGCGCTGAGCGCAGTGGTGGTAACGGAGCGATACAGCTCCACTCCGGCGGCGTAGGCGATCAGCGTGATCGTGACCGTACGGCCGAAAGCGTCCTCCGGAACGTCGACATCGAGCGAATGCACGAGACCGCCCGAAGTGATCGCGATGGTCGTGTCGGCGATCAACTCCCGGGTCGCGGCGTCGACGATCCGGATCGCGTACTGGTCGACGCGGTCGAACGCAGCGCCGAGCGCTTCGAGTTCCGCTTGCGACACCGCCTCGGGTCCGACGACCGCGAACTGGAGCGGGATCCCGCCCGAGCCCTCCGGACCTACCGCGTCGGTACAGGAAGCGAGGGCCGCCGCAAGCAGCAGCGCGAGGACCGAGCGATGCGACCTGCTCACGATCCTCCTCCCTTGATCTGCAGGGCAACCGTGCCGTAGTACCCACCCCACGACGCGGCCGCACCGTCGCCCGTGAACTTTCCACCGCTCGCCTCGATGTGGACCGGACCGAGGCCGAGACCCAGCCCTCCCGTGAGCGCCCCGAGACCGTCTTCGCCACGGGCAATCCCGGCGCGCAAAGTCAGAATCGGGAGCTTCTGCTCGATCCCGAGCGAAATGCGCTCGTCCCACGCAGACCTGTATCGCCCCCGCGGGGAAACCTTGATGCCGACCGCCTCGAGACTCGTACCGCCCGCCCGCCAGCCGAGACCGGCCCGAAAGACCTGCGGGAAGTACGACTCCCGAAAGAGTCCCTGAGAGGCCTGGTATACAGCGAGGCTGGCCGTATTCGGCGTGATCGGCTCCGCCTGGAAGCGATCGAGCAGATCGACGAAGTTCAGGTTCGAGTTGAAGTCCGCTTCCGTATACGTCGCGGTGTGTGCAACCAGACCCTCGTCCCAGGTCATGCGCTGAACAACGTTCGTGCCCGAGGCGGCTGCGCGGAATCCGGCGGGCAGGTCGAGCGAGAGGCCCACGTCCAATCCGTATCCGGTGCCGCTCGTCGCCTCGACGGCGACGGTCTGCACCGAGAGCGTGGAGTTGTTGAGATCGATCACGGGTTCGAAAAAGCGCCCGTTGACCATGCCCTGGCCGATGACGTACCGACCGCCGAAACCGATCGAGAGCAGTCCGCCGAGCTTCGTACCGTACGAGAGGGTCACCTCGGAGAACGACGTAGTGCTCCACCCGGTATTCCCGACCGCGTAGCTCTGGATGTTCTGCTGGACGAATCCGTTGCCGATCAGATCGGCGAGCTCCCTGCTCAACGAGATATCCGTCATCACCCGGCTCCTCACTCGGAGTCCGACCGGGCCGATCGAGATACCGACTGACGGAAGCGGCGACCCGGGCCGCGGAATGTTCGCCGACTCCGCGGCGTACGCCGTCACGAAGCCTTCGGTGACCGCGGAAAGGTGAATACCATCCGCCGGAAGGCCGCTGATGATCTGGCTGACACTCAAGGCACCCGCCCCCGGCACGCTCACTCCGAAGATCGCCAGGATCTCGTCGATCCCGGCACCCGAGCCCAGGCCCACAGCACCCAACTCGAAGACCGAGACGTTCCAGCCGCCCGCCCACCCGAGGTTCGCCGGATTCCACTCCACCGCATCCACCCCCGCCGCGAAGACCATGCCTCCTCCACCCATTCCGACGGAGCGGGCGCCCGGCGACATCTGCGCGGAGGCCCCCATGAGAGGCACGAGGAGGGCAACAGCGGTTCCGGCCAGGGCAGTGGCTCGTCTCATCGGCGCAACCTGATGTGAGCGGTAACCTGACCGACCGTGACGGACCCGTCGTCATTGTCGAATTCGACGTCGGCCGTGAACTCGAGCGTCAGCATCTCGCTGGTGCCGATCCCCGTGATTCCGAATCGGACCTCCTCGTTGAACTGGATGTCGCCGGCCGAGGTCATCGTCTCTCCGAGTATCAGGAGGTTCCCGGTGACCTGAACCGTCGTGACTGTGGGATCAGCGGTCTGCCCGGTGGTGGCGCCGTCCTCGATGCCGTAGCTCGATACGGTGCTGTTGAGGCGGGCGCGCAGGTCGCCGTCGATCGAGACGGAGCCGACGACCGAGATCGGCACGCCGTTCTGATCGAACTCCACGAAGTCGAAGTTGGCCTGGACGTTGGGGTTCAGAAGGAAGAGGTCGTCTCCGAGGCGCCCACGAACGGTATCGTCCGCCCACACCCGGATCAGCCCGGAGGTGAAGCACTGGCGCGCCTCGAGCGAACACGACGCGGAGAACTCGATACCGCCGTGGTTCGCGAGCGCCGCGCCGGACGGAGCCGGAGGTGCTGGAGGCGGCGGCGGGAACGAGCCGCCACTGAGGGAATCCGGAACGCCCGAGAGGACCGGGATGGCATCTGCCGAAATGACCGCGGCGACCGGACCCAGCTCGTCGATCTCGGCGGTCAGGATGCCGTTCGTCACGTCGTACGTGCCCCCGAAGGTCGCGACCGAGCCGTCCTGTCTGAGCAGCGCGACCGACAGCCGAACGTCGTCTCCGGGCTCGAGCAGATCTGCGGGCACCCCGATCTCCACCCGCGCCGGCAGTGCCAGGATGGTCCCGACCGGGCCTACGTCGAACGCCGAGCCCGGAACCGGAATTCCCGCGTCCGAGGGAAATGGCGCCGAGACGCGCGGCGTCACATCGACGGACACCGAGGCCGTGAGCGCCCCGGCCGGGAAGCTGAGCGAGAAGGAGGGGGGAACGCTGATCGTCCCTCCGCTCGTGCCGATCGTAAGCGTGGCACCTTCGCCTGCCGCAAGCTCGAACGGAAGGGTCTGATCGGCCTGCTGACACCCCGCAGCGAGAACGAGGAGCCCGGCAACCGCCAGAAGGCGCTCAATGGGGCAAGGTTTGCGCATGATATGAAAGTTTTGACCGGTTCGGGCGACCTGGCAATGATCTTGTTCGGGCGCCTCGTTCGTGGCCGCAGCGAGGTAGTGCACGGTATTCCTCGCGCGGAAGCGTCTTTCCGGCCCTCTACTCCTGCAACTCGCGGTCCAACTGCTCGCGAAGCTCCCGCCGGCGCATTCCTTCGCGGGCACGCCGATCGTCCTCCGGATCCGAGAGGTCGAGCGGTCGCACCGGACGGGGCCGGTGCGCCTCGTCGATCGCGACGAAAGTCAGCAGACATGTGTTCGTATGCCGTTTGTTGCCGGAGAGGAGGTTCTCGGCCTCGACCATCACTCCGATCTCCATGGAGGTGCGACCGACGAAGTTGACTCGAGCCGTGCATGTGACGAGCTCGCCGGTATAGATCGGTTCCACGAAGTCCACCCGATCGATGTACACCGTAACGGCGGCGCACCCCGCGTGACGCATCGCGGCTACCGCCGCCGCCCGGTCCACCATCGAGAGGAGCTCTCCACCGAAGACGTGGCCCAGGTTGTTGACCTGGTGCGGCATCATCAACTCTGAGACGACGGCTACGGAGTCGTCGGGCTTCTTCGGGGTCAGATCATGTTCGCTCATGGTCGGTGCAGTACACCGTCCGACGTCGGCGGTTCTGCCGCGCGGGACGCCGTGACCGGCGCGCCCGAGCCGTACGGCCGAGCCACGGCCGAGCCACGATGGTTGCACCACCCCAGCTCTTCGACGAGACTGGCGCGATCTGGCCCGAGATCGTGGAGACGCCTTGGAAGAGTCGAACGACAAACGCGACTATCGCCGGACCCAGCGCCTGGGGCTCATCCTGGGAGCGGCCGCCTTCGCTGTCCTGCTCGTCGCGCCGGCACCCGCGGGACTCGGAGTCGCCGGGTGGAGGACCGCGGCGGTCGCGGTCCTCATGGCCATCTGGTGGATGACGGAGGCGATCCCGATTCCGGCCACCGCGATCCTTCCGCTCGGACTCTTCCCCATTCTTGGGGTCCTGGACGCAGCCGACGCCTCGGAACCGTACGCGAACGAGTTGATCTTCCTCTTCATGGGCGGCTTTTTCCTCGCCGTCACAATGGAGAAGTGGGGCCTCCACAAGCGGATTGCCCTCGGAATCATGTCGTTCGTGGGGACGAGCCCGAACCGACTCATTCTGGGATTCATGATCGCGACGGCGTTTCTGTCCATGTGGATCAGCAACACGGCAACGACCGCGATGATGCTCCCGATCGCGTTGGCCGTGGGCGAGATGTTCAAGCCGCAGGACCAGAGGGGACCCTACGAGTTCGGAATCGCGCTGATGTTGGGCGTGGCCTACGCGGCGTCGATCGGCGGGGTAGCCACCCTCATTGGCACGCCTCCGAACGCCGTCCTCGCCGGCGCCGCCAGCGAGCTTCTGGACT
>JBGMQU010000190.1:0-5598 GCA_048060725.1 Gemmatimonadota bacterium | reverse complement strand
TCTGGACGACGTCGGTCCAGATCACCGCGGTGATCCCGCCCATCATCGTGTACCCGACCGTGATCACGCCCATGATGAGGATCGTGACCGTCTCGTCCCACCCCATCATCACCGACAGCACGATTGCGGGCGCATAGAGCGCCAGGCCCGAAGCGAGCCCTCGAGACACCAGAAACAAAAAGCTGGTCAGCGACCGGGTTCTCGCGTCGAATCGCTGCTCGAGAAACTCGTAGGCGGTGAAGACCCTCGATCGGAAGAAGTACGGGACGAACGCGATGCTCAGGATGACCATCGCGATCGGCAGACCCAGATAGACCTGGACAAACTCCATCCCGTCGTCGAAGGCCTGACCGGTCGTCCCGATATAGGTGATGGCGCTGGCCTGGGTCGCCATCACGGACAGGCCGATCGCGCCCCACCCGAGACGGCGGTTTGCTAGAAAAAAGCCCTCGATCCCGACGTTTTTGCGGCTCTGGTAGTACGCGAATCCGACGACGCCGCTGAAGTAGACCGCGAATACGGTCCAGTCGATCGCTCTCATCCGGCGCTGTGGTCAAGGAAGCGGGACATGAGATACAGGGCGACGGTCAATCCCGCCGTATAGACGAGAACGGTGATGTACAGTGCACGCCAGCTGGGGAAGATGCCGATTCGGCCGTCGTCGTCGTGCTCGGAAGCCCCGTCGCCTCCGCCGGTGTCCTCGCCGTCAGTCATGAGCCCGTCGCGGCGCGCCACCCTCGCGCGTCGATCGAGAGGAGATTCGCCCAGAGGCGATAGGCGCCCGGGACGCCTGGCGGCAACTGGCGGAAGAACGACAACGACGTATGTACATAAAGGCCTTTGCCGTAGGTGGCCACGAGAATACTGCTCGTCTGTTCTTCTTCGTCCGGGTCGGCCATCCCGAGTAGTTGGGTGTACTCGTCATCCCACTCGGAGGGGTAATAGAGGCCCCGCTCCTGGACCCAACCGGTGAAGTCGGAATCGCGAATCTCGTTCGGGCCCTGCAGGATCGCTGATTCGGGGGCGAGGAGTCGCACGCTCGCGTTCTCATCGGTGACGCGGCCCCGCCCGATTTCGATCGGGTAGGGCGCATAGTCGCCGTCGTTGAACGCCAGCTTGTTGTACTGCGTGATCAACGTTCCGCCGCGAGCCACCCAATCGAGCAGCACGGGGTTGGCGGCGATCAGGTCCTGGCGCACCTCGTACGCTCGCACCCCGAGGACAATCGTGTCGAATCGATCGAGCCGTGCGGTCGTCCATTCGCCTGGCTCGACGAGCTCCAGATCGAGACCGAGTTGCCGAATCGCCTCCGGCCCTTCGTCTCCGGAGCCCATGACGTAACCAATACGACGAGCGGCTACCTGAATGGGGAAGCGGACGACCCGAACCGCACTGCTGCCCACCATTATCCGGGGTTCGATGTGGGGGTAGTCGATGACCGTCACATCGAGGGCCGCGACGGACCCGTCCGAGGTGTTCACCATGGGCGTAAGGAAAAACTCGCCCTCCGCCCCGGGTGCGGCGGGCGTCACGGTGAAGGCTGCCCGGCCCTCGGATCCGGCGCCAGCCAGGTCGAACTCGATCCGGTCAGGTGTCACTCGCCAGCCATCGGGCGCCTCGAGTCGGATCGTCCCCGCGATGCCGGCAGCGTCGATGCTGGTCAGTTGAAGCGCCACCTCGCGAGGCTCCTGGTCTCCGATGGGCCAGATCAGGGCCGCGGAGCCTGCCGTCACCGACACGCGCGGCGCGACCTGGATCGGACGCCAGTACTCCCCGAGCGCCTTGTCGACGCCGCGGAATCGGACGGGACCGGAGAACGGAGCCGTCGCGGACACCCCGACACCGTGAACAATCGGTGAGACGGATCCGTACAGTACCGGACGCTGGAACGGTCGTGTGCGAGTCGTCGGGTCGTCGGTCCAGTCGTACATCGCACCCTTCCGCGGCCTGGCCAGATAATAAGGCGCCGTCATGTCCGGTGCGTCGGAGACGGTGACCTCGTATCGCCACAGCGCCATCTGTCCGGCCTCGATCCGAGCGACCTCCCCGTGAGGCGATGCTTCCTCACGCTGCGCGAAGAACAGAGAGAACGCCCCCGTATCGTCGAGGGGAATCTCCGCCTCCGGGCCCAGGGGAGACACCTGCCATCCCGGGGGCCCCTCGATGTGTGGCGGCTCGGTCTCGATCCAGGCGTCGCCGCCGCTCCAGACGCGTGCCTCGATGATGACCGTCTGGCCGGGCACCAGCATCTCGGAGCGCGAGCGAAATTCGATGCGGACTCCGGTCGCGGCGAGCATGACCCTCGAGATGAGGCTCCGCCGCCGCGTGAATTCACGCACGAGTTGCGTTTCCGCCGACGCGCCAGCACTGGAGATCAACTCGTCGAGGTGATCCGCCGCGGCACTCAGAGAGGGCAGGATGGCTTCGGGGTGCAGCGCCGTCAGCGTTTCGCGAGCGCGGACGATACTCGCCCGGTAGGCCTCGACGTGAGAGCGGCTGTCCTCGCCGAGGGCCCGGGCACGCGAGACGAGCGTCGTATCGACGCCTTCGAACATCGACTCGGAATCGGTGGATGGAACGCGGGTCGCGAGCAAGGCGAGGCGGGTTTGACGAGGCCCCGGCGGTTGGGCCGTCCCGAAGTCCTGCGATCGGTGCCGACTCCGGCTGTCCATGGCAATCTGGTAGTGCGAACGTCCGAGCAACGGGTCGAGCCCCCCGGTCTCGATCTCCAGCGTGGCGTTTTCCGGGTCGAAAAACGTACGCCGATAGAGTTTGAGGGGTATCCACGGCTCGACCCCCCGATCGAAGTGCTCCGCAAAGCGGGTAGGGTCGCCTGCCGCGTCCCAGGCCTCGCGCGTCAGGATGCCCGCGGCCTGGTGCTGGCCATGTCCGTCGCTCGGGGTGCCGCTGAACACCGAGACGATCACTTGTGGACGAAAGGAACGAATCGCCCATACGAGATCGGACAGGAGCAATTCCCGCGGCCACTGGCCGAACGTCTCGTCGGCGGTCTTGGAATACCCGAAGTCGAACGCCCGACTGAACAACTGTCCCGCGCCATCCACGGACCGTGCGGCCAGGAGTTCGCCTGTTCGTATGATGCCCAGTCCCTCGCCGAGCTCGGGCCCGATGAGATTCTGACCGCCTTCGCCACGCGTCAGCGAAAAATAGGCGACCTCGACCCCCAGACCGCGGGCCAGCGTCGCGAGCAGCGCCGTGTCTTCGTCGTCGGGGTGGGCCGCCACGAGCAGGACGCGCTTGACGCCGTCCACCTGGCGAAGCACCAGTCCCGCCTCGATCGCCCCCGGAAGGCGAGACCCCTGGCCGGCGAGCGGAGATGTGTCCAGTGTGGCCAGGAGGAGCAGGGCCGCGAGTCGGATGGCGCGAATCGGTATCGTGGGCATCGCCACAAGCTACTACGAGGAGTGCCGATCCTCATCTGCCAGCGTGTCACGCCTCCCCCGCCTCCCTCGCCACCACATCCAGGCGAGCAGGGCGACCGCCGCCCCGACCCCGATCAGGTGCAGGTGCTCGGGCACGCGAGTCAGTCCCCAGCCGGACACCGTGAACACGATCGCCCCCGGAATAATTCCGATCGCGGTCGTCCACAGAAACGTCCAGCGGCTCATCGGAGTCAGACCCGCACCCCAGTTGAGCATGGTGAACGCGATCAGCGGCATGAGGCGCGCGAGCAGAAGGCCACCCCAGCCCGCGCGATCGACGAGCTCGTCGGCTCGCGCGAGGGCTGCGGGCTTGACGAACCGCTCCGCGGCCGGCCGGCCGAACGCGCGGGCGATCTCGAAACTGGCGACCGCACCGACCATTGCTCCGGACCAGGAGACGACCGTCCCCCCGACCGGCCCGAACAGTGCCCCGTTTATCATCGCGGGCGCTTCCGCCGGGATCGGGAGGATGGCGACCATAGCCGTGACGACCGGAGCCACGACATATGCCCAGGGCCCGGCCGCCTGCATCCAGTCACTGATGCTGTAGAAAAACTGCTCCACCCAGCCTCCCACGCCTGCGGTGATTCCGGTTGACGACTCTCGATACGCGTCGTCGCGCCAGTTGGTTTTGGCAGGCGCCACGGCGCCCCCACGACACTGGCGTGCCACACAGTGTTCCGCGACTATCCCCGCTGGCGTGGGGTAGTCGGCAGGACTATCGATTGTGCCCACGAAACTGTGGTCAACGACTGTGGGTGGCCAGCGCACCGCCTCGAGTCGTCGACGCGCGACGCCGGATTGGGGGAGACGAATGGCTCTGGACAAGGTCATGACGTACGTGGAGAAGCAACTCGCGAAGGACCCGAAAGTGTCCAACGCGACGCTCTACGAGGCGGCGAAGAAGATCGATAAGGGCGTGGGGAAGCTTTCGATTCGACAATTCCACGCCAAATATCCGCTACAGGTCAAACGAAAAAAGAAGGGCGGCCGAAAGCGCGCGGCCGGCGCCGTTCGTCGGAAGCGCGTGCCCTCCGGGCGCAAGGTCCGTGATACCGGGAGTACGGAGGCCGTACGAAAGATCATGCTTCAGTTCGCTCGAGAACTCTCGGTCGCCGAGTCGCAGGTCGAGACGATCGAGGTTCTGTCCAAGCTGGACCGCTACATTCTCGACATTCTCAAGGCAGCGCGCGCCTGATGTCGGAGCGAGCCCGGGGGGCTGCTCCCGGGCTCGACTTCCTCCTCCTCCTCCTCCTCCTTCTCCCCGCCGCGTTGGCGACGGCAGTCACCCCGTCGGCACTCACGGCGCAGTTGCGGCGGGACGCGCCCCTGCAGCCCGTGTCAGAGGTCGTCCGGGGCGACTGGCTGGTCGGGATCGGGCTCTCCAACGCCGCGGGCGGCACCTATCCGATCTCCGGCTACACGGGAGATCTGCTCTCGTTGGGTGAACTTACGGTAGCGTACGGGTTGGGCGACCGTGCCCTGATTCAAGTGAGCGGGGCGGTGGCCCAGCGTCTCTCCATCGAAAGTGCGTCCGAGGCCTCCATCCCGCTCGACCCCACATCGGGTGACGTGACCACCGATGCGGGCGACTTTCGAATCACGACCGCGTTTGCGCCCATCGGCTCGACGGTCGGGTTCTCCGCCGGCGGGCTCGTAGAGGTGAAGCTCCCGAATTCCGACGAAAAAAAGGGGATTGGGACGAACACGACGGACGTCACCCTCGGTCTCATCGGTTCCTGGGGTGCGGATACTTGGCGCGGAACCGGAACGGTGGGGATCGCCATTCTCGAGGCCCCGGTCGACGACTTCGAGCAGAACGACCTCGTCTCGTACGCCTTCGACGTGCTTGTCCGAGCGTCGTCCCGGATCCGTGTGGCGCTCGGCGTTGCAGGACTGGCCAGCGTACGCCGGACGACGCCCCTCGGTACCGAGAGCCGGGGTGCCGCGACCCTCGGTGGGGAGTGGCTGGTGGGCTCGTTTCGCCTCGACGCGTCCGTTGCCCGCGGCTATGCCGGGAATACGCCCGATTGGCGGCTCGCGGCGGGGGTCGCGTGGTTTCGATCCTCTGGCGGAGGATCATAGCCGCACCCATCGTTAAGGAACCTCTGCACAAGTAGGGTGCACCGCGCGCAGGGGTCTCTCGGGGTTCAGG
>JBGMQU010000189.1:0-5663 GCA_048060725.1 Gemmatimonadota bacterium | reverse complement strand
AAGCGGGCGACCGGTCTCGAACCGGCGACCTTCAGCTTGGGAAGCTGACGCTCTACCAACTGAGCTACGCCCGCGTGGGGCGAAGAAAGTGTCCGCAACGCTCGATCGAATCAAGGCCGCGAGAGAAGGCGTTCGTTGGCGTACCGAACGAACGACAAATCCAGGGTCTCGTTCGTGGCGGGCGCACGATCCAACCATCCTCGAGATACGAACCAGTCCGCGTACTTGCTGAGCGTACCCGTTTCGGGAACGCCATCACGCTGAACGGACATCCAGCACATGCGGCGCGCGAGCTCTTCGGGAAAGCTCAGGAACTCGGCCACGGCCGCCACGTTCCGCCCGGTCTTCCCTTCGCGGTACGCCTGCACGCCCTTGAGGTAGGCCACCATGAAACGTCGGCCCAGATCGGGCTCCTCGTCGAGGAGTCGCGGACCGAACGCGATCATCGAGATCTGATCGCCGGCGATCACGTCGTGCATGGGCCCGATGAGATCGAGGTCGTGTTCATCCGCCGCCTGGACCACCTGGGCGCCCCCGATGGTCCCGATATCGATCATCCCGGTCGTGAGCGCATCGTACTCCGCCGCCCTCGGCAGATCGACGGTCTCGACCGAGTCGTCCAGGACGGAAACGCCGATGGAGGAAAGCGCCTTTTCGACGAAGTACTGGAGATACGGCTCGTTGGGCATGGAGAGGCGGAGCTTGTCGTCGTCGCGCGGTGAGGGGACGCCGTCCAGGAACCCTGCGCGGCCAGCGACGAAAAGAGGCGAACACCCTTCGGGGTCGAGCCAGCCGTTGCTCGCCACATAGCGCAGTCGCTCACCCTGCGCCACTGCTCTGAGCATCGCGGGGCTGAGACCCGTCGGAAGAACATCGAGTTGTCCTCTGAGAAGCAACGGGATGGACGTTGCGCCCGACTGAACCCTGACGAACTCGACATCGATCCCTTCTTCTGCGAAGAACCCGAGCCGATCGGTAAGAAAGAGGGTCGCAAAGGAGATGTATGGCCGCGTCGCGACGTGGACGACGTCCGGGGAGTCGACGTCTGCACCGCCCGATCCACAGCCGGCCAACAACACCGCGGCCAGGGCGATCGGTGTGCGACGGATTCCTTTCACGAGGGCCGTACCTCACCAGATCGTCCGTCAGGTCGTTTTCGTGAGTCGTCGTCCACGCCACCTCGTGACACGACGTGTAGCGGGAACAACTTCCCCCTCGACGTCGCGATGGGTGACATGCGACGGACCCGAATCGTCGACGCCTGTTTCCAAATACGCTGCGAGATCACCGCGTCGGCCTGCCCGTTTGCCAACGCGTCGAGCAGAACGTCCACGACCTCACTCTCGTCGGAGAGTTCGACGCCGGGCGCCACGACGATGTTGAGACGTGTGAACCCCTCGTCGTCCTCTTCTTCGATCAGCTGATAATCGAGCGGCGTCCCGCCGAACCGGGCGGGGAGCACGGTGTCCAGAATCCGAATCATGTCGGTGCCCACGAGCGTCACCCCTTCGCCGGTCAGCTTGGCAAAACTGCGGATCTGGCGAAGGTGGCGGTGAAACCCCATTTCCTCGAATCCGCACCCACATGCCCTCTCGAACACCTCGCCGTAGTCATCGATCTCCACGTTCAGGAGGAGCTTCGGAGCCGTATCGAGCAAGCTCGTGAAGTAGAAAGACTGGACGATGTGGCCCTCTTGCCCCACGGCTCGCGGTGCCTGGATCAACTCCAGCTTGTGCGCGAGGAAGTGCAGTTCGTCGAAATGCGCCGGGTCGGGACAGGCCAGGCCGATGGCGCCCGCTTCCGTGAACGCGTAGCTGGGGCGGAATAGTGCGCCGGTCTCCCGGATGGCCTCTGCCTTGGCCGGGGTCGGCGGCTCACCGCCCACCGACATCACCGCGCCAGTCAGATCGATCCCGAGCTTCTTTGCCGTGAGCGCGACGCGGAAGGCATCGGATACTCCCGAATACATGATCGCCTTCCCTTCCCGCTCGAGGGCGTCGGCGAGCCATCGCGCGGGGATGTCGGCTTCGCCAGCCGTAACCTGCTCGGGGAACGGGATGCCCGCCCCCGCGAGGCGAGCCGTCCAGAGCATCCCCTTCTCGGCCCACCGAAACTTGCGCGGCGGCCGATGAGGACCAGCGGCCATCGACGAGAACCAGCGCTCCGGGGCCTGACCATACGCTGCCCGTTTCAGTGCGTGGGCCAGCCCGGGCCCCGGCAATCCGGACATCCACAGCGCCATGGGCCCTTCCGCCAGGCCAATGATGGGATCGAACGCTGCGCGATCTATGGCCGAATCGAGCAGGTAGTCGATATCCATCGACGCCTGTCGCGACGCTCCGGTGGACCCGCCCGTCGCCTGATGGTAGTACCTGCTCAGGAACGGATTGTCGAAACTGTCGAAGCGCAGGGGAATCTCTACTCCGTGGCGCACGAGCGGGGAGCGGCCCTTGAACTCCTCGAACGTGATGTAGACACCCCCACGGCGTAGCTCCGACAGCGCGTCGTGAAGCCCTCGATCCCGAATGAGCGCCTCGAGGTCGCCGCGTTCGCACCCCGCGAGCTGCATCAGCCGGCCATAGGGACTCGCGGGGTGTGTGAAGTTTCCGCGCCGGAGAAGCGATAGAAAGTTCTCGTCCCGGTTCTCGAGACGTCGGATCACGAGCTCGCGCGCTTCCGTCGGGTCGATTCGGTTGCGTACGAAGCCCGGTAGACCGGCCAGAAACCGGCCGTATGTCACGGCGTCTTTGAGCATCTTCAAATCGCGCACCCCGCACGGTAGTCAACGGAGCGACAGCGCACGATGTGGACCAACTCATCTCTGATCGGTCAGGACCCCAACTCCATATGGCTGGGGAACTTGTAGCGACCGTGCTCCGCGGTGGCCCACCGCCTGTGGCGGAGGGCCGACAGTGGACGGGTCAGCCTGCTGGCGGGGGCCGGGGTACTTCATAGATGCTCGACCCACCCGCGGGGTCACAGGGGGAGAAGTCGCGAAGGAGGAAAGCGGAAGGGATTCGGAAAAATGGGGCGAGAGGGACTCGAACCCCCGACTTCTGCGATGTGAACGCAGCGCTCTAGCCAGCTGAGCTACCGCCCCCGTAACAACGTTCCAAAACGACCTGGCAATGACCGGGTGGGCCATCGGTGCTGCAAGCGGGCGACCGGATTCGAACCGGCGACCTCAACCTTGGCAAGGTTGCGCTCTACCAGCTGAGCTACGCCCGCGAGCCTCCCAAATGCAACGCAGGGAGGGAAAAAAAGGAGCCGATCGCGAGACCGACTCCGATGGTGCGAAACTACCGAACGTGCGGACGCGGTGTCAATCTCGGCCCCGTTTTCCGGCGCTCCCTCGCGCCGGGAGGCAGCTGGCCGACGGACATCAGTTCGTCCAGGGCATCAACATCCGCTTGACCGCGTCCGTGTTGTCCAGGACGTACTCCTTGAATGATTTCTCTGTGTTGGCCCGCGTCGAGATGTAGCACTGATCGCACGTGTTCTGCGCGGTGAAGTGCTCGAGCATCTCTTCCTGCGTGTCGAAATAGGCCATCACCATGGCGCAGGGCGTCAGGCGCCCGTCCGGGTTGATCACGAGAAACTTCCGGCCCGCCTGGCAACCGCTGATTCCGCCCTCGGTCAGGAAGTCGTGGAATCTCCACAGGACCCGGGGCGACGTATAGATCGGGTAGCCGTGGTTGCGAAGGTCGACCAGCTCCTGGATGGCGTCGGAGAGCCCCGCGAGCCCATCGCCCTCCACCAGCCCCGTGCGGTCCTGAACCCGCAGATGCGAGTAGACCGAGAAGTTGATCGGGACACCCCACTCCTTCGCCACGCGCGCCATGCCGCCCAGGTCTTTGTAGTTCCAGGCGGTGATGCACACGTTGAGGACGAGGTCGTCCTTCTCCTTGCTCGTGCGCGCAATCTCGGGGACGATCTCGGACATCCGGTCGAACAGCCCCGGGATCCGCCGAAACTCGTCGTGCCGCTCGTCGGGGAAATCGAGCGAGGTCGACAGCTGGTGCATCCCGTTGTCTTTGAGCTTGAAGAAGCGTTCGGGCGTCAGGTTGGATGAGTTCGTCACGACGATCATCCACGGCAACCCGCCCTTGTTGCTCAGGGCGTCGACGATCTCGTAGACGTCACCTCGGGCGAGCGGCTCCCCACCGGACGCGTGCGACACGACGGGCCGCAGCTCCTCGGAGATCGCCCGGTATTCCGCGGCGCCCAGCCGTTCCTCCTTGATCGGACCGCCCCAATTGCAATGCCAGCAGTTCGCCGTGCACGAATGGGTAATCTCGAAGGAAACCGAGAGAGGCTTGTTCTGCATCTTGTTTCGGAGCCCGCGCGCCAGCATACGCGCAGCCATCGCACCTGAAATATTCGGCATCCCGCTCCCCATGTATCGAACCGCCCGCGGCCAACGACCGTCGAGCGGCGCTTGTCAACTCTCTTGAGTACTCGTCCTTCGTGATTGCTCCCGCCGCGCCTTCATCTTCGCGATCGCCATCGGGACCGCCTTTATTCCATACAACGAAAAGATGAAAACGACGCTCGCGATCAGGATCCAGTTCGGGATGGAGACCGTCGCCCCGAGCAGCGCGTAAAGGTAATAGCGCGGAAAACGGGCGACCAGCAGCGCCGTGGTGTACTTCCACATCGGGTATCCGATGGAGAACGCCAGGAACTTGAAGGGGAAGAACGGAATCGGCGTAAAGCCCGTCACGACCAACGTCATGAACGGCCACTTGAGGAAGTAGCTCATGGCCTTCCGGTAGAACTTCTTTTCCTTGTAGGAATTGATGTTCTCGTGATTGAGCACGGGCACGAAGACCGTGTGGTCCATGATCGCGGCCACCAGCGTGCCAGCCGACGCCCAGAGCGCGGTGGGCAGCAGCTCCCCGACTTTCCCGAAGTAGATGAGCACGGGCTCATGGGGAAAGAGAGAGATCGCCGTGTTCGCGGGAATCGAGTAGAAGGCCAGATAGAGATAGCTGTTCGACTCGAAGCCGCGCAGGATCAGGATCGATGTCGTGATCCCGATGGCGACCATCATGGCGCTCATGAACCAGACAAAGGGGCTGATCCGCTGGACGGTCTCGGTTTCCGGCAGCTCGAGCGCGTCCAGCGGATCGGGCTCCGAGGCGTTCTCTTCCGTCGGGTCTGTGTCGTGGGGATCATGCCCCATCAGCGTCTCCGATGTAACTTGTGCGCCGCCGGGTCCGGCAGGTCGGCGGATTCCGGTCGGTTTTGCGCCGCCCAAGGTATGCGACGCGACGCGCGCCTGCTCATACGCGCGCAGCGTAACGGGCGATTCAGATTTCAGGCCCTGTCATGGGGAGGTACCGATAGAAGACAAACGGATGGACTGCCCGGAGTGCGGGGCGGAAGTCGGCGCGGTGGACCAGACCTGTCAGAAATGCGGCCACGCGTTGTCGTACGGGCCCGACGAGGTCGGCGTGCACTGCGCCGTGTGCGGCGAGGAAATCGGCGCGCTGACGCAGAAGTGCCCGAAATGCGGCGAAACGGGGTATCCCGCCCTTCGGCCGCGCCGCGGCCGAAAGTGGAAGGGCTCCAAACCGGAGGGCCTCCCGAAGGAGTGAGGGACTGTCCTTGAGCGCGCTGGACCGGACCGTGGTCGTCCTGAACGAAACCCAGGACCTCGT
>JBGMQU010000188.1:2556-5691 GCA_048060725.1 Gemmatimonadota bacterium | reverse complement strand
TCGCCGAGACCCATGTAGATGCTGCCTTCGATCTGGCCCATCACGAGTACCGGGTTGATGCACTTTCCGACGTCGTGCGCCATCCAGACATGTTCCACCTCATACATCCCCGTCGAGGGGTCGACGACGACCTCGACGACGCACGCCGAATAGGAATACGTGGGGGATGGACCGACTCCGCTCCCGCGATACCGGCCCGGCGCTCGCGGAGGTGCGTAGGAGCCGGTGGTGGCCAGCGGACCGGAGAGGGTCTCGTGGATCTGGACGGCCTCCCGGAACGAGATCGCCTCGTCGGGGTGCGCGGAGTCGAAGACGCGTCCGTCCGCGAACACCAGCCGATCGACCGGAACATCCAGCTTCGCGGCCACCGCGGAAGCGATCCGGTCCCGCGCCCGCTCGCCCGCCTGAACCGCAGCGTTCCCGACCATGAGGGTGACCCGCGACGAATAGCTGCCCAGGTCGACGGGGGTCAGCGCCGTGTCGGCCACACAGAGGCGCACGTCTTCGAGGCCGACTCCCAGCACTTCGGCGACACATGCTGCCAGGACGGAGTCGGAACCCTGGCCGATCTCGGCCTGTCCGCAGTAGACGGTCACGGAACCCGACCGATCGAGCTTGAGCTGGACGGCCGACTGCGGCATGTGGTTCCAGTAGATCGGAAGACCCGCGCCGGTCAGATAGGAGCCACAGGCCAGGCCCAGACCGCGGCCCTCGGGAAGTTTGCCGTAGCGTTCGCGCCACTCGCTCCCCGCCACGACCGCCTCGATGCACGTGCCCAGCGCGATCGTCTCGACCTTCAGGTAATTGGCCGTCGTCGACCCCGGCGGAAGCAGGTTGTCGAGCCGGAGGTCGGCCGGGTCGAGCCCCAGGCGATGCGCGGCTTTGTCGAGATGGACTTCGAGCGCGAAACGCGGCTGCGGGGTGCCGTGCCCTCGTTTGGGGCCACAGGCCGGTTTGTTGGTGAAGGCCCGCAGCGACTCGAACCGGTACCGCGGCAACGGATAGGTCACCGTCTGAAGCGCGCCCGTGTAGAAGGTGCTGGCCACCCCGTAGCTGCCGTAGGCTCCCCCATCCAGCGTGGTGCGCAGGTGCTGGGCGGTCATGCCCCCGTCTTTCGTGAAGCCCGTCCGCAGGTGCATGAGGACCGGGTGGCGACCCCGGTGGCAGTAGAAAACTTCCTCCCGGTTGAGGCAGATTTTGACCGGCCGGCCGGTGTCGAGCGCCATCTTCGCCGCCGCGAGTTCGTGGCCGAAGATGTCGCTTTTCCCGCCGAATCCGCCGCCGACCGAGCAGGCGATTACCCGCACACGGGTCGCCGGCATCCCGAGAACCTTTGCCAGGGCCTTGTGCACGTAGTGCGGGGTCTGCGTGGACGAATAGAGCGTCAGCCGTCCCTCCCCTTCGGGCACGGCTACCGCGGCGTGCTGCTCCATCGGCAGGTGCGTGTTTCCCTCGTAGTAGAACAGATCCTCGAGGATCTCGTCCGCCTCCTCGAAGCCCTCGTCGACCCGGCCGAACTCGAGAGAGATCTTCTTGTGGATGTTCCCTTCGTCGCCGTGATCGTGGATCCGCGGTTCGGGCGTCTGCAGCGCATCGTCGACGCTGGCGATCGTGGTGAGCGGTTCGTATTCGATCTCGACCGCGGCACACGCATCGGCCGCCTGTTCCTCGGTGAGCGCGGCCACGGCCACCACCGGATCGCCGACCATGCGCACCTTGTCCAGGCAGAGCGCATGTTCGTCTTGCGACACCGGGAGAATCCCGAAGCGTTCGGGAAGGTCTGCCCCCGTGAGGATGCCCACCACGCCGGGCATGTTCTCGGCCGCGGTCGTGTCCACACGCGTGATCAGGGCGTGGGGGACCGTGCTCCGGACCAGCCGCATGTGAACCATGCGGGGAAAGGACAGGTCATCGGCGAAGAGCGTCTCGCCGGTGACCTTCGCCCAGCCGTCCACGCGACGGAACGGCGTGCCGACCACGCGGAGACGATCGGCTACGCGGAGGTCGTCGACCATCACCCCTCCTCCGGGACGGGGAACCCGTAGAGCGCCTCGCGCGCCGGGCCCGCGTTGGGGTCGCCTCGAAGGTCGCCCGCGGCGCACTCCACCGCCTCGATGATCTTATGGTAGCCCGTGCAGCGGCACAGGTTGCCCGCCAGCGCGCTCCGGATCTCGTCGCGGGACGGGTTCGGGTTCTCCGCCAGAAGAGCCACCGCGACCATGAGGATGCCCGGAGTGCAGTATCCGCACTGTGCCGCGCCGAGATCGGCGAATCTGGCCTGGAGGGGGTGGAGTTCATTCCCCTTCTTGAGGCCCTCCACCGTCGTGATCGAGCAGTCCCCCAGCTCGGCAGCCAGGACCAGACAGCTCAGAACCGGGGTGCCATCCACGAGAACGGCGCACGTGCCGCATTCGCCCAGCTCGCACCCGTGCTTCGTGCCGGTGAGGCCGCACTTCTCGCGAAGGACCTCGAGCAAGGAGTGGTGAGCGGGAAAGACGATCTCGTGGTCTTCGCCGTTGACGCGCAATGTCATAGGAGCAAGGTGCCCGGAGCCCCTGAGGGGAGCAACCGGGTTGGTCAGCCCCAGACGCGGCGAGACACGTCGACCAGCAGCCGGAGCTTCTTCTCCTCATCCTCGAGGGTGAGCGGATTTCCCGCCACCGTGCTCGAGAATCCGCATTGAGGGCTGACCGCCAGCCGCTCCAGCGGCACGATCCGGGCGGCCTCTTCGATGCGGGCGACGATGTCGTCGGCGGATTCGAGGGCTCCGGACTTCGTGGAGATGAGCCCCAGCACCACCGATTTGTCGTCTGGAACGTGGCGCAGGGGTCGAAACCCGCCGGCTCGCGGCGTGTCGTACTCGAGGAAGAACGCGTCCACGTTCAGGCCGGCGAACAGCCGCTCCGCGACCTGGTCATATCCGCCCTCCGACAACCAGCGCCCCTTGAAGTTCCCGCGACACATGTGAAGCGCCATCGTGACGCCCGACGGGCGTTCGGCCACGCAGGCGTTGATCAGCTCTATGTACCTGTCGATGAGCGTCGCCGGGTCCTCGCCGTACCCTTCCACCATGGCGCGCACGTTCACGTCGCAGAGCATGGCGAGGGGCACTTCGTCGAACTGGAGGTACCGGGC
>JBGMQU010000188.1:0-2456 GCA_048060725.1 Gemmatimonadota bacterium | reverse complement strand
TCCACGAAATGCGACCAGTACGACGCGCGCCGGAACTCGCCGTCGGTGATCGACTGCAGACCGACCCGTTCTTGCAAGCGGACGACATCCTTGATGGCGTCGTCCTGCGCCAGCCTGAATTCCTCTTCGCCGATCTCACCGCGGCTCTTCTGCCTGAACGCCGCGGTGAGGGCCTTCGGCCGCAGGAGACTGCCGACATGCTCGGCGCGGAACGGGGGCGTCGAGTTACCGGCCACGACGGGCGACTCCGGTAACGCCTTGGCAATACTTCATGAGTTCCCTCATGATTCATGGCCCTGCGGTGAACGGTTCTATGTGCGGTGAACGGTTCCCATGGAAGCAATCGCAACCTAGCGGAGACAGGGATGGAGACCAGAGGCGGAGAGCGGGCGCGGGCGAGATGGCTCGAGACGATCGAGAGGCATCAGGCGGACCTGACCGCGCCAGGGTCGGACGACTACTGGTCGCCAAAATATGACTGCGCCGGGCGAGACGAACTCGTCGCCATCCAGAACGACAAGCTCGCGGCGCTGACCCCGTTTCTCTACGAAACCAGCGATTTCTACCGGCGCCGTTTCGACCGATTGGGCCTGACGCCCACCGACATCCAGACCGTCGAAGACCTCCACAAATGGCCGGTCGTGGAGAAGACTGAAATGATGGAGGATGTCGAGGCCAACCCGCCCTTCGGCACCTACTCCACCATGGACCGCGAGTTGTGGACGAGGCGCGGCTGGATGCAGTTTTCCTCGTCGGGTTCGACCGGCGCGCCCCGCGTGTTTCGTTACTCTCAGATCGATCGCGGCCTCTGGACGTGGGCCAACGCGAGAGCCATGCACGCGTTCGGCATCCGCCCGAGCGACACCGTCTTCGTGTGCTCGGGATACGGCCCGCACGTGTTCGCATGGGGTGTGCACACCGCCCTCGCACAGATGAACGTCGCCGTAATTCCGGGTGGCGGCATGGACTCGAACATGCGCGCCATGATCGTCGATCGGTTCAAACCGACGGTCATCTGCTGCACGCCTTCCTACGCCCTTCACCTGGGCCGCGTGATGGAGGAGTCGGGGCTCGACCCGGCGAAGAGCTCGGTGCGCACGTTGTTCGTCGGCGGCGAGCCGGCGGCCGGCATCCCCAACACACGCCGACGCCTGGGGGAGTTGTGGGGCGCCAGACTCGCCGAGTTCTACGGCTGCACCGGAGCGTCTCCTTCCGCCGGCGGCTTTTCCTGCCCCGAATCGGACCGGGGCGGCGGGCCGGTCACGACCCACCTCATGGAAGACCTGCAGATCTGGGAATTGGTGGGCGCGGACAACAAAGAGAGCGTCGAGACGGGCGAGAGGGGGCTCACCGTCTGCACCAACCTCAACTCCGAAAGCTCCCCGCAGCTACGCTTTCTGGTGGGCGACTATGCCGTCTTCGACACCGACGTCTGCGACTGCGGGCGGTCCCACGTGCGGGCCATCGGCGGGTTCCACGGTCGCTCCGATGACCTCATCAACCTGCGTGGCATCAAGATGTACCCCGTGCAGCTGGAGGAGGCGGTCCGGGCCGTGCCGGGGATGGGGGACGAGTACGAGATCGTGCTCGAAACCAACCCCGACGGTCTGGACATCATGACTGCGCGAGTAGAACACGTCGATCCGAACGTTGCCGCTCAGGTCGTGGCCGAGATCCGGGCCCGTTGTGAGATCCGCGCCGATGTCGAGGTGCTGTCTCCGGGCACGTTGCCGAAGACCGAATTCAAGGCCAGGCGCGTGCGGGATGAGCGAAAGGCTGAAGCGTAGCGAACGGCTGGAGCGTGAAGACGCGCGGGCCGGGCCCCCTCAGGAGGCTCTCAGGGCAACATGACGTCGGTGGGCGTATCCAACAGGATGTACAGGCCCAGCACGATCATCAGGACGGGAACCAGATACGGGGCGCTCCGACGCGTCAACTCGCCGATCGTACGGTGTTCGACGGCGTACTGGGCCGCGGCTACCCACAGCGCCGCGCAGACGACGATCGTCGCCAGTATCGGAAGGTCCAGCGTCGCGCGCGTATCGGCGAACAGCACCGTGTATACGATGACGCTGTCGACGCTGCTGGCCAGCGTGACGCCGATCGTCGAGATGAATCCGCCTTCGACGTCGCCCGGGCCCGGCTCCTCCTGGCGCCCGGATCCGATGAGCAGTCGAATCGCAAACCACAGACCGAGGCTCAGAGGCACGAGACCCAGGTAGCCGAGCCAGGCCGTCGGGACGAGCGAAGCGCCCGCGCCGACGAGTAACGCGGTGAGGGCCACGGCCGCTACTGCGAGGACGTATCCGGCCGCCACACGCCGACGAGACAACCCCGGATGCGCCAGCATCCCCACGAGAAGGACGAAGTTGTCGAGGCTGCTGCCGAGGAAGGTGGCCGCCGCGGGGCCGATGGCCAGAAGGAACTCGCTCATCGACCAACGGTCACGTGCCGCC
>JBGMQU010000187.1:0-5727 GCA_048060725.1 Gemmatimonadota bacterium | reverse complement strand
GATCGACATGGCCCCGATCTTCGCGCCTCACGGCAGTTCGGGGAAGAGCGGGGTCCGCCTAGACCGCCGTTCCTCCCCCGCGGCGTCGACCACCGCCTCTCGCCAACGGCTGAGGCTGTCCGCGTTTTGCCTGAGCTCCGCCCGTACATGCCGACCGTCGGCGACTAACGCCAAGATCGGGCGGATGAGGGGTGAGGCGGAATAGATGGCGCGAGACGATTGCGTTGTTGAAGAATGGAAGACAGGGTCTTCGGTGGGCGATCTCGATTACGAGACCAATCATCGTGGGGGAATGCAGATGAAACGTTTGTTGACGCTAGCGGTCGCGTGTTTGGGAGTAGGCTGTGCATCCGACCCGGAGCCGAATCGTGCGTCCGTTCGTCGCGACAGCGTGGGAATCGAGATAGTCACCCACCCGGCCTCGGCACTCGACGCGGAATGGTTCCGGCTCGGCCAGCCTACGCTCGAGATCGGGCAGGTCGAAGGTGACGACGCCTATCTGTTCGGGGGTGTATCCCACGGTCACAGGTTCGCAGACGGGCGGATCGTAGTGGTCGACCGGGGCTCGGCTGAACTCCGGTACTTCGACGCAGCGGGCGTTCACCTCTTCACCAGTGGGGGCCGCGGTGAAGGTCCCGGCGAGATCGCGGTCGTGTCGGGGGTAGTTGTCGTCGATTCGCTGGTCGGTGTTGCCGAAATCACACGCACGAGCTGGTTCAACCGAGACGGAAATCTCGTGCGAATCGATCCGCTCGACGTCGCTACGCAGGGCCGGTTACTGGGCACCAAGAGGATCAGCAGCCCGCAGCCGCTTCCTCGAGGCGGTTGGTTCATGATAGGGACCGATGAGGTTGCCTGGCCGCCCCCGGATCGGTGGGCGGTGCGTGCGTATGCGCTCCGGTTTCCACCGGATCTGAGTCGCATCGACACGCTCGCGGTGCATGCGGGGGGTCTCCAGATACGGGTCGATGAGAGGCGCTGGGTGTTCGCCCCGTTCTGGCCGAGGATGTCGGCCAGTGCCGGGGGGCCAGAGGGCACGATCTATGTGTCCGCCAACGACGCCTTCGAGATCCGGCAGTTTGATGGGCAAGGGGAGCTGAGGCGGATCATTCGATTCGATGCCCCTCTTCGCCCTGTTCGCGACCAAGACATCGACGAGTGGAAGATGCAGCGTCGCGCCCGTGCGGCTGGAACGCCCGAGGCTGCAGACGTGGAGCGCGTGATTGCTGTTCTGCCGTTCCCGGACGTGTTCCCTCCGTTTCGACAGTTTCACGTCGATCGGATCGGTCGACTCTGGGCCGAACGGTGGCCCCGGACGGGTGAAGACAGACGGTTCACAGTCATCGGTGCTGACGGCGAGTCGCTGGGCTATGTGAGCGTTCCCGAACGGTTCGGTATCCTCGAAGCGGGTACGGATCATCTGCTTGGCGTTCGACGCGATGAACTGGACGTCGAGTACGTGCAGTTGTTCTCGATCCGACAGCCCGAAGGTCGCGAATGACCGTCCGTATCGAGATGTGGCGGGACCAGGGCGACTAGCTCGCACGGGTGGTCGACTACGAGATCCAAGCGTTTGGCCGCGAGCCGGGGACGCGACGCGGGACGCCTACCTTGTCCCGAACGCCTCCAACCCCGCTTCCAGCGTCTCCTGGAGACGATCATGCGTCGCGGAAAGGACCCCCTGGGTGACCTCGCGTGGGACATCCAGGGATTCGACCCGGCCATCGGATACGCGGCGGCCCGTGGCGCCGAGTTATCCGTGGCGCCTCCGGCAGTCAGGGTCGACGGGCTTCCGAACGGATCCCTCCTTCGACGCTTCGCGAGCCATCCCGACGCGGAGCGGGTCACGCGTCGTGCGATCACGTACAACGCCATGCTGCAGGCAGTCCTTGGAAACTGGGAACGGTCTGTCTCGGCGGCCCTTGCTCAGGTCACTGAGGAAGTTCGGGATTAGCCGCGTTCACATGTTTCGCCACGATCGCCGAAACGCTCTTGCCGAGGTTCCTCCCCGCGGTCCGCCAGCCACAGTTCGCTATCCCGTAGTCAGCATCCCGGCGGCGATGCCGGTCACCGTCTCCCGAAACAGCTCGGCCTCCGACTCATCCCACTCGGGTCGAGCCAGCAGTTCGATTTGAAGCAGGTTTAACGGGTGGATCATCGGAGCGCGGTACCGAATCGATTCTTCGAGCCACGGCCGGTCCGGCAACAACGTGTCGCCGCCGACGGCGCGGCATGCAAAATCCACCGCGGCTTCAAAGTCTTTTTCGAGCGCCTCGACCGACTTCTCTGAAACTTCGGCTGCTAAGACGGTCCGATATCGGCGCCATAGGACAGACTCGGTCTTGGCCAGTGTGAACGAGAGCAGCCGCGCATAAGAGCGAAAGAGTGGATCCTCTTCCATCGCCCTCTGGAGTTCTGTAGCTACGGCAGGGTCGTCGCGTCGGGCCCGCCACGCGTTCCCGATCCCGAGCCAGGCGTGCAGGAGGAGCCGCGTCTGGGTCCAGCACAGCACCCATGGGATGGCGCGCAGCTTCTCCAAACTTCCGCCTCCGCGACTCGAAGGGCGCGATCCGATGGTCAGGGCTTGGAGCCGACTGTACGGAGTCGCGCTCTCGAGGAGTTGCCGGAAGGAATCGGACGCGACGCGCTCTTCGAAGGCGGTTTGCGATGCAGAGGCCAGGTCGCGGGTCAGCGGGTCGACCATCCGGTACGCGGGTGGTTGATCCTGTACCGTGGCCACTTTCAAGACGAGGCTGCGAAGAATCTCGGGCGTGGCCAACGTCCGCTCGACCATCTCCCCTTGCAATGTGTACTTATAGGGCGTGCGTGCTCGCGGAGGCCACGTGGCCGCGATGTCTTCGATGCGACCACCGCCCCGTCCCACGCTTCCGCCGTGGCCGTGGAAGAACAGCGCGGTGATGCCTTCGGACTCCGCCCACTCGCCGATACGGCGCATCGCGTCGTGGATCGCGACCCGGCTAGCCAACATGCCCATCCGCTTCGCCGTGTCAGAATAGCCAAGCATCACTTCCACACAGGCTCGAGCTCGTGCGGCACTTCGGAACGTGTCATCCTCCCAGGTCGCCTCGAGAATCGCCGGCGCCCGCTCCAACACCTCTGGAAGTTCGAATAGCGGGACCACCGGGATGGCGGATTCGCCGAACACCTCGTCGCCCAAACGCTGCGCGGCCAGGAGGTCTTCCGCTTCCAGCGTCATGCTGACCACGATGGCCCGCGCGTACGGAGCGACAGGCCCGCCCGCCGCGATCGTCTGTAGCCGGCGCATCATGTCCGCGATGGGCTCGTCGCTCCCGAAGCGTCCCCGTTCTTCGCGCAGTTCGAGTGGAACGACGAGAGCAGGGAAGATCTCGAGCAGCGAACTGAACCGGTCTATGGCCGGGTGACCGACGCCGAAGCACTGCCGATATTTTGATTGGAACGCCGAGATGACCCGTCGGAGGGCTTCGACGCGGCCGCCGTCTCCGGCTCTTACGGTCTCGAGCGCGGCGAGGGCGGACTCGAGCTCCCGCAGCGCTGACGACACGGCCTCGGATCCCGCCAAACTGACATCCTTTCGGACCCTCTTCAGGAGCTCGTTGCGGACAAAGTCGAGAAGGCGTCTCCGAGCCAGGTTGAGTGCGGCCTCCGTCTGTTCGGGGCCTACGCCGGGGTGGCCATCTTTGTCGCCGCCCACCCAGGATCGAAACAACACCCGATGACCGGCTTCGAGGAGCGCGATCACCTCGACGAGGATCGGATCGGTAAGAAGTGAGAACACGTGGTTCGCCTCATCCTCAACCGACGGTTTCTCCGGTGGATGTGTGCCGATGCTCCAGGCCAAATGAAGAAGATGTTCAACTTCACGGTGATCGATGGGGACATCCTGCTCGAGCGAGGCGACCACGTGATTCTGAACCTGCCGAAGCAACCGAATGCCTCCCGGCGATCGCGATTCGGTCGGATGGGCCGTGAGCACGAAGGTGAGTTGTGCGCGAGCCGTACCCTCCTCCAGTCCAGGTAGGCGTTCACGCAAACGGTGCGTCCGATAGGCGTTTTCGCACACGTTGACGAGCTGAAGATAGAGCGTGTACGCGCGGGCTAGTTTCGTCTTATCGTCGATCGACAGACGGTCGAGCAGGTCGATGGCCCGGTCGAGCGCTTGTTCGCGATCAGCGTCCGTAGCCGCTTCGCGGAAGTCCACCATCACGCGGCGCACGTTCTCGACGACGCGGTAAAGCGCCTCGCCTTCCGTCTCCAGGACGACTGCTCCGAGGATCTTCTCCACGATGCGAACCGTGGTCCTCAGCCCGTCAGGGAGGTGCTTCGGTTTGTCAGCGGAGATCATTACGCGCGCTCATTTTGGAGAATTACGTTAGCAACATCCCGGTCGTTCAAATGGTGCGCAACTCGGTGCGCACCGACGACGAAACGCTTACGACAATCCCTGGAGGCATTGTCAGAAATGGAGGGAAAAACTCGCTACATCACGTCGTATCGAGGGCTGAAGGCAAGCAGGAGCCGGTGGACTCGGTGCCGCTATCGACCGTCACCGTCCGAACGCGTCCTCGGGAGTCCTCGAGGAGCCCGATCCCTCGGCGACGTGCACGACCCGCTGCGGGAAGGGAATCTCGATACCGGCCTGGCCCAGCGCCTTGTAGATCGCCGTGTTCAGTCCGTCAATGCATCTCCCCCGCAGGACTGGCTCCTCGATCCAGCCCTGAATGCGGAAGATCAACGCCGAGTCACCCATCTGGACGAAGCGCACGCGCGGCGCGGGATCGTGCACGACGGACTCGACCGATTGCGCGGCCGCCAGGAGCACCTCTCGTACTCGATCCACGTCGGAGCCATAGGCCACGCCCACCGAAATGACGATACGTGTCTTCTCGTACGGACCCCCAGACTCGTTGACGACCTTGGCGTTGGCGATGTGCGCGTTGGGGAGGGTGATTTCGACATCGTCGCGGGTCAGCAAGCGCGTGCTGCGCAGGCCGATCTTGACCACCCGGCCGCGCTCTCCCGAGTCGAGGTTGATGAAGTCGCCGATCTTGTACGGCGCGTCCATGATGACGGAGAGTCCGCCGAAGAGATTGGCCAGGGTGTCCTTGGCGGCGAAGCCCACGGCGATTCCTATGATGCCCGCGGAGGCCAGCCAGGCCGAGAGATTCAGATCCCAGGTGACAAGAAACCAGTAGATCGCAAAACTGAAGATGACGATCTTGCTCAGATTGTCGAAGAGCGGAAGCGTGCGCGCCTCGAGCCAGGTCACACGGTCGGCGAGTCGACTCAGCCCCGCCAGCGTCGTCGAGATGAGCTTGAATCCGGCGACGGCCCACATGAAGATGGCCCAAGTCTGGATTATCGCGACGAGGACACGTTCCACGCCCGGGCTCCACCCCAGGATCCTCACCGCGATGTACAGTCCGACCAGGATTACGCTGAGGAAGATCGGATGGTGCAGCAGCTGGATCAGCTGATCATCCAGATCCGTGCTCGTGCGTCGGGTCAGGCGCGCCAGGAATCGGAAGATCAGCACATCGACGATCTTGGCCACCAGCGCCGAGACCAGAACCACCTCGATGGCGCGCACCCACGGCAAGCCCTGGATTTCTTGAGCGAAAGCGATCCACGCGTCCATTGCTGTCTCCAGCTCTGCTCAGGCTGCAGTTCGGTACGACAAGCTTATCAGGATAAGTTCGGACCACACGCCGAACCAGTCGGAAGCGG
>JBGMQU010000186.1:0-5803 GCA_048060725.1 Gemmatimonadota bacterium | reverse complement strand
GATTGGGCGCTGCACAATGAAGAGACTGCTCAGTGCCGGCGGTTTTCGCGAATCAGGTCCGACGTCACGCCAAGTTGCGCCTGAAGTCGGCCCAGCTCGAACAGGTAGGGATCCCAGTAGATGAGTTTCGCGGTCGCGGCGCCCCGCAGCCGGGCGCTGCCACGGAGCGAGGCGATCGTTTCCGGGCTGAGATGTTCCTCTCCCCTCGAGTGAGCCGCCTGGATCGCCTCGAACTCGCCGAGAATCGAGGCGATGTCCGTGTTGAATCCGTTGATGTACCCCATCACCTCGTCAACATCCGCCTGGAGACCCTGGAACCTCGCGAGCGCAGCCCGAAGCCGCGGATCATGAAGCAGTGCGAGCTTCCCGGAACTGATCGTTGCGTCGAGGAACCCGGTCGACAGCGAGGTGGTCCAGGCGCGGATGAGCGGTTCGTAGACCTGCGCCCACGACTGCTCCGGAGTGATCGCAGACACTTCATCTGGAGACAGTGTCAGGAAACGCCTGAGATCGCGCATGCCCTGCTCGCTGCGCACCATCGATTCGCTCAGCAACGCCGCGTTCTCGACAAACTCCTGATTGAGGCCGCTGAGAATCTCGGCCTCCTCGACGAGAGCCTGGCGACCACCCCACCACGCGTCGATCGCGAACGCGGCGAGGATCGACAGGATGATCGCCAGGATCTCGGCGACGAGGCGCACCCCGGAAGCGCTCGATCGCGACATGTTCCTCCAGGCTCTGGCCAGTCAGATCGTCGTCAGGAAGCCGCCATCCGGCGTCAGGGTCGCACCGGTGATGTAGCTCGAGGCGTCCGAACAGAGAAAGAGAATGGGCCCGGCAATCTCCTCGGGGCGCCCCGCCCGCTGCTGGTGGACATTCCCCTGCAGAATGCCGTCCACCATCTCGTCCCCGACGACACCGCGCAGTCGATGGTGCATGGGCGTGTCGATCAACCCCGGACACACGATGTTGACCCTGATGCCCTGCGACGCCAACTCGGCGGAGGCGCTGCTCGTCAGCCCGACCAGGCCATGTTTGGATGCGGCGTACGCCGTTCCTCCTCCGAACCCGAGGAAGGAGTTGATCGACCCTACGTTGACGATCGCCCCGCCGTGCCCTCCCGCGAGCATGGCTCGGGCCTCGTACTTCATGCAGAGGAAGGCCCCCTTCAAGTTTGCGTCGAGGACGGTGTCCCATTGCTGCTCGGTCATCTCCGTGACCGGCAGCAGATCCCCTTCGGTCCCCGCGTTGTTTATCCCGAAGTCGAGGCGTCCGAACGTGCTGAGGGCGTGGTCGACGACGGCCTCCACATCGCTCCCGACCGATACGTCCGTCACCACGTGGGTCGCCTGCCCGCCATCGCCCTCGATCTCTGCGGCCAGCTCGGCCAGGAGATCTTCCCGCCGGGCCGCGAGGACGACGCTGGCGCCCTCGGCGGCGAAGGCTCTGGCCGTCGCCCGTCCGATCCCGCTGCTCGCTCCGGTGATCAGAGCGACCTTACCGTTCATGCTCGACATGTACTGTTCTCCCTGGATGTCAACGTCTGCGGATCGACGACTCGTAAACGATGTTGCCGTCCTTCATCACGAACACGACGCTCTTCAAGGCCAGCGCATCCTCGAGCGGATCTGAGGACGTTGCAATGATGTCGGCGGCCATGCCCGGTCGGATCGCGCCTCTGGCGTCGTCCACCCCGAGCAGCTCGGCGGCCGTCGTCGTCATGGCCCGGAGCAGGCGACCGGGCGTCATCCCCGCCTCGAGGAACATGTCGATCCTCGCCAGCGCCAGGGTCCCCCGGGTATGACCGGGCAGGTCCGACACGGCGTCCGATCCGAACGCGATCGGGATACCGACCCGAAGCGCGCTACGGATGCGGCCGATCTGCTGGTTGTGCTCGTCCTCTCCGCCGACGACGGCGGCCTCCACGTCGGGAAACGGTGTGAAGACCGCGACCACTCCGTTCGTTTTGGCCAGCTCGAGGTCGGCGTCCTCGATCGCCCACAGATGCTCGATCGAGGTGACGCCCGCCGCCGCCGCGTTGTGCGCCCCCTGCGCGGTCCAAGCGTGGGCCGCCAGCGATCGGCCGGCCCGTGCCGCCTCATCCACCATGAACCGGATGTCGTCGATCGAATAGATGTAGTCCTGATCGTCCACGACGATCTTGATGACCCCTGCGCCGAAGTGGATGTTCTCCCGAATGGCCTTGACCATCTCGTCGCGGGTGTCGGCGTAGAAGTACTCGGGCTCGCCCAACCCTGGCCTGTCGGGCTGCAGATGGAACTGCCCCCCGAACGGCGCGATGATTCGGCCGGCGGTGATCATCGTGGGTCCGACGATCCGCCCCGCGGCGATCGCCTGCCGCACCGCGGTGCACGCGTAGTTCCCCTCGTTGCCGATATCCCGCACCGTCGTGAATCCCGCCTCCAGTACGGCCCGGGCATTCACCACGCCGTCGACGGCCCTCGCCGCATCCGGATCCATCAGCGTCGTGTAGAAGTAGTTCCCGCTGTCCCGGCCGGGGCGCACGTTCATGCACAGGTGGGTGTGGGCGTCGATCAGACCCGGAAGCACGGTCGCCGCCGACAGATCCACGACGTGCGCGCCGTCCGGGATGGTGACGTCCGCCCCCACCGCGGTGATGACGCCCGACTCCACCAGAATGGTCTGGTTGGCCGCGACGGTACCGGCGTCGGGATCGACCAGCTGGCCGGCCCGGATCGCGGTCACCTGGGCAGCGGCTGACACCGCGTGCAGGCTCAGGCCAAGGGCCACCACGAGCGCCCTCATCTGACAGTTGCCGCCGGCAATCCGTAGCGCCGGGCCAGGCTCGCGTATTCGGTCGATCGCATCACGCTCTCCATGTCCCTCAGCATCGGCAGGAGCACCGCGAAACCGGAACGAGTTTCCATGCCGCGCTCGAGCCATTCCAGCGCCCGGTCCCTGTTCCCGAGGGTCTCCCACGCCTGAGCCACCAGCTCGGGTGGGACGTTCTCGGCCTGTTCAAGATCGAGAACCACGCGTTCGGCCTCCGGTACCCGCCCCTTTGCCACCAGATACACCACGCGACTCACCGTCGGTCGATCGGCAATCTGCTCGTATCGAGCGATCGCCCGCTCGGCCTCCTCGTCCATGCCCAGTGCGGTGTAGGCGATTCCAACGGCCGAGTAGACGTAGGTGAATCCGGGATCAGCCTCCAGTTGCCGCTCGTACTGAGCGACGGCGCCCTCCCAGTCGCCGATGGCGACGCTGCACCAGATCAGGAATTCCCAGGCGAGCGGGTTGAACGGATCCATGCGAGCCCCCCGCCGGGCGGGGTCGCATGCCGTGGCCAGGTCACCCCGGCTGGCCCGGTACCAGAAGAGCGACGTGTGCACGAGCCAGTAGTTCGGGTTGAGTTCGGATGCGCGCAGGATGTCGGCCCCGGCCGCATCCAGGTCCCAACTGAACACGAGCCTGACCGACCCACGCGTCGCCAGGGCCTCGGCGAGGTCCGGCGCCAGCCGCAACGCGCTGTCCGCAGCTACCAGGGCAAGTGGATATGCTTCCGCCGGGGCCATATACGCGTCCGCCAGCGCCGCGTAGGCGAGTGATTTTCCCGCCCACGCGAGAGCGTACCCGGGGTCGAGGGCCAGTGCCGCATCGAAATGCTGAAGGGCGCTCTTCAGGCCGTCCTCGTCGCCACTCGCGATTCCGTTGTTGCCACGGAGATAGAAGTCGTGGGCCGCGGCGATCTGCGTCTGGTTCCTTCCGGCAGGTGCGGCATCTGGCGCCAGGTCGAGTTCGAGCCGGGACGCGACCATGTGGGCAATCGAATCCTGAATCGTGAACATCGCGGCTTCGACGAAATCGTAGTTTGCGGACCACCGGTGGAAGCCGGTCGACGCATCGATGAGCTGAGCGGTGATGCGGACCTGGTCTCCGTCGCGCCGGACGCTCCCCTCGAGCACGTTCGCCACCCCCAGAATCCGCCCGATCTCGCCAGCCTGAAGCTCCCGGTTGCTCAGCGCAAAAGACGACGTGCGCGCGGCGACAAAGAGCCCCGGAATCTGCGCGACAGCGTTCAGGATCTCCTCGGAGATGCCCTCGCTGAACCATGAACTCTCGGGGTCGCCGCTCATGTTGGCGAACGCGAGGACTGCGACAGAGGCTTCCGGCACGTCCGGAGCCTCACCTTCCTCCAGCACTTCCTGCGCTTCGGGCGTCGTGGCACCCGGTTCTTCCCCTGCGCTTCCTCCGCGTGAGACCGCTACCACGGCCGCCCCGGCCACCAGCAGGATGCCGCCGAGCATCAGAAGCTCCACCCCCGTCACGTTCTGCCGACCCTGCTCCCCGTGGTACCAGGCGAGCACCAGTATCGCGGCGAAACCCACCGCCAACAGCACGGTGACGATCCGCTCCACGGCCGGATTCCACGTGAAGGTCTCCGCCAGGACGTCGACGATCTGCAGGAGGACCCATGCGCCCGCGGCATAGGCCACCACCCACTGGACCAGCTTGCGTTCACGGATTTGTGTGAAAGAGAGAGCCATCAGCCGGCGTCCGCGGGGAGCCTGTTCAGAGACCGCGATTCGCCGGCCAGACCCTTCACGTACCGCTTGAAGTCCGGGGTGAGCGTCGCAAGCGGGGATTCCAGCCAATCCATCACATGCGGGCGGCTGGCATAGAACGCGATGACGTGCTCCCAGGCGGAAAACAACTCTTCATCGATCGTGTCGAAGCGCGCCTGCAAGTACAGGCCCTGCCAATGTGTGAAGTAGCAACCCATCAACATGTCGAAGCGGATTCTCTCAGCGGCAGTCAGGTCGGGTTCGGCGACGACGGCCTTCGCGATGATGTCGGCCAGGTCGGGGTCCTGGGCCACCATTGCCATGGCGTCCGCGGAACGATCGGAAACCGCGGCCACTGCAGCGCCCCGGAGCGCCCGGGTATTCTGTTTCACCTGCAGCGACACGTAGATCAGGGACAGGACGACGGCGATCGCCCCCACGAATTCACCCAGACTGCCGAGGTCCTGAATGCTCATGCGTTACTCCTGGTCAACGCGCTCGAGAACGGCGATCAGCTCCGTCGCGAGATCACGTTGTGTGCCGAACAGCATGAGCCCGGTCCCGATCTCGGACAGCAGGTGCCGCAAGCCCGGTTCGAGTTCAGGTTCGTCGCGGAGTCGGTCAAGCGCACGATCCAACTCCTCCGCGGACAATCCACTGGCGGGACAGCCGTCGCGGACGGCGTCGTTCGATGAGTCCTGCCCCTCCACGGAGCACCCGCCGCGCACGTAGTCCTGGACGCTCAGCGGCACGATACCGCGCATCAGGCGGCGATACTCCTGCGGGAACTGCCAGATCTCATCCCTCTGGAACGCCTCGGAGTAGTAATGGCTCAGGGCCGCGCGCACGTCGAGGTCTCCAATCAACTGGAGGTTGCCCGTGCTCTCCAGATCCGCATAGGTCGACGAGGCCGGGCTGAACTGCCAGCGCTCGGACGCCAGCAGCGCCGAAATCAGCGTATCCTCGTCTCCCTCCCGACCCGAGAGCAGCCATTCCAGCGTTCCACGCCCGTGCATCGCTACCCGGTCGAACAGCACGACCCGCTGCTCGAGGGCTTCCGCATCAGCAGCCAGATCCGCGCTGAGGCGCGAGCGATACTCATCCGCCAGGGCGGCCTGACTCCTCCGCGCCAGAAGACTTTCGGCACCGAGCGCGGTCAGCACACCAAGGACGATCAGCGTGAAGTCCGCGAAGACTCTTTTGCGCTTGGGCATCTACGCTCAGTCATCTATCCAGGGCTCGACCCGAACGGATCG
>JBGMQU010000185.1:0-5812 GCA_048060725.1 Gemmatimonadota bacterium | reverse complement strand
CGCGCTCTGGCCGTTCGAGGGCGCGCCCGAGGCGGCGATCCGGGGAGCCGCACGAGTTCGGACCGAGGGAGTGCCCCACGTCACGCGCGGGACCGGCCGCCGAGCGTCCGGGCGAGGCGTCGCCGGCCTGCGCGACAACCACGCGTACACGGCCGCCCTCCCGGTGTTGGGCGACGAGGAGGTCGTCGGCGCGCTCGTCATCGTCGGTGAGGCTCGCGACCCCTTCACGGTGCTCGACAATCGCTTCCTTCTCGCCTTCGGCCAGCAGGTCGGGGCGGCGCTCGCGAACGCGGATCTGCACCGGGATCTCCAGGTGCGCACGGAGGAGTTGGAGCGCCTGCAGGCACGCATGGTCCACCAGCACGAGGAGGAGCGCAATCGCCTCTGGCGCGAGTTGCACGACGAGACCGCGCAGGTGCTCGCGGCGCTCAACCTGCAGTTGGGTGTGATCGCCGAGCGGAGTGGGAAGGCCCTGGCACCCGCGCTCGAACGGGCGAAGACACTGCTCGGCGAGGGAATCAAGAGTATACGGAGTGTCACCCGCGACCTCCGTCCCACTGCGCTCGACGACCTCGGCCTCGTGTCGGCGCTCAAGGCGTTGGCCCGGAACTTCGAGGATCAGGAGAGCTTCCACGTAGACTTTGCCGCTCCCCGCGAGGCTCCGGCGCTGACCGCGGACGCGGAGGCCGCATTGTATCGCGCCATGCAGGAAGCCCTCTCCAACGCGCTTCGTCATGCCGCCGCCGACCGAGTCCAGGTAGTCCTCGAAGTCGACGGCACATGGGCTTCGCTGACGGTGAGCGACGACGGGCCGGGCCTCCCCGACGACACCGCCACGACACTTCGCAGCCAGGGAGGGCTCGCCGGTATCCGGGAACGCGTCGGCGCGCTCGGGGGTGACTTGTCGATCGGAAACCGCGAGGAGGGTGGCGCCCGGTTACGGGTGCGGATACCCGTTCCATCGGGGGTGCCGCAGCCGAGTGAGGCGCTGGATGACTGACAAAGGACTTCGGGTCGTGATCGCGGACGATCACACGGTCGTTCGTCAGGGAATCCGGGGCGTCCTGGAGGAGGTCGTCGGTCTCGAGGTCGTCGCCGAGGCGGGGGACGGAGAGGAGGCGCTCGCCCTGGTCGCCGAGCACGCGCCCGACGTCGTGGTTCTCGACGTGAACATGCCGGGCAAGACCGGCCTCGAGGTCACGAAGGCCCTCCGGGAAGAAGCGATTCCAGTGCGCATCCTGATTCTGTCGATGCACGATGATCCCGAGTACGTCCTCCAGGCCGTGCGCGCCGGCGCGGACGGCTACGTGCTCAAGGACGTGTCTCCGGCGGAGCTTCGGGACGCGGTCGTGGCTGTGCATGAGGGGCGCGAGTACTTCACGGCCCGCGTGACGCAGCAACTCGGGGTCGGGTTACGGAAGGAGATCGAGGAGGAGCAGCTTCGGACCCGTGTCGACTCGCTGACGAATCGAGAGATGGAGGTCCTGCTCCTCGTCGCCGAGGGACTCACCAACCGCGCGATCGGTGACCGCCTCGAGATCTCGCCGCGCACGGTCGAGACGCACCGCGAGCGGGTCATGGGCAAGCTCCGTATCCGCACTGTCGCCGGGATGACCCGGTTCGTCGTCGAGCACGGGCTCGACCGGAGCTGAGGCAGAACCGGGTCCGGGGATCTACTGAGGGACTTTCCCCATCGAAATCGGCGTAGATCTCCGAATTACCGGGGATGCCCGGCGATTCTAGCTTCTCTCAGGACACTGAACCCTCTGGAGCGCAGCGGCGCGTTCCATTTCGTGGAGAAGTCAGGATGGCCACCAACCCTCTTCCGGTACGAGTGCTCGTGCCCCGGGCCGCCACGGTCGCGGCGGCGGTATTCTCGATGGGGCTCTCGTCCCCGGTCGATCTCGCCTCCCAGACGCCCCCGCCCGAGGCCGCCGACACCATCGTCTACAAGATCGACCCGGTCGTCGTGACCGCGACGCGCGGTCCTCGCGCCCTCTCGACGGTTCCCCAGCCGGTTTCCGTGATTCAGCGCATCGAGCTGCAGCGCCAGACCCCCAACACAGTGTCGGATTTGTTCCGTACCTTGCCGGGGCTGGACGTCACGGGGGTCGGGGTGAACCAGGGCCGACCGCAGATCCGGGGGCTCAAGGGTCAGCGCATTCTGATGCTCATCGATGGGCTCCGCCTCAACAATTCCCGCCGCCAGCAGGACTTCGGTGAGCTGCCGGCGCTGGTCGATGTGAACGGCGTCGAGCGGGTCGAGGTCGTACGTGGACCCGCGTCGGTCCTCTACGGATCCGACGCGATCGGCGGCGTCGTGAACGTGATCACGCGCGTTCCCGAGGTCGAGGGACTCCACGGGACGGGCATGTTCCGATACGGGAATGTCGAGGAACAACTGGCGGGCACCTTCCGCGTGTACGGCCGCTTCGACGACTTCACCGTGCGCGCCGGTGGCACGATCCGGGAGGCCCAGCCGTACTCCGCACCCGCGGGCAGCTTCGGAGATATCACCCTCTCCGACGACGTCATCGTCAACGGCACGGGAACCAGAGACCGGACGTTGGACGTGCGGCTCGGCTACGAGGCGGGCGCCCACTCCGTCTTCGGAAAGTTCGAGCGGTACGATGCCGAGGGGTCGGGCTTCGGAAGCGTCGATCCCGGGGTGTACGACCCGAACCGTCCGGACATCCGGATCACCTACCCCACGCAGACCTTCAACAAGTTCTCCGCGGGGTACCGGGCCACCGAGCTCGGCGCGGCGATCGCGGACCAGGTCGAGCTTCTCGGGTACGGGCAGGACAACGATCGCCAGCTCCGCTTCGATCTGGGCCCGTTTCCAGCCGGCCCCGGGGCCACGATCGAGCTCGACAACCTGAACACGACCAGCATCCGCACGTACGGGGCTCGAGCCGAGGCGCGAAAGCTCGCGGGATCGTCGGTGCTGCTCACCTACGGTATCGACGTGTGGCGCGATCGCGCGGCCGGAACCGACGAGAACAAGACGATCATGATCGGCTTCGGTCCGTCCCCGATCGAGGCCGTCGACAACCGACCCCAATTGCCGGAGGCCACGTACCTCAGCGTCGGCGCCTTCGTGCAGGGTGAAATCGAGGCGGGCGATCGGGTGTCGCTGGTCGCCGGAGCTCGCTATCAGCGTGTCAACGCGAAGACCTTCGCCACCCCCGGGCTGGAAGATCAGACCCCGGTCGACATCACGGACGGAACGGCGGTCGCGTCGCTGAACTCCATCGTGAGGCTCTCCGAAGCCTTTTCACTCGTCGGCACGGTCGGCCGCGGCTTCCGCTCACCCAACCTGATCGAGCGGTTCTTCGACGGGCCGACGCCCGAAGGAGGCGGCTACCAGCTCCGCAACCCCGAACTGGGGCCCGAGACCAGCCTCAACGTCGACCTCGGGCTTCGTTTCCGGCAGGGTCGCGTCGGCTTCGAGGCGTTCGGCTTCCGCAACAAGATCGACGACGGCATCCGCATCACCCCACTCGGGACGCAGGTCGACGGGCAGGACGCCTTCACCAACACGAATATCGACCAGTTGCTCTTCCGCGGCTTCGAGTTCGGCCTCGACGCGAGCCTCGGGGCGGGGATGACGCTCCTCGGCAGCTACACATGGATGGACTCGAAGGACGTCAACGACGTCGAGAACCCCGTCGGCGCGTCGTTCGCGACGAAGCAGACCGCGACGTTTCGCTACGACTATCCGACCGGCCGGTTCTGGGCGGCAGGCGAGGTGCGCCACAACGGCGACCAGAAGAACACGAACTTCGGGAGGTCGAACCCGGTCGGTGCGATCCTGCCGGCGTTCACGGTCGTGAATCTGCGCGGTGGCGTGACGGTTTGGCGTTCCGCCTCGGGCATGGAGCAACGCCTCGGGATCGCGCTCACGAACCTCACCAACGCCCTCTATGCCGAGTTCGGAAACGTCGGCTTCTTCCGACCCGAGCCGAAGCGGAATCTGACGCTGACGTGGAACGTCTCGTTCTGATGCCCACTCTTGTACACTACGTCCCGATCGCCACGACTATCCTCGCGGCGTTTTTCGCCCCGCTGGTCTTCAGGCGATGGCAGGTACGAAAGCCGGCCCCCCATCTCTTCTGGTGGTCGATGGGGATCGCTCTGTACGGCGTGGGGACCTTCACGGAGTCGTTCACGACGCTGTTCGGCTGGCACGAGGTCGTTTTCCGGAGCTGGTATATCTCCGGGGCGCTTCTCGGCGGCGCGCCGCTGGCCCAGGGGACCGTCTACCTGATCTTCTCGCGGAAGATCGCGAACCGGATGTCCGTCGGGCTCGGCGCCGTGATCTTGGTGGCGGCAGCGGTCGTGATCCTGTCTCCGATCGACTACTCGGTGGTGGAGCCGTACCGGCTCACGGGCCGTGTGATGGAGTGGCGTCAGGCCAGGCTCTTCAGCCCCTTCATCAACACGTACGCGGCGATCTTCCTCATCGGCGGCGCGATCGTGTCCGCGTGGCGTTTCCGGAAGGATCCGAGTGCTCGCCACCGCTTCGTCGGCAACTCCTTGATCGCCCTGGGCGCCCTCCTGCCCGGGATCGGCGGGATGGCCACCAGATTCGGGCACACGGAGGTGTTGTACGTGATGGAGCTGATCGGGATCGTCCTGATCTGGATCGGCTACACGTACAACGTGCGCCCCGGTGCGCGCGGGGCGCCTCGTGCGCCCGCGGAGGAAGCGGTCACCACCGGCGCCGGCTGACGCAGGGGCCTACTTCTTCTTTCCCAGCTTCAGCCACTTCAGGGGATCCGGGCCGCCGAGCTTGTCCCACGGGCTGGTCGGTGTCGGCGGCGGCGGCCGCTTCGGCGGTTTCGGGTCGCACGGTCCTTCGGGCACCCTGAACTTGATCTTCTTCTTCCTGGTCATCGGCCTTCCTCCTGTACCCTGGTAATCTACGCGATCGGGGGTCGTGAGGGTTCACGTGACCGTGAGCGCTGGAACCCTTCGAGCCGATATCTTCCGTAGGGACGTCGGGTGGAGTGGAATCTTCGGCCGCCGGGGGCGGCAAGGGGAGGCAGTGGTGGAAGGGATCTTCGCGAACCTCGAGACGTGGCTAGCCGCGATCGGTGTGTGGGCGTACGTGGTGGCGCCGCTCGTCATGGCCACGGTGTCGATTCTGCCCATTCCGGCAGAGGCACCGGCCCTGGTCAACGGGATGATCTTCGGGCCTGCCGCCGGCACCCTCATCACATGGTCGGGGGCGATGCTCGGGGCGTGGATCAGCTACGAGATCGCGCTGGGGTGGGGACGGCCTCTCGCCCGCCGGATGGTGAGCGAGGCTGCCGTCGCCAAGATCGACGAGGTGGCGGAGAAGGCGGGGTGGGGGGGACTCCTGGCGCTCCGCTTCATTCCCGTGGTCGCCTTCACCGCGCTCAACTGGGGCGCGGGGCTGTGCGCCGTCCCACGGTGGCGCTTCCTGTGGACGACCGCCCTGGGGATCCTACCCGGCGCGATCGTCTTCACGTCCTCCGGCATGGCGCTCTGGGCACTCTGGCGTCAATCGCCCCGGCTGACGGCGATCCTGGTCGCGGTGCTCCTCGTCGCATCTCTCATGTGGATCAGGAGGAGACGGCATCGCGAGGCCGTAGGCTAGCCACCTCGACGGCCCGCCTCGTCGCCTCGCCGAGCGCATCTCCCCGAAAGCCCCGCCGGGTCAGATATCCATGCAGACGTCGTCGCGCCTTGTCGCGCTCGGGGGAGCGCCCGTCGCTCGCGAGCGCGTCGGGCAGCGCGGCGCTCTGGCGCGCGACCCACTTCTCGGCGACCTCGCGGGCGAGCG
>JBGMQU010000184.1:0-5932 GCA_048060725.1 Gemmatimonadota bacterium | reverse complement strand
GACTCGAGACGCGGCGGACCGAGGTGATCGCCGCCCTCGAATCCGCCGTCGAGCCATCGGGCATTATCCTGCGAAACGACGTACCGATTCGAAAGCGCGAAGCGCTGGAGCGCCGGACAGAGGTCGTGTACGGGGAGGTCCCGGAAACCGTGGAAGTGGAGGCCGGCGGCGTGAAATTCCTCGTGGATATCCACGCCGGCCAGAAGACGGGGAGCTTCCTCGATCAACGGGAAAATCAGTGGCTCGCCGGCCAGGTCGCACGCGGACGCGGGCTCGACCTCTTCTGCTATGAAGGAGGGTTCGCCCTCCATCTGGCGGGCGGCTGCGACCACGTGCTGGCGGTCGATCAGTCGGAACGCGCCCTCGCGCGAGTCGATGAAAACGCTCGTCTGAATCGGTTGACCAACATCGAGACGCGGGAAGACAACGCCTTCGACGTGCTGCGGTCGCTCGAAAGAGGGGCGTTCGACACGATCGTCATCGATCCGCCGGCCTTCGCCAAGAACAAGAAGTCGCTCGGACGCGCGCTCGCCGGATATAAGGAGCTGAACCTCCGCGCGATGCGTGCGCTGGCGCCGGGCGGCCACTTGCTGACCTTCTCGTGCAGCTTCCACGTCTCGTCTCGAGCGTTCGCGGAGATGCTCCGCGACGCGGCGGGCGATTCCGGTCGCCGCATCGTGGTGGTAGGATGGCTCGGAGCCGGCCGGGACCACCCGGCGCTGCTGACGATCCCGGAGACGTCGTATCTCAAGGGGGCCGTGCTCACGGCGGCATGACGCGGAACCCGTGGAAGATCAGCGGAAAGGGTGGGAGACCCGGGCCGCCCTCCCTGAGGGGGAACTGCGGTAAAGTGGGTTCGTGTGTCAGTCACTACCGCGGCGAACCCGGGTCCTGATTAAGTAACCCCGTTGACCACAACGATGTTCCCTACCCTGCCGCTACGGTGAGACCCGACACTTCGTCGGCTCCGAGAAACGTGCTGTCCGCGTTGACGTACCAACTGCGCCGCATCGGAAGACGGAGCCCGTCCGCTTCCGCGAGTCCCTCGAAGATGAGATACTCGCCATCGTTGGCCGATTCGTCGTAGTAGAAGCGGCTTCCGACGAGCTCGGTCGTTTCCGGATCAAAGTAGAAGTACCAGATCTCACCGCCCACATCGGGATCGTACGTGACGCGAATCGATTGCACCGCGCGGCCCATGAACTCGGTATCGGCCGGTTCCGGATCGATGTGGGTCCCGGGGTCATTGAGCTTCATCGGCAGGCCGACCAGGAACCCGAAGTAGCCGCGCCAGAACATCCCCTCTTCGCGGAGCAGGCGCATCGCTTCCCGTGTCTCGTCGGGCATCTCGGCGGAGCCGTCCACCGTGACCGTGAGTCGGTCCTCGGCGATCGAGTAGTCGATCGTCCGACCGCGGTATCTTCCCGACATCGAGAACGTCCGTCCGTCCGGCTGCAGCGTCAGGTCGAGCGCCACCCGCTCTTCCCCGTCCGCCCCCGTCCCATTCCAGGCCAACCTCACCGTCCGGGTCGCCCAGAGCCCTTCCGGATCGTGAAAGCGAATCGAACGTGCCAGCAGTTCACGCGCGGCGCTGGTCTCGCCGGCACCGACCGCGCCGTCGCCGGCGGCCGGCTCGGGTTCCGCGCACCCGGTCAGGACGATGGCGAGGGCGAGCGTCGAGGTGGCGAACATCACGGCGGACTTCGGTCGAGTATTCATGCACCAGAAGGTGTGCGATTCGCGCGTGCCGAAACAGCCCCGTCCGGGCAGCGCGTGCCCTCACGGCCGACTACCTTGGGCGGCATGAACGACATCGAGCCACCTGTCGTGGACAATGTCGAGGAACGTCGGTTCGAGGTCGCGGTGGGAGATGCCACGGCGTCTCTCACATACACCAGAGGATCCGCGGTCCTGGCGCTTGTAACGACGTCGATTCCGGAGGCGCTCAGGGGGACGGGCGTCGCGGGCCGTCTCGCCCGGTACGCCATGGATGCCGCCCGGGCGGAGGGGCTCAAGGTCGATCCGTCCTGCCCGTTCATGATCGGCTGGCTGGCCCGACACCCGGAGTTCGCCGACCTCGTCTACACGCAGGCCGGACCGGCCGCGGACGAACCATTCTGGTTTTGACGACCGGCCGCAACACCTTTTCCGGCTGGCGGAGAGGAGCGAATGACATGATCGGACACCGCGCGCTGCGGGGTCTCACATTGCGGGGTCTCACATTGATGTCGGCATTCGGGCTGGCCGGATGCACCGGGGACGCCGGGGACGCCGAGCCGGAACCCTCGGAGAGCACCGAGCCATCCGCGACCCAACCCGCACCGGACCCGACCGAAGTAGTGGTGGACCTGCGGGACGTCCCCTGGGCGGTCGACCTCGAGGTCAATCTCGACGACATGATCCGTCAGAAGACCGGTCTGTACCTACAGGTGCTGGCCGAGGGTCAGGGCCCGCGCTCGAGCCCCGGCGATTCCCTGCAGGTCCACTATCGCGTGTGGCTGCCGAACGGCGTCCTCCTCGACGCCAGCTACGACCACGACCCGCCGGAACCGCTCGGGATGATCCTCGGAGTCGATCCGCTTATCGACGGCTGGACGCAGGGGGTTTCGAGCATGCGTGTGGGTGAGCGACGTCGTCTCGCGATACCGTACGAGATGGCGTACGGACGCGCAGGCAGACGGGGCAGCCCTGGAGTCCCGCCCTACTCGCCGCTCCTGTTCGAGGTGGAGCTCGTGGGTCTCAAGGCGGGAGAGCTTCCCACACAGACCGGCAATCCCTCGAATTGACACGCTACGTTCGGTTCGCGGCCGGCGACGAAGTCGGCTACGGCGAGCAGCTCGGCACAGAGATCCACGAGCTGATCGGGACGCCTTTCGCCGATGAGGGCCGCTCGGGCCGCGTGTACGGTCTGGACGACGTTCGGCTACTGGCTCCGTGTGTTCCGGGGAAGGTCCTTGCGGTCGGAAGAAACTTCGCGAGCCACCTCCACGGCAGGGATGCCCCGGCCGAGCCAGGGCTGTTCGCGAAGATGCCCACGTCGATCATCGGGCCGGAGGAGGACATCGTCCTGCCTCCCGATGCGCGCGACGTCCATTACGAGGGGGAACTGGTCGTCGTCATCGGACGGCGGACGAGACGGGTCGACGCGGACGAGGCGAGCGACTGCATCCTGGGCGTTACCGCGGGAAACGACGTGAGCGAACGCAATTGGCAACGAAACGACCTCCAGTGGCTTCGGGCGAAGGGCTCCGACACGTTCGGCCCGCTGGGCCCGGCCATCGTGACCGGTCTGGACCATGGCGATCTCCTGATTCAAACGCGCCACAACGGCGTCGTCGTCCAGTCGGAGCGGTCCCGCGATCTGATCTTTCCGGTCGAGGAAATCGTCGCCCATGCAAGCCGGTACGTCACCCTCGAGCCAGGCGATGTCATCTATACGGGCACGCCAGGCTCGACCTCCCCGGTCATCCCGGGCGACGTGATCGAAGTGGAAGTCGAGGGCGTCGGAGTTCTCCGCAACGGGGTCTCGGCGCGGTGAGCGGAGGCGTGGTGACCCGCCGCGCGGATCCGTTGTCCGGCGAATCGGGTACTTGCTTCGGCTCGCGAGTCCTATCCAGGTTGATCCGTCCTTCTGTCCCAGGAGCATACATGACCCGGCACCTCACAACCCGACTCGGGCTCGCGATCGCGATGGTGGTCGGAGTCGGTCTTTCCGCACCCCGACTCGTCGCACAGGACGGCACCGATAGCACCGATGAGGTCGATGGTATCGATGGCGGCATGCGCTCGACCCTCGAGGGCGTGTACACCGAAGAGCAGGCCGACCGCGGCCAGGAACTCATGTGGGACATCTGCGCCGAGTGCCACTTCGAGGAAGATTACCAGGGTCCGTTCATGCAGGACTGGATGGGAGCCAGTGTGTGGGGACTCTTCGACTCGATCTGGTCCACGATGCCGGAAGACAGTCCCGGCGGCCTTCCGTTGACGGACTATGCCGACGCGATCGCCTACATGTTCCGCCTTAACGGACTGCCGGCGGGGGACGAAGAGCTCGGGACCGAGCAGGACGTCCTCGACAGGATCAAGATCGAGTGGGAGCCGTAGGCGGCCTGGCTGGACCGGTTTTTCATGCGTAGGGCCGGGCTCGCCGTACGCGCGGCGCTGGTGGTTTCGGCGGCCGGCCTCTCCCCGGTTGTCGCCCAGAGCGACGCCGACCTGAGCCGACAGCTGCGCGGGGGCACGTTCGAGGTGGGCGCCGTCCTTGGATCGGCGATGTTCGGCAGCAAGTCTCGCCTCCAGTCGTGTCGGTGGAACGGAGCCCGGTTTGGCCACCGGTTCGACGGGATCGGGGGAAACGAACGGATTCAACTGGGCTTTCGCATCGGGATCGAAGGATGCCTGACCGAACACGACGAGGTCGGGCGAGTCGACCTGATCCACGCGAGCGGATCCATCCTTTTCGGCTTCCGGGCATCGAGCAGCTGGCTGGTGTACTGGACGTCCGGCGTGGGCGAGCTTCTCGGCGACTCCACCCCGGGGTCGGGAGATGAGGTAGAGCCCCGATTCGCATGGAACGGGGGGCCGGGGGTCATCTGGGCCTTTAGCAACCGGTTCCTGCTCGACGCCTCGTTGATGGGCCTCGTGTTCGGGAATTTCGCGCTCGGAACCGATCCGGCGGAAGGCAGCGTGTTCGGGTTCATCCCGAACCTGATGATCGCCCTCCAGATATGATGATCTCTCGGAGATCGGCCGGTGGAGTCCTCGTCCTGTCGGCGTGGCTTGCCCTGCTGTCGACGGTCGGGCTGGCTGCCCAGACCGACGGAACCGGGTCTGTCGCGCGCTTCGCCTTCGAGAGCCGCCTGGCCTTCCTGATTTCCGACACCGAAGGTCACCCGGACCGACCGGTCATCGGTGCCGACGCCCGGTTCACCATCCGGCCCGCCCGGGTGGGCGGCGGCCCGGGGTTCGGCGTGACAGCCGGCGCCACGGTCGGGTTCGCGGAGTTCTTCGCAGACGTTCAGAGTGAGAGCTTCCGGCTCGTCGTGGGCGTGGAGACACCGTGGGCGCTGTCGGCTTCCGGCCTCGGAAAAAACCCTGTCGAGATCGTTCCACTCGTGCAGGTCGGGCACCTGACCTCGAACGGCGGAGACGAGCGCAGCGGCGTCGTCTCCAGGCTCGCACTCGGGCTCAGGATTCCGTTGGGAGACGGGCCGATGTACCTCGCGTTCGAACCGATCGGACTGACGCTGCTGCCGGCGCCCGATGACCCTCACGAAGGCGACTCGCGGCTGGCGTACGAACTGGGTCTCATCAAGTTCGGGTGGAGATTTTGAGGCCGTTCGTGGGGTCCGAAGCGCGGACCGGCCGCTCGCGCGCAGACCTCGTCTCGGGGATGGAACGAATCGGAAAGCTGGCGGACGACCCGGATCGGCTGGCGGTCGCCGACGCAACGGTGTCCGGGTGGAGCGTCGGTCAGCACGTAAAGCACCTCTGGCTCGTCGAGGACAGGATCCTCGGGTGGATCGACCAGGCGCTCGACGATCCCGCGGGGTCACCGCCCGGCGGGTCGCCCTCGCCGACCGGCGGCGCGGTGCTGGTCAGTGGATGGATTCCGCGTGGTAGGGCGAAGGCGCCGGCGATGACGGAGCCCGGCCCGACCGAGGCTGCCGACATCGCCGGTCGATGCGAGGCCCTCCTCGACGTCCTTGCCGGCCTCGAACCCCGCCTGCGTGAGATTCATCGGTCCGAATGCACGCTCGAGCACCCGCTCCTCGGCCACTTCACCCCGGCTCAGTGGATGAGGTTCCTCGACATCCACCACCGACACCACGAGAAAATCATTCGCGACATCCTTTAGAAGGCTGTTGAAGAAGTACCGTGGGTCGCCAACCGGTCGATCAGAACTGCGGCGTGTTCCAGCGTACGGAGTTCG
>JBGMQU010000183.1:0-5948 GCA_048060725.1 Gemmatimonadota bacterium | reverse complement strand
GTCAGACGCTCACTCTCCTCGGGGTCCACATGCAGGGTGACGACGGTGACGTTCTGACTCTCGTTCTTGTCGTCGACCTCGACGATCTGGCCGATCCGAAGGACCTCGACATCCTGGAGCACGATCTGCGTGATCGGGTCCTGGATCTGAGCGTTCTGGTCGAGGGTCACCAGGACGTCGACCCGTTGGCCTTCGTGCATCCACCCGGCGATCCCGATCACGTCGTTCACGCGAACGGCGGCCGCCCTCATGCCGGGGGACACGGCCAGCTCGAGCCCGTAGCCGCTGTCTGCTCCGGCGATCTTGCTGAAGAGGAGGGGCTCGTTCATACGCACCGAAGCGATGAGGCCGCGGCCAACCACCTCTGAGGGATCGCGCGCGAACCCGTCTGGTACGGCCTCGGCCGGCCACTCGAGAACGCGCATGTCCTCTTGCTGGAGGAGGTGTCCGACCGGCAGATCCGTCGCCGCGATCATCACGCTGACGGTCGGCACCTCCGCCGTCTCGATGGTCGCCGTCGTCGGCTGCCGCAGGAAGCGGAACGCCAGATAGGCGGCCAGCCCTCCGGATACCAGAGCCAGGAAAAGAATCACACCCACACGATTTCGCATCATCCGCCTCTCGATCTTCGCCAGTTTCTCTGGGGACCCGAGGGCCACCCGGCGGCTAAGCCATCAACTCACGCCTGCTATTCGTTCCTCATGCTGGTGACCGAACTGAGCGTGACCGTTCCATATCCGTTCCCGCAATTCTGGCACATCAGGTCAAGAACCGGACCGAGTACCACAAACGTATGTTGATAGTCGACACGAACTTCGTCGGGCTTACCCCCGCTGAGCGGGCCGCAAAGACCGGCAGCGCCAGCGCAGGTGAGCGTCGTCGTCCGCAGGGCCAGGTTGAGCCCGGACTGTACGAGCAGGGAGTCGACGCGATCCCTCACCGCCTGATCGGTCGATGTCGGGATCACGGCCAGCCGAGCGCCCTCGCGGGCGACGTTGGTGACGACCTGGTACGTGCGCCACGCCGAGGCGAACTCGATGATCCCAAAAACGACCACGAGTAGAATCGGGAGGGCGAGCACGAACTCCACGAGCGCTTGGCCGCGGTGATCCCGCAGGCGGCGCCGAAAAGCGCAAAGTGCATTGTGACTGGTCAATCGCGAGCGTTGTTTCATGGGACCCATCCGTTCATCCGAGCCATCCAGCAAGCGTCGCCGTCAGGGACCATTCCGGATTCGCACCGTACACGAACCAGGAGGTCAGGGCTCCAGCGGCAATCGCTACTCCATATGGAACCGTCAGCACACCGGGCGTGTCGAGGGTCACCGCAGACTTCGAATCCTCGCCTCTTCTCCACCCGCTGAACATGCTCCTGCCCATGGTCGAGAAGATGACCCGCAGGTTCACCGCCGTCTGGCCAAACGCCCGGTTCTTTACGATCACCAGGATCGCCATGATACCGCCTACCATGGCCATAACGAAAAGCGCGAACCAAAGGTCTCGCGGACCGAGAAAGGCGCCGAACGCGGCGAGCAGCTTCACGTCGCCGCCGCCAAGCCCACCGACCAGAAAAAACGGGAGGGCCAGCCCGAAGGCCAGCAACGCGCCGACCAGGCCACCGCCGAGGGCGTCGAGCCCAAGAGGTGCTCGGAGCACGAGGGCGGCCACGAAGGCACCCACCGTAAGCGCGTTTGGAAGTCTGCGTTCGCGCACGTCAAACCAGACGGCCCCGAAGGCCACGGCGCTGAGCGCTACTCCCGTAAGAATGGTCCACATCGGTACGTCTCGTCCCCCCGATTCCACCCGGTCGGTACGGCTGCAGGCGTTATGGCGAGTTTGGGTGCCGTACCCAGAAAGATCTGGTTCTACCCCGACAAGCTGTCCGGGTTCGAATCAGATAAAAGGGGTCAAGGCCCGGTCGCCCGCGCCTCGACCCCTCTTCTTACTGATAGTCGAGGCTCAGGAACCGCCGGACTTGCTGTTCAGTGTCGTGGCGGCGTTGCTGAACGCGCCGTTGATACCGGTAGCGAGCACCGTCATCCCGGCCGTGATCGCTAGCGCGATGAGGACGACCAAGAGAACGTACTCAGTGGCGTCCTGACCGGATTCGTCCTGCCAAAGCTGATTGAGGAACCGCTTCATTTTCCACCCCTCCGCTGTTCGGGCACAATGACCTTGATCGCCCGTGTGACGACCCTGCCTCCCACAGTTCCGGCTCCGAACGTCGTCCTGGAACCGTTCGTTGCGCTGTGGGAGTGAAGGATCCGTGCCAGCCGCCTGAAGGCGCCGCCCCCATCCCCTCCGGTTCCCCGCTGAGGCAGCTACCCCTTGTGCCGCAGGGCCTTACAGCCCCGGGAAGGTGCCGCTCCGCATAGGGAGACCCACTCCTCGTCCCGGCCCTTACCCCAACATCTGTCGGGTTCGAGCACCGAGTGTGGGTTTTGTACGACAGATGTATTGTAAGCGAATACCAGTTACGAGGATAGCCTGAAGTTCCGTTAACGCTTCGGGGTGGATTTTGTGGACGGTGTAGCGGGTCCGCCACCACGACGGCGTCGACCGGGGAGTGAGGTTGGGGGCATGGGAACCGCGTCGATTCTGGCGAGACGCCACACCCGGGTAACACGCGGTCAGGGAACACACATACCGCGGCCACCGACCGGGAGGTCGGCGGGGGCGAGGGCGCGCAGGACGGCGGCAATCGGCTCGCCAGCCCGAACGAACAGGGCGGAGATGTCGTCTTCGTACACCTTCTCCCACTCCGGATCGAGGTCGACCAGCTGCACCGTCGGCCAGAGCTTCGAGAACAGCACGAAGTCAGTCTCCGGACGGTCCAGGACCCCGCGCCAGCCTTCGAGACCGTGTTGGAACCGCAAATACTCCTGGTACACGCCGTCCGAATACACCGTCTCGCGTCTTCCGTCCATGGAGACCCGCACGTCGGGGAAGAGGTGCCAGATCGCATACTCACCCCAATCGAAGTACGTCGCCATGTTTCCCCGGGCGCCGCTGCGCTGGAGGAGGTCAACGGCACGAACGGGGAACGGGATCGCGCGCTCGGGGTCGATCCGAATGCAGGTGAGGTCTCGCGCGCCGAGGCCGATGAGGGTGATCCCGAGGACCAACGTGGTGCCGCCGACGACCACCCTGTCCCGGCTGCCCGCGCCCGCGGGCGCTTCACTCCGGCGCCACACGGCGGCGAAGTGATCCGCGAGGAGGATGGGAAGCGCGATCGCGAAGAGCTGGACGTGCCGCACCGCTGAGAGAGGCAGCAACACCACGGCGGCCAGAAGCGCGATGTGCGTTACCCGGCGAGGCAGCGGGCTCTTCACGAGCGTCAGTGCCGCGAACGCCGTGATCGACAGATAGATCACGCCAGCCGCGGACGTGATGTGCAGCGGCTGCCATTCGATGATGTCGGGTCGGGGAACCGTGGCCGTGAGAAGCAGGAAACGGGGAAGCTCCCAGCCGTACGGATTCGCGAGGAGCGCCAGCGCCGAGGCGACCCCCGCGGCCGCCGGCTTCCAGAGGTCGATCAGCGCGGTCCGCCGATCTGTCGCACACCAGGCCTCCCAGACGCGCGCCATCCCCCACACGCCCATTATTCCGGCACCGGCGAGAACGCCGCCGTGGAAGTTGATCCAAATCGCCAGAATGACCGGGAGGGCGAAAAGCCAGCGCTCCTGACCGTCATCCACCTTGAAGAGAACGAGGAGCGTGAGGCAGAAGAAGAAGAAGGAGAATATTTGAGGCCGGACTGTAGCGAATCCCGGGATCATCAGGACGATCGCCGCTACCAGCAGGATTCCGGCGCGCAGCGGATCGGACCCTCTTTTCACGAGGTGATGATAAATCAGCCCCACGGTGAGAAGCGCCACCAGCATTTTCATTGAGGTGAGCGCGAGGACACCTCCGGCATCGTACAGGACGCCGAACGCGACCTCGGACAGCACTTCATGGTTGATCCAGGGCTGCCCGCCGGACAGGTAGGAAAAGGGATCCACCCGCTCGAGACCGAGCGATACGGTGCGTCGGCCGAAGAGGATATGTCCCCACAGATCGGGGTCGGCTACCGTTGGAGCGAGAAGCTTCCATGCGGCCGCCAGCGTGATGAACGCTGTCACCCTCGACCACCACCGTACCGTCACCCGTCACCCCTGTGTCTGGGAGGCTACTGAAGAACCCTGGCGGTCCGAAGACTCGCGTGTACGCACACTTGCAAGAACCTTGCAGGGCATTCGATCGACGTCCACCATCGGTACGTGTCGTCGGGGAGGCCGGCGCGCTGAATAATAGCCTTCCAGTGGGGGGAGTTCCGGAAGATGCCGAACGTAGCGGTTAGCCATCTGCTCAGGCTTCAGTCGGACGACGGAGGCTTCGGCGCCTATCCGGGCGCGGAAAGCCGGACGGAATCGACTGCGCTCGCCGCACTCGCGCTCTTGCGGGCTTCCGAAACGGACGTGGCGGAGGCGGCGGCCGCAGCGCTCGGCTGGCTCGAGTCGTCACAACTCGCCTCTGGAGCCTGGCCGTTGGCCCCCGGCTTCAGGGAGGCCAGCTGGAGCACGAGCCTCGCCGTTCTCGCGCTCTCTTACGAGGGAGATCCCGGTGTCATCGAGGCGGGAGCCCGCTGGCTCATAGACGAAGAAGGGCGCGGGGCGACGTGGTGGGTGCGCTTGCTCTTCAAGCTCTTCCCCGCCCGCAAGACGGTCGATCTCGACACGGATCTCGTGGGCTGGCCATGGGCGAGCGGGACGTTCAGCTGGGTCGAGCCCACGTCCTACGCCATGGTCGCGCTAAAGCGACTGCGCGGTGTGATGGGGTCGCCGGGGCGTCTCGAGGCGCGTCTGGCCGACGCCGATCTGTTGCTCGCCGACCGCGCCTGCGTGGGGGGCGGGTGGAACTATGGGAACAAGCGGGTCTTTGAAGAGGACCTCTGGCCCTACCCGGATACGACCGCGGTCGCGTTGCTCGCACTCGCGGATCGGGGAGACCTCCCGTCGGTGAGCGAAGCTCTGGACGTGCTCCCGGGGATGCTCGCCGACAACCAGTCGATGCTCGCCCTGTCGCTCGGGTCGCTCGCGCTCGCGGCCCACCGACGAGACGCTGCGCAGCCCCGCGCCTGGCTATCCGACAGGCTGGCAACCGGGGAGACGGGCGAAATCCGAGCGCTCGCCTGGGCGGCGCTCGCCCTGGCCGAGAACGACGATGTGCTGGGGCTGTCCGGTGGCTGATCGACGGGAGTTCCTCCGCCTGATGGCGGGCGGAGCGGCGGCCGCCACGGTGGCCTGCGGCACACCCGATCGCTGGACGGCCGCGGCGATCCGAAAACCGGTACGGTCGTCCGTCGCGATCCTCGCGGCGCCGGATTACGACGAGGCGAGACTCGTCGACGTGGTGCGCGCGGGCCTCGGCATGTTCGATCTGCGAGTCCGCGGGCTTCGGGTGGTTCTGAAGCCGAATCTCGTAGAGTTCGATCCGCGGGGCGCCATCAATACGCACCCGAACCTCATCGCGGCGACGGTGGAGGCGTTCCGACTCGAGGGTGCCCTGGAAGTGGTGATTGCCGAGGGTCCGGGGCATCGACGCGACAACGAGTACCTGATCGAGGCCTCGGGTCTGGGAGCGCAGCTGAGAGACACCGGCGCCCGGTTCGTCGATCTGAACCACGACGCGGTTCGCCGGGTCGAGCTGAAGACGAGCTTCACGGAACTGGGGCACCTCTACCTGCCGGAAACCGTACTCGACGCCGGGCTGTTCGTATCGATGCCGAAGTTGAAGACGCATCATTGGGCGGGCGTGACCCTGTCGATGAAGAACCTCTTCGGGATCGTCCCGGGTGCCATCTACGGGTGGCCGAAGAACGTTCTTCACTGGGCCGGCCTGGAGGGGAGCATCCTCGACATCAACGCGGTGCTTGACGTTCCCCGCTTCAACATCCTGGACGGGATT
>JBGMQU010000182.1:0-5961 GCA_048060725.1 Gemmatimonadota bacterium | reverse complement strand
GCGGTGCCGTCGAGCGTGCTGAGCCGCTCCTCGAGCTCGGCCCCGATGCGCTCGATCGTGGCCAGATCCGGGCCGAAGATCTTGATCCCGAGGGTGGTGCGGATCCCGGTGGAGAGCATGTCCGTCCGGTTCTTGATCGGCATGGTCCAGCTGTTCACGGCGCCGGTAAACCGGAGCGAGGGGTCCATCTTCGCGATGAGCTCGTCCTGGGTCAGGCGCTCGGGCCACTCGTCGGGGTCCTTGAGGTTGACGATGGTCTCCACCATCGAGATGGGCGCCGGGTCCGTGGCCGTGACCGCCCGCCCTGCCTTTCCCCACACGGACTCCACCTCCGGAAACGTCATCAGGATCGAGTCCTGCTTCTGTAGCAACCGCCGCTGCTCGGCGATCGACACGCCCGGCACCGTGTTCGGCATGTACATGATCGACCCCTCGTCGAGGGGGGGCATGAATTCGCTTCCGAGACGAGACAGGGGCCAGGCCGCGGTCCCCAGGGCGATGACCGAAACGATCAGTACGATCGCGCGGTGGCCCAGCGCCCAGCGGAGCACGGGCCGGTACAGTCGAATCGCCCAGCGGTTGATCGGATTCTCGCTCTCGGGCCGGATTCGCCCCTTGATGAAGATCCCCATCAGCACCGGAACCACGGTCACGGAGAGAAAGGCCGCCGCGGCCATCGCGAAGGTCTTCGTCAGCGCCAGCGGACGGAACAGCCGTCCCTCCTGCGCCTCGAGCGTAAACACGGGGATGAAGGAGAGAGTGATGATGAGCAGCGTGATGAAGAGCGTGGGGCCGACCTCGCGAGTGGAGTTCACGACGTGTTCCCAACGCGGGCGCTCGGGATCGTGCTCGATGTGTTTGTGCAGGTTCTCGATCATCACGATCGCCGCATCGATCATCACTCCGATCGCGATGGCGATCCCGCCGAGCGACATGATGTTGGCGTTCACGCCGATCGCGCGCGTCGCCGCGAGCGCGAGGATGATCCCGAGCGGAAGGATGGCGATCGCCACGAGCGCGCTCCGGACGTGCATCAGGAAGACGAGGCAGACGAGCGCGACGATCAACGACTCCTCGATCAGCGTGCGTGTCAGCGTGCGCGTCGCGCGGTGGATCAGGTCTGACCGGTCGTACGTGGTCACGATCCGCACTCCCGGGGGCAAGCCGCTCTCGAGCTCGGCCAGCTTGCGTTTGACGCCATCGATTACCGCGAGCGCGTTCTCCCCATAGCGCATCACGATGACGCCTCCGACGGCCTCCCCTTCCCCGTTTCGCTCGACGATGCCGAGTCTCAGGTCCGGTCCGATCGTGACCGTCGCGACGTCTCGCACCTGCACCGGCACACCGCCCGGACCCGCCCCCAACGCCAGACTCGCGATGTCCGCGACACCCGTCAGATACCCGAGTCCGCGCACCATGTAGTCCCCGCCGGCCACCTCCACGGTCCGTCCGCCAACATCGGCGTTCGACTCGCGGATGACGCGGATCACCTGGTCGACCGTCACACCGTATCCCAGCAACGCGGCCGGATCGAGGAGGACCTGGTACTGCTTCACAAACCCCCCGACGCTCGCCACCTCCGCCACGCCCGGAACCTGCTGGAGCTCGAATCGGAGGTACCAGTCCTGGATCGAGCGGAGCTCATCGAGCGAGTATCCGTCTCCTTCGACGGCGTACTGGAACACCCACCCGACCCCCGTCGCGTCGGGCCCCAGCTCCGGCCGCACATCGTCAGGCAGCGAGGCGGAGGCCGAGTTCAGGTACTCGAGCACCCGGCTCCGGGCCCAGTACAGATCGGTACCGTCCTCGAACAGCACGTAGATGAACGAGAGCCCGAACATGGACTGCCCCCGCACCACGCGGGCCTTGGGCACCGCGAGCAGCGAGGTCACGAGCGGATAGGTGATCTGGTCTTCGACCACCTGCGGCGCCTGGCCCGGGTACTCCGTCAGCACGATCACCTGGATGTCGGAGAGATCGGGAATGGCGTCGATCGGCATCGTGCGCAGGAGCGGGATCCCGGCCAGGAGCAGGGCGAGCGCCGCGACGAGGGTAAGGTTACGCCAGCGGACGACCCATTCGATGAGCCCTCCGATCATCGCGCACCCCCTCGCCCGGAGGCGGAGACCGTGTCGGGCATGTCCATCCCGCCCATGTCCATCCCGCCCATGTCGAGGCCCATGCCCATGTTGAGCATGATCCCCTGCATGGCCGCGGCCAGGCTCGACTCCGAATCGAAGAGGAAGGTCGCGGACGCGACGACCGTGTCGCCCACCGCGATCCCCTCGAGCACCGTCACCTCGGTGTCGCCGCGGTCACCGACCGTGACCTCCTGCGGAACGACGCGGTCGCCCCGCACAACAAAGGCGAGATCGCGATCTCCGGTCGGAAGCACGGCGGTTAGCGGGACGACGACCGCGGGTGGGGCCGAGGCCTCGATCCGGACGGTCCCGTACATCATGGGCTTGATTCGAACCCCGGGGTTCGGCAGCTCGAGCCGGACGCGGACGGTGCGCGTGCGCTCGCTCAGCACCGGGTGGATGAAGGTCAGGCGCCCCTCGAAGCGTTCGCCGGGAAGCGCCTCGAAGGTGACCTCGGCGCGCTGACCCACGTGGATCAAGGGAAGATCGCGCTCGAAGATGGCCGGCTCGATCCAGATGTTCGAGAGATCGGCGACACGAAACAGGTCCTCGCCCGCGCGGATCCGCTGGCCCTCGATCACGTGCTTCTCCAGGACATGCCCCGGAAACGGAGACCGTAGCGTGAGCGTGCGGCGCACGACGCCGGTCTCTTCGAGCCGGGCGATCTGTTCATCCGAGATCTCCCAATAGGCCAGCCGCCGGCGCGCGGCGGCGACGAGCGAGTCGCCGGCGGCCGTTCCCCTCAGACGCATGGCGAGAAGGAGTTCCTCCTGCGCCGTGACCAGATCGGGAGCGTACAGCTCCAGCAGCGCCTCGCCGGCGGCGATCCAGCGACCGGTCTCCTCGACGTAAAGCCGCTCGACCCACCCGTCCACGCGGGCGTTCACGACCCCCAGACGCCGCTCGTCGGGCACCACGGTGGCGACGGCGCGCACCGTTCGGGTCAGCGGGGCCTCGCGGGCCACGGCGAACGTGACGCCCGCCAGCGACGCCTGCCGGGACGTGATCCGGATCGAGGCCCCTGCGGAGCCGCCGTCCATCTGCATGCCCCCGTCCTCGCTGGAGGCTGCCTGCCCGCTCTCCGCGGGAGCTCCGCACGCCGTGGTGAGAGCGGCCCAAATCCATACGCTTCGTCCGGATATTCTCATCGGTACCACTCCTCTCCGAGCAGGGCTGACAGGGCAGCGCGCTCGGCGGCATAGTCCATCACGAGGCGGGCCAGACGGAGCCGCGCCTGAAGGAAATCATCCTGTGCGTCGAGTACGGCGCTCAGCTCGGTCGCCCCCGTGGCGTAGGCCGAAAGCGTCGACTCGCTCGCTGCGGAGGCCAGCGGCAGCACCTCACGACCGAGCGCCCGCACCTGCGAGCCGAGCGCCCGAAGTCGCGCGGTCCGGGCGAGGAGTTCTCCCCTGAGCCGGGCCGCCAGATCCTCGTAACGCTCCTGTTCAGCCTCGAGCGCCCGGTCGGCCGCGCGCGCCGCGGGAGCCTGCTTGCGACCAGCCCATAGCGGGACGGACAGCCCGGCTGTCGCGCTCAGGAACGGCTCGCGACCTCCGAATCGGATCCCGTTCTGGAGCGCGACGAAGAAATCGGGTCGACCGGCAATGGCGAACACCCGCGCCTCGCTGCGCGCCCGCTCTACCCTGGCCCGCGCGACGCGCAGGTCAGGGTTACCAACCTCGAGCTCGACCTCCAGCTGCCCGGAGTCGCCGAGCGTGTCGCGGGTCACACCAACCACGGCCGCACTCGACGGATCGGTGAGGTCCGCGGACGGAACGGGATCGCCGGAGCCCCCACGGAGTGCGTCAAGGTCGGCCCGGGTCTCCTCCACCGCGGAGGCGAGTTCGAACGCCCGTTCGATGAGGTCCGCTCTTCGGAGCTCTGCCCGCAGGAGGTCCGACTGAGGCGCCGCCCCGGTCTCGTAGCGGGCCCGCGCCGTGATCACGGCCTGGTCGGCCAGATCGATGCGGGCCTGCCAGAGTTCCACGGCGCTCCGCGTATAGGCGAGACGGAAAAACGCGCCTGCCGCCAGGGTCACGAGGGTCGCGTCGATGCGGCCTGTCCCGGCGGCGGCGAGCACGGAATCCTGCCTCGCCGCCTCGGTGCGAGCCGCCTGCTTTCCGAGGCCCGGGAAGTTCTGCCGGACCCCGATCGGCAACTGCGTCATCGCCTCCCGGGCGAAGTCGAACGACAGGATCGGGACCGACCGCATCCCGAACTCGACGACCGGGTCGGGCAAGGCGCCGGCGGGTGCGATGCGCTCGGTGGCCGCTTCGAGTTCCAGGAACGCGGCCCCACGGGCTGCATTGCGTGTCAGGACCTCTGCCACGTAGCGGCGGAGATCGGGTCGGTCGAGCGGTGGTGGGGCCTGGGCTGCGGCAACTGCCGGAGCCAGCGTGGCCACCACCGCCGCGACGCGTACAACTGTCGCGATGCGATGCATGCTCGCCTCTCACAAGGGATGTTTCGTACAGGACGACAGGTCGCGCGCCCGAGGACGTCTCGGGCGACCGGAATGTCGTGGATGTGGGGAGGGGTCAGGCTCGTGGCGGAGGAAGCAAAGGTGCCGGGTGACGGCTCAGGGCGGATACGATCGACGTCGCCTCCGCCGCATGCTCAATGCTCGTGACGGCGGACGAACTCGGATCCGCAGTCACGGCGGTTCCCGGGGACGTGCAGGTGAGCATGCTCTGGCAATTCGGCATGCCGCAGTCATCGCAGGCGTCCGGGGCGTCCAGACCGGCGACCGACCCGAGCGCAACGTCATGCTCGCATGCGGCGATGTCCGGGTCAGCGGCGTGGGAACACAACGCCGGAGTCATGAAGCTCGCGCCCTGGAGCACGATAAGCAGGATGGCTGCCAGTTGGGTCATTGTAACCATGAAACTACGGGCTGCCGCCGCTGGTTCCCAAGGGGCTGACCCTGCCGGGGTTTCTCAGCATCCTCCCGGGCTCAGACATGTATCTCGAAGGCGAACACGATCGTGTAGCGGAACTCGGGTTCATCGGCGCCCAGATCCTGGAAGAAGGGAATCTTCACCCCGCCCTTCAGCGCGATGTTGCGGCGGGTAAGCCAGAAGCCTGGGGAGAGGGCGAGAATCGTGCCTCCGGTCTCCGCCTGCCGCGTGTCGTCCAACACGTTCTGCGCCACCGTCACCCCGTTGAACTCGAGCAAGAGCAACGGGTCCACTCCCGTATACTTCGGTATCCACGGACGGACACCGATGGCGGCGTCGTATCGAAATTCGTTGCCCCGCCGCCGCGAGAACGCCTCTCCATTCACCTTCACGAGGGCGGAGGTCCACAGGTAGTAGCGCAACCCGTCGCGCGAGATCGTGGCTCCGCCGATGTAGTCGGTCGAGCCCGAGCCGAGAGACGGCGAGGACCCGCTGCTCGCGACCGGAAGCTTTACCCCCCCGATCAACGCCGCGTGATACTGGGTCGGGCCGTTGAATTTGTGAAAGATCCTCCACTTTGCCCGAAGGACGGCATCTCCGACTCCGGTCGCGTCGCGTTCGATCTGTCCCCCTCCGGGGGCGATCCCCGACTCTGTACGCCGTACGAGAACCGGAACGGCGAGGGTCAGGCTGACGTCCGCCGTGACGCCGTATGTAAACTCGGCGTGGAGTGCCATCCGCTCCTGGTCCAGCTGGCCTCCTCCACGCGTCAGCTGACCTCTTCCACGAGTCAGCTCGCCTTCGAGCTCGAAGCCGAAGCCTCCTTTCCAGATGGTCTGAGGCCCGAGACCGAAGACGGGGTTGTGAAACAGCGCACCGCCGGACGTGACGCCTCCGGAAGCCCCTGACACCACCTGCGCGTG
>JBGMQU010000181.1:0-5999 GCA_048060725.1 Gemmatimonadota bacterium | reverse complement strand
GTGGAGATCGGCGTGGACGGGTTGTCAGACAGCTTGGCCACTCTCGTCTCTCCGATCGAACAAACGCTGATGAGCGGGCTGTGCCCCGCGGCCAACGCATCCGCCGGTACCCTCGCCAAACTGCCCGTTCCGACGACCAGGTAGGCTCCGGGATGCTCAATCGTGTTCCATTCCAATTCCTGGAGCCGATGGCCGTGCTCGGTCGGTGCGCTCGTCGTGCCTTTAGCCGGCATGATAATCCCCCTTCTCGATCTGGCGAACGCTCTTCCGGTTCTACGCCTTCTGGCGCCCGCATCCCTTGTCACACACCTCTCTGTTTTCTGGAGAGGGAAACTAGAAACACATGATGCCACTCACGATGTGAAGCGAGGGTGAGGCGAAGGTTAATGCGTACGACAGCGGTCGATTGGGAAGTCTCGTCAGTGGTTTCGGGAGCCGACACCGACAGATCACGGCGTCACGTCGGCCTTGCTGGTGCGTACCCGAAAAACGGATCGATCCGAAAACCGGCCCGGCCCGTTGGATGGGCCTTCGACTCTTCATGTTCAGAAGTTCACGAAGAGCTCGACCTTCACCTTCCCGGGTCACCCGGACCTGAGCTCATCCATCATCCTCCGGAAGGTTTCCTCGTCGATCTCACCCCTCGCATACCTTTGACGCAGGGTCTCCTCGGCAGATGTCGAGGACGTGCCGCCTCCCCGGCTCATCAATCGCCAGCCGAATACGCCGAGTAGAACCAGGATTACCAACCAGAACACGCCCATGCCCCATCCCCACATTCCCATCTGGCCTCCACACATTGGGCACCACCAGGATCCTTGTTGAAGCAGTGCCATGCGTATCATCGCGACTCTCTTTCAAGTGGGCGAAACGCGCATGATCATCTCGGCGAGTCGCCCGGCCCGCAAGACGACGCTGGGGAAGCGTCCGCTGGCGGGCCTCCTCGATTCGTCGATTGCCGTCCGGCGTTCGGGCCGACTACCGTAGGGAGGTGGACGCCGACACGGATTCGACGGGGTTGCTCTCCCGGATAGGGCTTCGGACCAGGGCCCAGCGGGCCTGGGCCATGTACGACTGGGCCAATTCGGCCATGGTCGTGATCATCGTCACGGCGATCTATCCCGTCTTCTTCCCCTCCTTTGCCGCGTCGGGCCTGGCGCCGGAAGTCGCGACGTTCCGCTACAGCCTGGCCACGACGATTGGCCTCGCCGTGATCGCCGTCCTCGCACCGTTCCTCGGGGCCGTGGCCGACCAGAGGCCCGTGAAGAAGAAGATGCTCGCCGCCTTCCTGGTCATCGGTGCGACGGCGGTGGGCATGATGTTCTTCATCCGGGAAGGGAACTGGCTGTTCGCGCTCATCCTCTTCGTGCTCGCCAACATCGGGGCAAACGGAAGCTTCGTCTTCTACGACTCTCTGCTTCCGCATGTGGCCCCGGTCGACCAGATGGACCGGGTGTCGACGGCCGGGTACGCACTGGGGTATGTGGGCGGCGGTCTCCTCCTCGCCGCATCCGCTGTGATGCTGGCCAACCCGGGTTTGCTGGGTCTCCCGGCCGGGGAGGGTCTCTCGCCCGCCCAGGCGTCGTTGCCGGCGAGGATCGCCTTCGTGACGGTCGCGGTGTGGTGGGTGGTCTTCGCGATCCCGCTGTTCCGGAGAGTGCCGGAGCCGCCGGTTCGCGGCATGAGCGAAGAGGAACGAACGCTCGGCACGGCGCGCGCCGCCCTGCGGCGTCTGCGGCATACGGTCAAAGAGCTCAAGAAGTATCGGAACGCGTTCGTGATGCTCCTCGCGTTCCTGATCTACAACGACGGAATCGGGACGATCATCCGCATGGCCGTCATCTTCGGCGGCGAGATCGGGATCGATCGGGGCGCGCTGATCGGCGCCGTCGTCCTCGTGCAGTTCGTCGGGATCCCGTTCGCGTTTCTGTTCGGTGGGCTCGCGGGGAAGATCGGGGCGAAACGGGCGATCTTCCTCGGACTCGTCGTGTACGCGGTCATCTCGGTCTACGGGTACTTCATCCAGACCGCGCTGGACTTCTTCATCCTCGCCACCATGGTGGCGATGGTGCAGGGCGGCACGCAGGCGCTCAGCCGCTCGCTGTTCGGGAGCATGATCCCGCGCCACGAATCCGGCGAGTTCTTCGGGCTGTTCGCCGTGTTCGAGAAATTTGCCGGGATCATGGGGCCGGGCGTATTCGCGCTGACGATCGCCCTCACGGGCTCGAGTCGAAATGCGATCCTCTCCGTGATCGCGTTCTTCGTGGTCGGCGGGGCCCTGCTCGCCTTCGTGAACGTCGAGGAGGGCCAGAAGACGGCGAGGGAGGCGGAGCGCGCGGCGGCCGGCTGAGAGCGGCCCGCCACCCTCGAGTCAGAGGGGGCAGACCGACCAGCGCGTACTTCTTCTAACGGTCGACGGAGCAGGCGGGCTCCGATTCGGTGAGCCAGGGGCTCCAGCCCGCCGGGCCGGCCGCAGTCCAGCTGGACCCGGAGCCGCCGCCCAGCCAGTCCATGGCGGGTTGGCCGATCGGAGCGCCCGGGGGCGACCCCGGTGCGTTCGGCGCCTCGTACGAGGGGGCGGGCCGATCGAGATACCGCCCGATATCGAGGGAGAGCGTCATCTCGAACGCCTTTTGCGGACCGTCCGGCCTCTCTTCAGCGGACATCGAGTGGCGCAGCGCGATCAACTGCGACGTCGCGATCGCGCGTACCTGGGGCATCGCCGCCCCGGCGCCGAGCGCCATGATCCGGTCCGCGACCACGCGGGCTACCGCGCGCCGAATCTCCGCCTGATACCGGGTGTCCGACGCGTCCGGCGCCGACACGGAGATAAGCGCCGCCAGGACGTCCTCGAGACCCGGCAATTCCGGGTTCAGCATGTTCTGCTGGACGATTCGGGCGGCCCGTGACGGCTGAAGCATCTGTGATACCGTGTGATCCGCCGCCACGACCGCGGGCGTTAGGGCGTCAAACGTGGAGCCCGTGTAGCGTGGGAACGTCTCTCGTGACCGCCCGAAGCCCGGAGGCCGCGGCGGCACCATCGCGAGGACCGAGGCGGGCACCTCCAGCTGCGAGGGATCGATGGTCCCGAGCAGGGCATGCAGGGCTTCGCGCTGGGCCCGGGCCGAAACGGGCGTCTGCGGCGTCCGACCGTCTCCGCGCATCGCGTAGATGTAGTCGACGCCGCCGAGCATCGAGGCGGCCGCTTCCACCTGATACCGGTGGTGCATGTACAGGGGAACCAGCACCTCCTCCATCGTGGCCAGCGGCCGGCCGTTCCGGATTGCGTTGGCGCCGAACCGGTCGAGCGCGTTGCGGCGGACGTCCATCATACGGTTCAACTCGGCGGCCGCGTCCGCCCCGTTGGACCACTGGTCAGCCCGCGGGTGCGCAGAAATGTCCTGATTCGTGAGGTAGATGACGTCCTGATCCCATGCGTCATCGAGGATCTTCTGCAGCGCGGCCTCCTCGTCCGTGCCGGCAGGGAAGTCCCGGTACCCGTAGTCGATCGCGACCCTGTCCCATTCTCCGATGTCCACATCGTAGACCTCGGAGACGTCGAGCGATCCGTCCGCCGTGAGCGTGACGAGCGGGTGCGGATAGTCCATCACGGAGATGCGGCCGAGCTCGCTGTCGTAGTAGTTGTGACCGAGCCCGATCGTGTGGCCGACCTCGTGCGCGGCGAGTTGACGGATGCGGGCGAGGGCCCACGCCTCGAGTTCCGGGACGTCCTCATCCCCATTGGCATAGGGAGACAGAAGACCCTCGGCGATCAGGTAATCCTGCCGCCAGCGTAGCGATCCGAGCGTCACGACGCCTTTGAGGATCTCGCCGGTGCGCGGATCGGTGACGGACCCACCCGTGCTCCAACCGCGGGTCGAACGGTGTACCCAGTTGATCACGTTGTAGCGCACGTCGTGGGAACTGACGCCATCGGGAAGCATCTCGACCTGGAAGGCGTCCCTGTAGCCCGCCGCCTCGAACGCCTGGTTCCACCAGCGCGCTCCCTCGAGAAGAGCGGAACGGATCGGCTCCGGCGCGCCGGGGTCGAGATAGTAGATGATCGGCTCCACCGGGTCGCCCATCGCGGCCGACGGGTCCCGCTTCTCGAGCCGGTGTCGGCGGATCGATCGCTGGGCCATGTCCTCGCCGAGCGGAACCGAGTAGTCGGCGTACGTCATCGAGCCGAAACCGGCCCGGGGATCGAACGCCCGGGCCGTGAACTCGCCCAGCTCGGGAAGCTGCACGAACGAGTGGTGCAACCGCAGTGTCGCGGCCTCGGAGCTCGCGGCCACATTGCGGACGCCCTCGAAGAACCCGCCCTGCCCCGGCCTCGCAGGGAAGGGGCCCTGGAAGGTGCGTCCGGTGGCGCCCGGCTGGAGCGCGAACGTGAGCGACACCTCGACCTCGGTGTTGTCGGGGAAGCCCATGGTCATCGGCAGGTGGACCGCGCTTCGTTCGGAGTCCAGCTGGAACGTGCCCGGCCTGAGGCGTGACCCCCAATTCGAGATGTCACGCACGAAAAACGAAGTGGCGTCGACCAGCACCCGATCGCCCGTTTCGGCGGCGACCGTGAACCCCCAGAGCGTCGAAGGCGCGAACGCGTCCGTGACGGCGCGGACTTCGCGCGGGTCGGGGCTGCTCGCACGGAACCGCAGGTTGGGCTGGACCATCAGGACCTTCGGCCCGACGCGATTGAACCTCACCACGCGCGAGCCCGAGAGCGCCCCGCGGTCGAGTCCGATGTCGTTCGATCCGAGCCCCGATGCGAGTCCGGTCATGTGCAGCACGTCCGTGTCCCAGCGGCCGATCTCCATCCACAACTTGCCCGTCGAGTTCTCCCAGTAGAGCGGCATGAAGCCGTCGATCGCCCGCATCGAGGCCGTCTTTTCCTGGATGGTCGGTAGCGGCTCCTGCGCACCGAGTCGGGTGTGCGCGCCGACAAGCGGGCCGATGGCGAGAAGCGAGACGGCGATCGTCCGCCGGATCATGGTCGAAGAAAACACGGAGCCTCCTGGGATGGTGATTCGGACGGCCCGATCCGAACGCCGGAACGAGCCACTGGGACAGCGCCACGGGGGAAGATTCCACACCGGGGCGCCCGGCGCACCCCACTGGACACCCGCCCTCGACCACGAGAGTTTCCGCTGCTCGCGACGGAATGAGTCACCCACCCAGTCGAGTCGGATACAGGACACCATGACCACACCAGCCAGGGTCGCCATTACGGGGGCCGCAGGAAATATCGGATACGCGCTCGCGTTCAGGATCGCGGCGGGCGACATGCTCGGACCGGACCGCCCCGTCATCCTCCAGTTGATCGAGATTCCGCCGGCGCTCGACGCGCTGGGCGGCGTCGCGATGGAGCTGAACGACTGCGCCTTCCCGCTGCTGCACGGCGTCGTCACGACGACCGACGCGAGCGAGGGGTTCGACGGTGTCGACTACGCCATGCTGGTCGGAGCGAAGCCCCGAGGCGCGGGCATGGAACGCGGCGATCTGCTGGCCGACAACGGCCGGATCTTCGGGCCCCAGGGACGCGCGCTGAGCGACCAGGCGTCGAAGGACGTGCGGGTGCTCGTCGTCGGGAACCCGGCGAACACGAACTGCCTGATCGCGGCCTCCAACGCCCCGGCCCTCGACCGGCGGCAGTTTACGGCCATGACGCGACTCGACCACAACCGTGCGATCAGCCAGCTGGCCGAGCAGACCGGTGTGCACTCGACGGCCATCCGGCGCATGTCCATCTGGGGGAATCATTCCGCCACGCAGTATCCAGACATCAGCCACTGCCTGGTATCCGACTCGCCCGCCACCGATCTCGTGGAGGAGGCGTGGGTTCGGGACGAGTTCATCCCCACCGTTCAGAAGCGTGGAGCGGCCATCATCCAGGCGCGCGGCGCCTCCTCGGCGGCTTCGGCGGCTTCGGCGGCCATGGACCACATCCGCACCTGGGTGCACGTGGCGACCGACGGCGACTGGGCGAGCATGGCCGTGCC
>JBGMQU010000180.1:0-6215 GCA_048060725.1 Gemmatimonadota bacterium | reverse complement strand
ACCGGATCGACGCGCGTCGCCGCTCGGGCCGGAACGAGCGTGGCAACGGTCGCGACGCCGAGCAGGAGCACCGTGATGGTCGCAAACGTCACCGGGTCGGTCGGGGACACCCCGTACAGGAAGGCCCCCGCGGTGTCGGCGAGCAGCCAGGCGCCGACCGCCCCGAGTCCCAGGCCCGCGCCCACCGGGAGGACCATGTCACTTACCACGTCGACCAGAATCCGACTCTGCGACGCTCCGACCGCGATCCGAATCCCGATATCACGCGCCTGCCGTCGTACCGAATAGCTGACCACGCCGTACACGCCGACCGCGGCGAGCAGGAGCGCCAGCGCCCCGAGCATCGAGAGAAGCGTCGTTCCCATGCGCTGAGGCATGAGGGTCGCTCCCACCTGGTCGTCCATCGTGCGGAGGGTCGTGAGCGAGAGCTCCGGCTCCAGCGCTCGGAAGCGCTCCCGGACCGCCGGCACGAGCGCGGCGGCGTCCCCCGACGTGCGTGCGACGAGTGTGAAAAAGCCCTCGGACAGCTCGGGGCTCTGTGCTTGCGGGAGGAACACGAACGGCGTCGCCGCCTCGCCGATCGCCCTCCAGGTGGGGTCCTCCACGACCCCGACGACCTCGGCGCTCGTCTCCTCGTTGAGCCGGATCGAAGATCCGACCGCACTGCGGCCCTGCCAGTACCGTTCTGCCATGTAGCGGTTGATGACGGCAACGCGCGGTCCACCCTCGACGTCGGCCTCGGAAATCGAGCGCCCCTCGAGCACCCGCGTTCCCAGCGCCTGGAAGATCCCGACGTCGGCGAGCACCCAGTCCACCCGGATCTCTTCGTCCGGCTGCGGTTCGTACCCGTCGATCTCTACGAACGTCCCGCGGAAGCCGCCGGGCTGAAACGGCACGAGGGTCGACAGGCTGGCCGCCTCCACTCCGGGAAGCGCGCGGACCTCGGCGAGCAGATCCTTTGCGAACGCCTGTCCCTGCTCCTCGGAGTATCCGAGCAGTGAGAGATTGAATCGGGCGGCGATCGCCCCCGCCGGCTCGAATCCGAGGTCCTCCTCCAGACTGTTCTGAAGCGTTCTCAGGAAGAGGCCCGAGCCGACGAGCAGGACGAGACAGAGTCCGATCTGCACGGCGACCAGCGTCTTGCGGAGCGCGGACTGTCCCCGGCCTGTGACCGCCCCCCCCTTCACCACGCCGATCAAGTCGTCGCGGGACGTCTTGAGCGCAGGCACCAGACCGAACACGATCGCCGTCACGAGCGAGAGGACGAAGGTGAAGCCGAGCACTGTCTGGTCGAGCCCCACGCCGAGATCGCCGATCTCCACGCCGCCCGGAAGCCGAAACGCGCCGAGCCCTCGCAGCACGACGGACGCGACGCCAAGGCCGACCGCACCCCCGATCAGGGCGAGAATCACATTCTCGGTGAGCAGCTGACGAATCACCCTCGAGCGCCCGGCGCCGATCGCCATCCGAACCCCGATCTCGCGGCCACGCGATGTGCCGCGTGCCAGGAGCAGGTTGGCCAGATTCGCCGCTGCGAGCAGAAGCGTCAGTGCCACCACCCCGAGCAACAGGAACACGAACCCCCGCAGCGACTCCTCGCTGCCGAGCGGGAGGATGTAGCCTTCGACCGGGTCGACCGTGATCAGACGGAACCCGTCCATGGACGCGCGTTCGGCAGGGAACTGGTCGCCGAGCGCCGTCGCCAGGACCGCCATCTCAGACGCCGCGCGTTCCGGCGAGGCGTTCGGCTCGAGCCGGCCGACGAGGGCCTGCATCCATCTTGCCCTGCGTTCGTCGACGACTGCGGGGTCTGCGGCGGCTCCCACGCCAGCTCCGAGAGCCGGGCCCGCGAACAGAGGCACGAAGACGTCGGTGTCCCTGGCCAGCGCGAGACCGTGAAATCCGCGGGGCGCGATCCCCACGACTTCGAAGGGAGCACCGTTTAGCCGAACGGTCTGCCCGATCAGGTCGGGGTCGCCGCCGAATGCGTCCGCCCAGAAATCGTATCCCAGCACCGCGACCTGTGTCGCGCCGGAACGGTCGTTGTCGGAGGGCTGGATCGGTCGGCCGTCATGCATGCCGACGCCCAGAACCCCGAAGTAGTTTCCGGTGACGAGGACGCCCGTGGCGAGGCGGCCGCCCCCCGCGCTCCCCACGTTGAGGGGGATCGAACTGTATGCGGCGAGATCGGCGATCGTGGTCGAGCGGTCCCGGTAGTCGATGTAGTCGGGCCACGACGTCGAGCACCGGGGGAAACCGCGCCGGCAACTCGTGTACACCGAGACCAGCCGATCCGGCGACGAGACGGGGGGCTCCTGGAGGAGCGCCTGATCCGCCACGCTGAAGATCGCCGTGTTGGCGCCGATGCCGAGGCCCAGCGTCATGATCGCCCCCAGCGCGAACGCCGGATCGCGACGCAACTGCCTGCTCACCAGCCGGGCATCGGCCGCCAGGTCACGGAGGAACGAGACACCCCACTCCCAGCGAGCGCGGTCCTTCTGTCGGGCGGGCGTCCCGAAGTTCTTACGGGCCCGGCGCCTCGCCTCGTCGGGCCCCAGACCGGCACGAACCAGCTTCTCGGTTTCCATTTCCAGGTGGAACGAGAGCTCTTCCTCCAACTCCCTCTCCATCCGGCCGGGGGTCAGGAGGGCACGAAGTCTGAACCCCAGGTCACGAATCCGCCGCATCGACTCAGCCTGTCGCGAGGATGAGCTGGACGGCGCCGGCGAGCCGGCCCCACCGTTCGGTCTCGACGCCGAGCTGCCTCTCCCCGGCCTTCGTGAGCGAGTAGTAGCGCGCCCGCCGGTTGTTCTCGGTCGTGAGCCAGCTCGAACGGATCCACCCTTCTCGCGTCAGCCTCTGCAGAGACGCATACAGGGATCCCTGGTTTACCCTGAGCCTGTGTTCCGACATGCCCTGAATGCGCTCCGAGATGCCCCAGCCGTGGATCGGCTCGAGCGACACGACCTTCAGGATGAGCATGTCTAGAGTGCCCTTGATCATGTCGGGCTTGGGTCTGGCCATGCCGGGTGCCTCCGCGTTTCCACTGTTTACCGGGAGAAGCGTCCTCCCGGTAAACAAGTAGACTGCCTCCCGGAAATCAAGAGGAACGTTTCAGCACCGCCTGAAAGACCACGTATACGGCCAGCACGGCGGCGAGGCTGGCGAGGAAGTGGAGGGTGCTCGCGATTTCTTCGGCGGCGCCGAGGAGCCCGGCTCTCTCGAACAAATAGTTCCAGTCATGGATGTGACCGCCGAGGAGCGTGAGTTCCTTCATGTTGGCGTCGGCCATGTACGCGGCCGTGTACATCAGGCTTTCGGCCGCCCAGATCGTGCAGAACCCCGCCTCGAGGGTCTGCCGTCGGCGAGCGAAGTACGCCACGAAGAAGATGGGGAACGCGAGCTGCAGGATGGTGCCGCCGAGCACCCCCATGGTGATGCCGAAGGGGATGAAGATCACGTGGCCGGCTTCGTGGATCAGCAGGTTCACGCCATCCACGAAATGGTACCGATAGAACAGGACGAGCCAGACGACGTAGAGGGCGAGGACGCCCACCATGGCGATGAGGAGCCAGCGAGCCCAACCTCCGCCCGCAGTGCGTGGCTGCTGTGCGTCGTTCACCGGTCGCTCCCCTTCGGGTGATCACGGCGCGGAGGCGGTCCGTGCAGCCTCCCGATCGATACCGCATGCCCCACGAGATGACCGTAGTGCCCATGTGGCGTGATCGGCAAGGTGCGGGTCAACGCTTCGCGGGCCAGGGGGCTGCGAAGTCGAAGACGAGCACGTGCTCCACGTCGAGGTCGTCGCGGCGCACGGCGACGAGGCCGCCGGCCCCCACGGAGGTGATCTCGACGCCGTGCGGAAGCACGACGGCTCCGCGCAGTCGTCCTTCCTGATCGAATACCTGCCACGTTTCCGGGTCGTCGGGGAACGCGACGTACTCGAGCACCCACAGGTTCCCGGCGGCGCTTCGGAATACCGCTGGACGCGCCGTGCGGATCAATCCGGATCGGCCGAACGCCGGCATCATCGCGGGAGGAGGCTGGTCGCGCAGGGTCTGACCGAACATCTCCGCCCGGGGGTCGTCTCCGTAGCGGGCCGCGGCGCGTTCCAGATACGCATCGACCTCCACGCTCGTCACCGGGCGGTTCGGTCGGTCCCACCGGGTCAGACGGGCAACGGATCCGTTCACCCGTACCTCGCGTAGCTCGTACCGGTCGTTGTCGGCGATCAGGACGCCGTCGTCCCCGAAGACGAGTTCGGTGGTACGGCCGAACATGCGCTCCGAAAACCCGGGAATCTCGGTGTGGACGTATCGATCGTTCATGGCGAAGCGGACGATCGTGTCGGGTTGGCTCCCGTCCGGTGGGTGGCGCAGCAGGATACCGCTGGAGCGCGTCACCGAGCCTGGATCGGGCATGCCACGCGTCGTCACACCGTACGAAATGAGCGTCCCGTCGCCCAGGAGGCCCACGAACGTGTCCCCGGGGGGGGTGGTGCCAACGAGCTCGCCCTCACGGTCGAAGATTGTGAACCGGAGAGTTCGCCGATCGTATGCCACGAGCGAATCGCCGCGCACGAAGATCGAGCCGAGGGCCGTGAACTCGCCGGGACCTTCGCCCTGCCGGCCGATCGTGCGGACGAAGGAGCCGGAGGCATCGAAGAACCGGAGCTCGGAGGTCCCGGCATTGGCGATGACGAGTTCGCCGGCTCCCGTGAACACGGCCCCCACGACTCGCGACAACTGGAGCATCGGATCGCCCTCGGCGACCCCGATGTCGAGACGGGGCGGCCCGTCCACCGTGAGCGTGATGGGCGGCTCGCCGGAGTTCTCGGCGATCTGAACGCCGGCACTGTCTCGAGCGGTGAAGGACGCGCCGGGCGGAGTCGTGGTCGGCCCCGCGCACCCGGCGATGAACAGGGCAACGGCCAGGGGGCTCGCGGCGGCGACCCCTGGAGGCCGCCGCGACCCGCAGTCGAGTGCGTATCGCGTTTCGGAGGCAGACATGGCTACTTCACCGCGCTAGCGTGGCGGCCAGTCCGGCAGCGCGCGGCCCGTCGTCCACGGGGCGCCGACGGCCTCGAGTTGCGCCTCGATCGCGGGCAGGTCGATTTCGATGAGCTGCTGCATGGCGGGGTACAGGGTGGTGAACTGGTCATAGGCGATCCTGTATTGCTCACGGTGCGTGTTCGTGGGTCCGTACACCCCGTTCCAGTGCCCCCGAACGACCTGGTTCACGCGGCCGACGATCCCCGGCATCTCCGGTTCCGATCGAGCCCGGCGCGTCCTGCCTCCGTTCAGGGTCGCTTGAAGATCGGTGAGCCTCAGCTCCAGGGCGCGCACGTCCTCGCGTATCTGTTCCGTCGCCTCGGGCCACTGCCCGACCGCACGCTTCATCGCCTGAATTTGCTGCATCGCGGCGCTCGCCGCGCGCTGCGTCCCCGTCACTACCCTCAGCAGCTCACCGGTCTCGCGCTGGAACGCCAGCACGGCCGCCCGGTCCTGCGGCTGGATCGCCGGTTGTCCCATCGGAGCGATCTCGAACGCGGTGGCCGGCGCGAGTTCCGTGACGACCCCATCGACTCGCCTGGACAGCGAGACCGTGTATCGGCCCGGGAGGGCCATGGGGCCCCGTCCGCCGCCGAACCCGCCTCCACCGAACCTCCCCCCCCCGCCGCCGTCACCCGCACTCACCGGATTGTATCCGGGATAGCGATAGTCCCATGTCGCGCGTCGCAGGCCCTGCGACGTGGAGCCGCTCACCGTGTTCACGACGTTGCCGTCGGAATCGCGGATCGTGAGAAACACTCGGGGCGCCTCCTCGCGATCCTCTGCCTCCAGCTCGTCCCAGCTCGGGTATGGCGTGTCCTCGCCGGCCCGCGCCGCCCGGCCCCCCTCGGACTGTGGCGTCGCGCGACGTGTCCGGAGCGGATCCCGGACGTAGTAGGTGAACGTCACTCCGAACGGGGGGTTGTCGGCCGCATAGTCCTCGGCGCCGCCGGGGCTCCAGCGGAGGTACATGTCGCCCGGTTTGATGGGGAAGATGTATCCGTCCATCGCGAGGATCTCGTCCGAACGGGAGGCCAGTTCCCGAAGCGGAGTGTAGTCGTCGATCACATAGAAGCTCCTGCCGAACGTCGCCGCGACGAGATCATCCTCGCGCTTCTGGATCTCGAGCTCGCGCACGGGGATGGTCGGGAGCCCGCTCGAGAG
>JBGMQU010000179.1:0-6239 GCA_048060725.1 Gemmatimonadota bacterium | reverse complement strand
TCGCGAGCAGGAGGAGTGAGCATGCGGTTTTCCTCGGTCCGCTGGCAGGTACTTCTGTCCCTCACCATGCTCACCCTGGCAGCCTGTACCGATACGAAAACCGTCTTCGTCGAGCGACCGCTCTTCGACGATCCGCCGGCCGTTGCCGCCGGTTTCCTGGGATACGGGACCCAGCAGGCTCAGGTGACCGGATTGACGGTTTGCGGAAGCTGCCATTCCGGAAAACAGCGCGGCTGGGAAGACACCGAGCACGCGCACGCGTTCGCGACGCTGGAGAACAGCGGTGGCTCGCAGGAATTCTGCGAAAGCTGCCACGCGGTGAGCGAGCGCGGCAACTCGACTTCAGGTCCGGGCGGGTGGACAGCCACGGCCGATTCACGCTACGAAGATGTCCAGTGCGAGAGTTGTCACGGACCGGGTCAAACGCATGTCGCGAACCCCGGCGCATCTCAGCCGTTGGCCTCGATCGCCGTCGGCGCGGACGTCGACACCGGTTGCGGAGAGTGCCATAGCGGGTCACACAACCCGTTTCTCGAGGAGTGGTCGGCTTCCCGACATGGGTTCGCCGGCAGCGAGTTCGCGCGGAACCGGGAGAGTTGTCAGTCCTGTCACGAGGGTCGCCAAGCTCTGGTAACTCTTGGCGTGAACAGCACGTACACGGAGCAGGACGCGTCGGTCACCCAGCCGATCACGTGCTCGGTCTGCCATGACCCGCATGGATCGACCAACCCGGCTCAGCTCAGGATGCCGATCGATGTGCGCAACGTCGATCAGAATCTCTGCATGAAGTGTCACCAGAAGCGGGCCGTCCCGGATCTGGCCTCCTCGAGGGGCCCGCACTCGCCTCAGGGGCCGCTTCTTCTTGGCGAGGACGCCGGGTGGATTCCTCCGAACTTCGACACCACCATCCTGGTCGGGACGCACGGCTCCGAGGAGAACCCGCGGTTGTGCGCCACGTGCCACGTCAACGCCTACGAAATCACTGATCCGGTGACGAACGATTTCGTGTTCAACGCCACCGGCCACCTCTTCAAGGCGATCCCGTGCCTGGATCCTCAGGGGATCCCGACGCCCGATGAGAGTTGCGACTTCGCGGAGCGAACCTTCGCGTCTTGTGCGGACTGCCACTCCGAGGCGGTGGCCCGCACGCTCTACATCGTCGCGACGGCCCGAATCGAGAATCGCGTCGAGCAACTGAAGGCGCAGTTGACGGGGGTGCCGTCTTCGGAGTTCGACCCGGACGACAACATTCTGACCGTGGCAGAGGGAGCGCTCTTTAACCAGAGACTCGGCGAAATCGGGAGTTCCGCGATCCACAATCCGTTTCTCACCGAGGCGCTCCTCCTCGGTAGCATGCAGGCCGTGGAAGACCAGTACGGGATCTCGCCGTCGATCTCGCCCGCGGATATCCAGCAGCGGCTTTCCGAGATCCGGGTATCTTCCGACCAGTAACAGTGGGCGGTTCGCCCGCGTCCGGGAGTAGGGGCGTAAGCCGGGTGCTCTACGGGTTCGGTGTACAGGTCGCGCAGGAGTCGCCGCCGGGCATCCCGACCGGACCGCCACCGCTCCCCGGGGGCCTGACGGCGGTTTTCCGCTGGTTATTTCAGGTGCCTCAATGGATCCAGATGGCGGGCGGGATTCTCGGCGTGGTGGTCGGGATCGCGATCCTGTGGGGTCTCTGGAAACGCCGACTCGAGATCTGGAAGTGGCTCGTCGGCCGCGCGCTAGTGATCAAGGTCGGACTGGCCGTATCCACGCTCGCGGTCGTGCTCGTCTTCGCGGGGTTCGGGCGGGCGAGCTGGAATTACATGCAGAACGACAACGACTTCTGCACCGCGTGCCACATCATGGGACCGGCGTTCCAGCGCTTCGCGGACAGCGAACACGCCGAGCTGAACTGCCACGACTGTCACCAGCAGTCGATCTTCGCGAGCGCACGCCAGTTGCACCTGTGGATCCTCGAACGCTCGGATGAGATCGCCGAACACGCACCGGTCCCGACCACGACCTGTTCCGAGTGTCATTCGACGGGACGGGACAGCACCTGGCAGCGAGTACTCGCGACTGCCGGTCACAGGACGCACATGGAGTCGGACTCGAGTGCGCTGGCGGAGGTCATGTGCGTGACCTGTCACGGTCAGGAGGTTCACCGCTTCGTGCCCGCCAACCAGACCTGCGGTCAGGCCGGCTGTCACTCCGAAGAGGAAACCCGGATCGTGCTCGGGCGCATGACCGAGGTCACAAGTCTTCACTGTGTCAGTTGTCATGAGTTCACCCGGCCCGTGGCAGAAACCGCGTCGCAGCCGTCGGCGCGATCCGCCCTCACGCCGGAGTATCCGCAGTGCGTTTCCTGCCACCAAATGGACGAGCTCCTCGCGCGGTTCGATGCGAAGTCCGAGCCTCACGGTGCATCCTGCGGCACCTGTCACGACCCGCATGAGCAGGAAACGCCTCGAGCGGCCCTCGTGACGTGTGCTGCCGCGGGGTGCCATGACGACGCGGCCGCGTCGAGCCCGCTTCATCTCGGGCTCAGCGAGACCGCGCTCGGTGACTGTCTCTCGTGTCACGTGGCCCATACGTGGGAAGTGACCGGGTCGACGTGCATCGACTGCCACGCCGATATCCTCGAGGGGGGCGGGGAGCCCCGGGCTCGTAGCGTCTCCATGTCGAGCGGACCTTCCGCCGCAGAACCCGACGTACTGTGGTTCGCCGCCGAACAGGGCGGTTCCGCCGCGGATACGACGGTCTTCAAGCACCTCGATCACGCCGACGTCGACTGCACGGCCTGTCACTCGAGTGAGCGTCGGCACGGGGAGGTGACGGTTCGCACGCCGGCCCAATGTGCGTCCTGCCACCATGCTCCCGAGGCGTCGCAGACGTGCGCCACCTGCCATGAGCCAGCCGAGCTGGACCCGCAGGGGGAAACGAGGCGAGACGTCGTGGCCATGATCGCCGGAGTCGAGCGCACCAGGTCGCTGCCGTTCACTCATGGGGATCACGCGGACCTGTCGTGCGGCGATTGTCACGTGCCGGGGACGGCTCCGGTCGCCAGCCGTGAAGCTTCTTCCTGCGCGGGGTGCCACGCGGAGCACCATGAAGCGACTGCGACCTGTACCACGTGTCACACCGGCGTGCCGGAGCCGGGCGCGCACGGCCTCGAGGTCCACGCCGACCTCGGGTGCGGCGGTGCCGGATGTCACGAATCGGCGGACTGGCTCGGATTCGTGTCACGCGGAGGGCAGGCCACCACCTCCGCCCCTCAGGTTTGTCTCGCGTGTCACGCGGATCAGAAGGAGCACGAGCCCGAGGGTGATTGCGCCTCGTGTCATCTGATCCCGACGGAGCCGGGGGGTTGGTGAGGGCGGAGACGATCCTCCCGAGGAGCCGATTCATGACGGGAGTGGCCCTCGTCCTCGCGGTCAATCCGACGTTCGCGTCGGCCCAGGGGTATCGCGGGGAGTTCGTGGGACGCGGCACGTTCCTCGAGATGAGGCCGCTTGTGCGGGACAGTGTGCCGGAGAGCGAGGTGCCCGGAGATGGCATCCGTCGTCGACTCCCCGGAGGCCCGCTCGTGTCCTGCATTCCGGGTGAGTTTTGCCGCTGGTACCGGTCCGGTCCCTCGCGGGGAGTCTCCGTCCTCACGCAGGATCTGCGGATGAGCGGGTGGGGAGGTCCGCCGGGACTGTCCGCACGTGTCCACCTCCGGGGCCGGTACGGAAGCGATGAATTCTGGCCCGGGACGCGTCGTCGCCTCGACGTCATCACGGCCTACGCGGACTACGATCGCGGAAAGTTCAGGGTGCAGGCCGGACGGATCGGCCGAGGCGATGAGTTGGGGTACTACAATTTCGACGGGGGCAGCGTTCTCTATCGCGGACCGGGCCCGCTCTGGTTCGAGGCGTATGGAGGCTCGAGCCTCGTGCTCGGGCTCAACGAGCCCCGAACCGGAACCGTCCTCGCGGAAACGGAGGACCTTCCGCCCGCCGACAGGGGCTGGTTGCTGGGGGCGCGCGCGGGCGGTCGCGTCGGCCCTCTCTCCGGCTCTCTCGCATATCAGAGGGACATTCGAACCGATCGACTCGCCATCTACTCAGAGCGTGTCGCGGTCGCCATGCGGGCTCTTGCCGGCCGATGGGCCTTCGACGCCTCGGCAAAATACGATTGGGCCTCCGCCACGCTGAATGCAGCGCGGCTGCGGGCGACGGCACTCCTGCCCGGGTCGTTCGAGGTCGGAGCCGAGGGCCGTCACTACACCCCTTTCTTCGAGTCGTGGACGATATGGGGAGCGTTTTCTCCTGTCGGATTCAACGAGGCGCGGGCATCATTCGCGTGGCGCTCCGACGAGACGGGTCTTCGTGTCGAGGCCAGCGGGGCGTACCGGGGCTACGAGGACACGGGTGCCCAACTGGAGGCCGAACGAGTGCGGGAAGACGGGTGGCGTCTCGGTGGAGCGGTGTCGTGGGATCGCCCGGGCTGGAGCGCGACGGGATCGTACTACGCGGATGTCGGTCCCGGTGCCGCACGCTTCGGCGGAGATCTCGTCGCCGGTCGGACGTTCGGCCCTGGCCGTTACGTTTCGGTCCGGGCTTCGCGGACGCAAACCTTCGGCGAACTTCGCTTCAACGAACAATTCGTGACGGGGCTGGGACTCGACGCCTCCTGGCGCGTCACGGAGTTCAGCGTTGACGCGGGCGCCACCGTCTACCGACTCGACAGCAAGGAACGCTCGGCAGAGGAGGATTGGACTCAGATGCGAGCCTATGGCGGGATCAGGTTCTATTTCGGTCGTGACCCCGGGGCGCGGCCATGAGGTCCGCGTGGATGGGCGCGCTGGTGATCGCCATCCTCACGGGGCTCGCCGCGACCGGCGTGAGTTCCCTGATGTCTGCGGACAGGTTCGACCATTCCGAGCACGCCGGGCTCTTCGTCAGTTGCGGGAGTTGCCATAGCTCGAACGATACCGGTGCGTTGGTCACGACGGTGACCGACGTGGAGTGCGCGCTCTGCCACGACGGGACCCGCGAAGATCGAGTGGACTGGACGGCCCCCGAGCGGCGGGCCACGAATCTGAGATTCTCCCACCCCGTGCACGAACGGGAGGTGAGCAGCGTCGGCGACGAGGCGATCGGGTGCGCCGGCTGTCACGGGACCGGAGGCGAAGCTTTCATGGATGTCGCCGCGGCTCAGCCTGCCGGGTGCGTCGACTGTCACGCCCCCGAGGCGCCATCGCACCTCGAAACGTCCTGCGAAGCCTGCCACGTGCCGCTCGCGGAAGCCACGGGTGTGAGTACGGTCCGGATCGCGGCGTTCGAACGGCCTGCCGATCACGACGCGCCCGATTTCGTGGTCGATCACGACGGTCTGGTCGGTGCCATCGCAGACCCGTCATGCGCCGTCTGCCATACGCGCGAGAGTTGCGCCCGTTGTCACCTCGACGCGGACCGTCGCCCCTCGATCCTGGCTCTCGCGACGGACGCCCGGGTGGCGGAGTTGACCGCGGACATCGACGGAGAGTGGCCGACTCCGGCGAGTCACGAGAGCCCCGACTTCCTGCTCCGGCATGGCGACGACGGGGTCGCATCGTGCGTGACGTGCCACGCCGCACCGAGCTGCACCTCGTGTCACCGCAGCGGCACGCGACCGTGGGTTGCAGAACTTCCGCGTCCCGGCCCCGAGGGGCCGCGCGGGGTCGAGACCGTGGCCTCGCGTCCACCGGGCCACACGAGTCGCTTCGTGACCGACCATGCCGTGGCCGCGGGAGCCTCTCCGGCCGCCTGCGAGTCGTGTCACGCGCCGGTCGAGTGCGCCGACTGCCACAGCGCGATCACCGCCGGTCCCACGGCGTCGGTTCCGCGTGCGTCGAGTGACGAGCCGATCGCCGAGTCCCCGGGGAGGACGTCGACTGAGGGGTTCCGTCACGTCGAGCCGGGGTACCACATCGACAACTTCGTGATGCGACATGGCGCGGAGGGCTTCGGTGTGCAGGCGACCTGTAGCGACTGCCACTCGACCGAGGCGTTCTGTCGTGACTGTCACACTCGCAGCGGAGTCGGCGTGGGCCGTCGAGACGGCGCGCTCGGCGCGTTCCACGACACCCGGGGGGCCTGGCTGATCGGCCACGGCGCGTCCGCGCGCATGGGGCTCGAGGCATGCGCGTCCTGTCACCAGCAGACGTCGTGTCTGCGCTGTCACTCCGCGAAGGCCGGCCTGCGCGTGAACCCCCACGGCCCCGGGTTCGA
>JBGMQU010000178.1:0-6258 GCA_048060725.1 Gemmatimonadota bacterium | reverse complement strand
ACTGAACCCCGAGAGACCCCTGCGCGCGACCCACCGTACTTCTTCAACAGCCTTCTACCCGGAGGTTTCATCGCCGACGAGGACCCCGTGGGTGAACCGATAAAGTTCTTTCCACAGTTCCTCGTGCGCGAAGATGTCGTTGTGGCCTGCGCCGGGCACCGTACACCAGTGCTTCGGCTCCAGCGCGGCACGGAAGATCGCCTCGCCCTCTTCGGGCGGAATCACCCGATCCTCAGACCCTGCGCCTATGAGGACAGGGGCCTTGACCTTGGGGATCGTCTCCAGCAGGTCGAAGCGCGTCCCCTCCCAATCCAGGTACCATTCGGGGAGCCACCTGATCCGTTGTCGCGCGAGGGCCGGCGTGTTCGTGAACGCTCCCAGGAGCACCAGTCCCGCGACTCGCCGCTGGACCGCCAGATCCGCCGCCACGGCGCTCCCCAGTGAGTTACCGATCAGAAACAGGCGGCGGGGATCGACGCCCCGGTCATCGACGACCCATTTGTAGACGGCCCGGGCATCGGAATAGAGACCCTGCTCTGACGCCTTCCCCTCGCTTAGCCCGTAGCCGCGATAGTCCGGCAGCAGGACGTCCAGCCCCATGCCCGACAGCGCCGCGGCCACCGTCCCACGGTCGCCGAGGTGTCCGGCGTTCCCGTGGAAATATATCGCCGCACCGGAGCTCTGGGTCGAATTCGCGGCCGGAAACCACCAGGCATGCAGCAGCGGCCCGTCGAAGGTCGGGATGCGAACCTCGGTCGCGTCGGGAAACCCCCAGTAGCGGGGGTGGCTCTCGTGGGGAGACAGGGGCTCCGGATAAAACACGAAGAACGGCACGATCTTCGGGAGGGCGTACTTCACGCCCCCGAGAATCGCGAGGATCGCAAGCGTCAGCCAGAAGAGGAAGGCCATGCCGACGCTCAGTTCCCCGACACTTGGGCGAGAAGGGCGCGAGCCTCCTCGGCCGGCTCGACGTGCTCGCTCATGAACTCACGACGGGCGGCACCGCCCACTCTCGGTAGACCTCCGGCCGCCGGTCACGCCAGAACAGGGTGCGGGCCGTGGAGCCGGAGCAGTCAGCGAGCTCGATCTCCGCGTGGACGATGGTCTCTTCGGCCGCAGGTCCCCGGGCGATCACGGTGCCCTCGGGGTCCACAACGAACGACTCGCCCGCAAACGTCAGCCGCTCTTCCTCGCCGACCCGATTGCAGAGCGCGACGAAATACCCGTTCTGGAAACCCGCCACGCGGACTTCGGCCTCGTACAGACCGTCGGGCCACTCGCCGACCGAGCCCGCCTGCGGGATAACGACGAGGTCAGCCCCGAGCTCGCCCAACCGCCGCATGTACTCGGGGTAGTGCCGATCGTAGCAGATGGCGACGCCGATCTTCCCGACACGTGTCTCGTAAACGGGCGCGCCCCGGTCGCCCTCGGCGTAATAGCCCTGCTCGTGAAAGCACGCGTATTCCGTGATGTGCACCATGCGGGTGACACCCAGAAGCGTTCCGTCGGCATCGAACACGGGCGAACTGTCGTACCGCCGGCCATCGGCCCCGAGTTCGTACATGTTGAACACGGTGACCACGCCGAGTTCGCGCGCGCGCGCCCCGACCCGGTCCGCAGTCGGTCCCGGAATGGGCTCTGCGATCGCCTCGGCGGCGGGGTCATTCCGCCTCTGCGGAAAGAACCCGTCGATCGCGAGTTCAGGGAACGCCACCAGATCGGCTCCCGCAGCCGCCGCCCGCCCCATGGCGTCGAGCGCACGTTCCAGGTTCGCGTCCCGGTCAGGCCCGGCGGCCTGCTGTATCAATGCGATATTCATGGCGTCTCAAGCAGGCTGCCGAAGTCGCGGATTCGCGCCTCCACAACCGTGTCGTTCTCCAGGTCCCGTCGCTGCTACCCGGGATGTTCGGCGGGTTCCGCGTACGCCGCAACGGGTAGCCACCACGCCAGAGCGATACATTCTCGTTCATGTGTGGACGATACGCGCTTCAGACCTCGCTAGCAGACCTCGCGGAGACCTTCGGCGCCGAGGTGTCGATGGAAGATCCGGGGCCGCGTTTCAACGTCGCTCCCACCGAAACCGTCGTCACGCTCCGGGGCCTGGAGAGCGGACGCGAGATCAGAGGCCTCCGGTGGGGCCTGGTGCCGAACTGGTCGCGCGACCCCTCCGATGTGCCGTTGATCATCAACGCGCGCTCGGAATCGCTCGAGACGAAACCGGCGTTCCGGAATCTCCTCGCGGCCCACAGGTGCGCCGTCCTGGCCGACGGATTCTTCGAGTGGCGCACTGAACACGGCCTCCGTCAACCATACTTCATCAGACGACGCGACGGCTCTCCTCTGGCGTTCGCCGGTCTGTGGGATCGTTGGGGGGAAACGGAGTCGTGCGCCGTCGTCACCACCGGGGCAAACCGGCTTCTCCTGCCACTTCACGATCGGATGCCGGTTCTGCTGTCCCAGGAGGATCTGGGCCGTTGGGTCAACCCGGACGAACGCGACTTCGAGCACCTCCGCGGGATGCTTCGACCGTGCGCACCGGACCTCCTGGAGGCGTACCCGGTAAGCCCTCGCATGAATCGCGTCCAGGAGGACGATGCCGGGTGCGTCGTCGCACTGGATCCCCCGATTCGGCATCCCGCGGAATGGGAGCGTCGGCCGGTGGCCGGGAGCGCCGCACCCGACGATCAGCTGCGGCTCTTCTGAACCGGCCTCGGGCGGGTTTCTGGGGCGACGACGCAACAACTGGCGGCGGCCCCGATGCAACACCTCGCTCACCCTTTCCCGACAGTCCCCAGGGAACTCATTCCCACACAATCACTTGCCGGACAGCTCCCTTCGGAACATCGATTGCCCTGAAGTACGGCGGGGAGATGAGGACTTGAACCCGGATTCGATGGGTCGGGGGGGGCGAGATGGCGAACATTCGGTGGTTCCGGGAACTCGATGCCTCGAGGATCGAGGAAGTGGGAGGCAAGAACGCGTCGCTCGGCGAGCTGATCGGCGCGCTCGGTAGTCGGGGAATCCGCGTTCCAGACGGCTTCGCGGTGACCGCCAACGGGTTCCGTCACTTCATCCGGCACAACCGCCTCGCAGACCCGATTCGCAGCCACCTGGAGGATCTCGACTCCGGGTTCCAGACCCTGGCCGTCGCGGGGGCCGCCATCCGGGAGCTGCTGCTCACGGGTGAGTTCCCTCTGGGCCTGGAAAGCGACATTCGCTCGGCCTACGTGACGCTGAGCCGCAGCTTCGACGAACCCGACGTCGATGTCGCGGTCCGCAGTTCCGCGACGGCGGAGGATCTTCCCGACGCCAGCTTCGCGGGACAGCAGGAAACGTTTCTCAATGTCCGCGGGGGCGATGACGTACTCGACGCCGTGCGCCGCTGCTACGCTTCGTTGTTCACCGACCGGGCGATCGTCTACCGCGATCGACAGGGGTTCGACCACCTCGACGTCGCGCTCTCCATCGGTGTTCAGAAGATGGTGCGATCAGATCTGGCGAGCGCGGGCGTCTGCTTCTCGATCGACACCGAAACCGGATTCCCCGACGTCATACTGATCAGCGCGACCTGGGGTCTCGGCGAGACCGTCGTGCAGGGTTCGGTCACTCCCGATCAATACACCGTGTTCAAACCGCTCCTTTTCGAGTCCGGCACTGTCCCCATCATCGACCGCAGGCTCGGCTCGAAGGAGCGGAAACTCATCTACGCGAGGGAGGACGCCAGGGACGACTGCCCTGTCTGCGAGGTCTTCACGCTGGCCGACGAACGGGACGCCTACGTTCTCGGCGATGACGAAGTCCTGGAGTTGGCCCGCAGCGTCTTGGCAATCGAGAATCATTACGGTCGTCCGATGGACGTCGAATGGGCGAAGGACGGTCACACCGGGGAAATCTTCATCGTCCAGGCACGTCCCGAGACCGTGCAGTCGCGGTCGAACGCGGGCGTGCTCAAGACCTATGAGTTGACCGAGCCCGGTCGGCGACTCGTCGAAGGGCTCTCCGTGGGACAGTCGATCGCGACGGGTCGGGTGTGCGTCATCGAAGACCCGGCGGACATCGACCGATTCGTGGACGGGTCGATCCTCGTCACCGAGATGACCGATCCCGACTGGGTCCCGCTCATGGAGCGGGCGGCCGGGATCGTGACGAACTCGGGCGGGCGCACCTGCCACGCCGCAATCGTCAGTCGCGAGCTCGGCACCCCCGCCGTCGTCGGTACCGGCGACGCGACGACACTCCTGCGCGACGGCCAGGAGATCACCATGTCGTGCGCCGAAGGCGAGGTCGGGTACGTCTATGATGGAATACTCTCCTACCGGGAAGATGAGGTAGATCTCGACGTCCCCGAGACCGAGACAGATCTCATGCTGAACGTCGGCAGCCCGGCCGCCGCGTTCCGTTGGTGGAGGCTCCCGTCGAAGGGAGTCGGTCTTGCCCGGATGGAGTTCATCATCTCCAACCACATCCAGATCCATCCGATGGCGCTCGTGCACTTCGACACGCTCGAAGATGAGATCGCGAAGCTTCGGATCGTCGAACTGACCCGGGGCTACGAGGACAAGACCGAGTACTTCGTCGACCATCTGTCATGGGGAATCGCGAAGATCGCCGCGGCGAGCTGGCCGCACCCGGTCATCGTTCGCATGAGTGATTTCAAGACGAACGAATACGCAGACCTGATCGGCGGCTCGGCGTTCGAGACGGCCGAAAACAACCCGATGCTCGGGTTTCGAGGCGCGGCGCGTTACTACAGCGACCGATATCGAGCGGGATTCGCCCTCGAATGCGCCGCGATCAGACGCGTTCGCGAGCACCTCGGCCTGACCAACGTGCTCATCATGATTCCGTTCTGCCGCACCCTCGAAGAAGCCGACAGGGTGCTCGAGACCCTGCGGGACAACGAGCTTGAACGTGGCAGGAATGGGCTCGAGGTGTACGTGATGGCCGAGATTCCGTCAAACGTGATCATGGCCGAGGAATTCGCGCAGCGCTTCGACGGATTCTCGATCGGCTCGAACGACCTGACACAGCTGATCCTCGGAGTCGACAGGGACTCGGCCGCTCTCGCCAACCTGTTCGACGAACGGAACGAGGCGGTGCGCCGCGTCATCCGTACGCTCATCGAGCGAGCCCATGCTCAAGGGTGCAAAGTCGGTATTTGCGGCCAGGCGCCCAGCGATCACGAAGATTTCGCGGAGTTCCTCGTCGAGGCCGGAATCGATTCACTGTCGCTCAACCCCGATTCTCTCGTACCCGTGAAGCGGAGGATCGCCGCTCTCGAGGCCAGGGACATTCGTCCGGTCAAACGATCGACCCCCGCATCGCGGCCGGTGAATCGACTGCCGGTGGCCGCGCGGCAACTCGGCGCATAGCCCCGGGGGGGTCAGTCGGCGTCGTCGAGCGCTTCCAGAATCCGACGCTCGAGTTGCTCGCTCGCCTCCGGCGCGATCGTCTGACTGCGCACGTGGTCGAGGAAAATCCGCTCGAAATTGAAGTAGGGATAACACTTCCGGCACACCTGAATGTGCTCTCGAACCCGGTCGGTCCACTGAGCGTCCAGTTCCCCGTCCAGATACTCGTAGACGCGTCGGACGGCCTCCTCGCACGGGATCATCTCGACGTGACCCTTCGACCCGTCCCCGCTCACGATACGTACCCCATCTCACGCGCAAATGTGTAGAGTTGCGCCTGAAGACGTTTGCGCGCACGAAACAGCCGTGACTTCACGGTCCCCACCGGGATGTCCATGATCTCCGACACTTCCTGGTAGCTCAGCCCCTCCAGATCAGATAACACGACGGCCACACGGAATTCCTCGGGAAGATCATCGATCGCGGCGATGACCTCGGCATCGATGATCCGTTCGAAGAACCCTCCGACCGGATCATCGCCAGAGACTTCAGCGAACACCGACCGATCGCCCACCTCGTCGAACTCGACCGCGGTGGGGCGTCTCTGCTCACTTCGAAACTCGTTGATAAACGTGTTTCGAAGAATCGTCATGAGCCACGCGCGACAGTTGGTGCCGAGCCTGAAGTCGCCCCACGCCCGGTAGGCCTTCAGCACCGCGTCCTGGACGAGATCCTCGGAACGCGCGGTGTCGCCGCCAGTCAGCCGGAGCGCGAGACCGTAGAGCGCGTCGAGGTGGACCAGCGCCTCGGTCTCGAACTGCGCTTTCTTGCCTTCGTCGTCCGTCATCTGGCCCGGGACTCGCTTGTGCGGTATCGGTCGTCCACCCATCTCTCCCTGCGAGACTTC
>JBGMQU010000177.1:0-6279 GCA_048060725.1 Gemmatimonadota bacterium | reverse complement strand
CTCGGCCTGCATTCGCTGCTCGATGGAGTGGCCGTCGGAGCCGGGTTCTCGGAGAGCACGTTCACCGGCGGCGTGATCGTCGCCCTCGTCGTCTCCCATAAGTTGCCCGTGGGAATCGCGTCGATGGGCGTCCTCTACCATGGAGGAGCCGATCGGGCCGAGGCCGTCCGGGCCAGCGCGAGCGTGGCGCTCCTGACTCCGGTCGCCGTCGTCATCAGCTATGCGCTGCTTCAGAACGCGAGCACGTCGCTGATCGGGTCGATCGTCGCGGCGGCGGGCGGATCGTTCCTGTACGTGGGAGCGGCGGATCTCCTGCCGGAAGGCCAGGCGTCGGCCCCCGGGAAGAACACGATGGCATTCATCCTCGGGCTGGCGGTGATGGTGGCGTTGCTGCTCCTGATCCCTGCCGACCCCCTGTGACGGCCCGATCGAACATCTGTGGAGTCGTCCGTCCGCCCTCGAGCGAGGGTCGACTACTGCGCCAGATCCATCACGTCCGATGCGTCGATTCTGCCGCCTCCGCCTCTTCCTCCCTCTCCCGATACCGGCTTCTCGAAGTTGTCCGGGTCGGCGGGACGGCGTCGGTGCCAGTCGGTCGCCCTTTGATAACCGGCGGCGAGCCCCAGTAGCCGGTCTTCGGCGTACGGGAGCCCCCCGAAGAGGGCGCCGATCGGACGCGGTCCTGCGGTCGACTCTGCCTCGAACCCGATCGGGAACGCGATCAGCGGCAGCCCCACCATGTCGAAGGGAAACGGCCGCGTCTGAACCACCACGTCGCAGCGAGAGAACACGTCCTCCAGGATGGACTCGAGGAGGATCAGCTTTGCACGCTGGCCCCGGACATACTCCGCGGCCGGCAGAAGCAGCCCGTTGATCCAGGGGGAAAGAGAGACGCCAAACCCACGAACATCGCGGCGCAGGTGCTCGAGGAAGATCTCGGAGCGTTCCGGGAGTCTCACGTTGTTGAAGGCCCACCCGGTCAGGGTGTCCCAGTGTGCGGGCGGGTCGATCTCGACGAGCTCGGCGCCGAGATCTTCGAAGGCCCTCAGCATGTCGCGTCGGGCGGCCGTCTCCGCCTGGCGGCGGAGCAACGCCCGCCGCGCATCATCGACGGACCGCGCCGCCCGGTCGGGCCCGGGGCGCCCCTTCTCGCCCTCCTCATCGTCGGACGGCGGTGCCGGTTCATCCAGGTATCCGGCCCAAACACCGATCCGCGTCGGCCAGAGCAGGCCGTCCCTGCCGCGCGGCGGCTCCGTGGCGGCGATGTAGTCGGGGACCGGTGGCAGTCCCAGCGACCGCGGATCCGCGGGGTCAGGTCCGGCCATGACCTGCAGCATGAGGGCCGCGTCGCGCGCGTCGCGAGCGAGCGGTCCCGCGTGGTCGCGAGTATACGTGAGGGGGAGGATCCCGTGGATGGATACACGACCCATCGTGGGCTTCATCCCGGTGAGGCCCTGCTCATTCGATGGGTTGGTGATCGATCCGCCGGTTTGTGTGCCGGTTCCGCACGCCGCCATCCGGCTCGCCACTGCGGTGGCCGACCCGCTCGACGATCCGCCCGGACTCACGCGCGGGTCGAACGGAGACCATGCGTTCACGGTCGTTTTTTCGCCCTCCGGCGTGGTCGCCGCGGTCGTCGCGAGCGGCCCCATTTGCGTCTTTCCGAGGAGGATCGCGCCCGCGTCTCGCAGCCGCGCCCAGGCGGTCGCGTCGAAGGAGGGGACGAAGTCCTCGAACAAGAACGAGTTCGCCGTCGTGCGGACGCCGGCCGTGTAGTAGTTGTCCTTTATTGCCAGCGGTATGCCTCGGAGTGCATCCCGCCCGGGGGACGGTGGCGACGACCCGAGCGCTCGGGCACGCGCGATGGCTTCATCCTCGAGCACCGTATTGAACGCCCGATAGTCGCCATCCCAGCGGTCGATCCGATCGAGGTAGGCCCGGACGAGATCCTCTGCCGAAATGTCCCCGCTTCGGATCAGGTGCGCGGACTCGACGAGGGTGAGTTCGGTCAGGTCCGCAGACTGAACGGGGTCGGCCCGGGGGAGCCTCGGAAGCTCGGGACCCCCGGGGGCGTCGTTTGCGGGGCGCGAGTCTCCCGTTGGCGTCCCATGCTCGGCCGGGTGTGCCGCGAGGGAGGCCGGTGCGAAGGTGGCAGCGGCGGTGAGCGCGGTCATGCGTTCGAGAAAGCGGCGCCGATCGACGCCCCTGTCGGAGGGGAAGTTTCCGGCGGGGCTAGTCACGTGTCCACGCGACCTGTTCCGTCGGATACATGGCCGGTGGCGGTCCCGCCACATCGAGCTCGAAGTCTGCGATCGTTCCCGGAGTCGACCGGAGAAACTGTCTCGCGGAGCGGAGGATGCGGGCGCGGTCGGCGGGAGCGTCCGGGTCATCGGCCGGAAGGACGGAGAGATCGACCCCGAGCAGGTCGAGACGCGCGAGCACGTAGGTGTCGAGTTCGTCGTCCGTCAGTCGGGCGGACTCCCCGTCGGTGTGGGTCATGCGGTACGCTCCCGGGAGGCTGCTGAAGAACCTGGAGGGGTCACGTTACGGCGCCACAGCCCGGGATCCAAGGCACCCCGTCACCCTTCATGCCTGACCCCCGACCCTATCCCTGACCGGCGGGGGCGCAGGCACCGCACGGGAACCGCCCCTTGTCAAATCCGGTTCCAGCCGGAGATTCAGCGCGCAACCGCTTCCGATCTCACGGACACCTCCGGGAATCCGAAAAATGACGCAGGGTCCCCAATGAAACGAGCCGTCCCGCGGCCGCTCGTCGAGTTGATACTCGTCGGTGGCGGGCATACGCACGTCCAGGTGCTCAAGAGCTTCGCCATGCAGCCCCCTCCCGGGGTTCGGACGACGGTCGTCGTGGACACTCCGATCGCCGTGTACTCGGGAATGGTCCCGGGGTTCGTGGCCGGACAGTATCGTGCGGAAGCGCTCGAGATCGACGTGCTTCCGCTGGCGCGATTGGCCGAGGCTCGCGTGGTCATCGCTCGCGCGACCAGCGTCGACGCGGCATCTCGCCGACTCTCCCTGGAGGGCCGCGCGTCCCTCCCCTACGACGTCATCTCGTTCGACATCGGATCCACAGTCGCCGGTCTGCACGTGCCGGGTGTCGCGGAACATGCCCTCCCTACACGCCCAATCGGGCGCTTCGTCACAGCGGCGAACGATCGGATCGAGCAGATCGCGGGCGGAGGGTCCGAGATCCATGCGGTGATTGTCGGGGCCGGTGCAGGAGGAGTCGAGCTCGCCTTTACGTTCCACGAGAGGTTGAAAGCGGCGGGCGGGGACCCGCGGATCACGCTGGTCGAAGGAGGGCCGCGGATTCTCTCCGGGTACTCGGCCAGGCTGGCCGAGCGCGTAGAGCGGGCCGCCGCCGCGTGCGGCATCGACATTCTCACGGATCGAAAGGTGAGCGAGGTGCAGCGGGATCGCGTCGTGACCGAGGGCGTCGTGCTGCCGTCGGACCTGACGGTGTGGGTCGCCGGTTCGGCTCCTCACACGTTTTTCTGCGATTCCGGCTTGCCCACGGACGAGGCCGGCTTCGTGAGAACGAGGTCGACGCTCCAGGTCGAGGGCTTCGATGAGATCTTCGCTGCCGGAGACTGTGCCAGGCTGATCGACTATCCGTGGGTCCCCAGGGCGGGCGTCTACGCCGTGCGTCAGGGCCCCGTTCTCATCGACAACTTGCGGCGGTTCCTGTCGGGGGACTCGGAGCCCCGCAAGTATCGGCCGCAGGCCGACTTCCTCACACTGCTCAATCTCGGGGACGGGACCGCGATAGGCAGCAAGCGTGGGCTCGTGTTTGCGGGCCCATGGGTCTTCCGGCTGAAGGACCGCATCGACCGCAAGTTCATGCGGCGGTTTCAGATGCTCGACGATGGCGACGAGGTGACGAGCGACTTCACCGAACTCGCGGACATGCGCGCGAACATGGACGTTTCGTGCGGCGGGTGTGCCGCCAAGCTCGGTCAGGACGCGCTCGAGCGCGCCCTCGGGCGCCTCGATCCCGCGGAGATGCCGAGTTGGGTCGAACTCTCGATCGCGGACGCCGATGACGCCGCGGCGTACGAGACGCCCGGCGGCACGCGAGTCGTATCGAGCGTGGACCAGTTCAGCCCCTTCACGGACGACCCGTTCCTCACGGGTCGGGTGGGGGCGGTAAACGCGGCATCCGACGTCTTCGCGAAGGGTGTCGCACCGTGCGTAGCTCAGGCCATCATCGCCCTTCCAACGGGAGAGCCCGCCGCACAGCGGGAGGAAATGCTCTACCAGGTCCTCGCCGGAGCCCGAAGCGTATTCGATGAGATGGGGGTGGCCCTGGTGGGCGGCCACACGACGAGCGCCGCGGGGCTACTGGTCGGGTTCCACGTGGAGGGATTCGTGGCCCCGGGGGAGACGTTGTTCGCGTTGCGCGGTCTCGAGCCGGAGCAGACGCTCATTCTCACGAAGCCGCTCGGTACCGGCGTCCTGTTGCACGCCGACATGAAGGGTCGTGCGCGCGGGCGGTGGTTCGAGGAGGCGGTCGCATCCATGGTCCGGCCAAACGGTCGGGCAGCGGAGATCGCCCGCTCATTCGGCGCGACCGCCGCGACCGATATCACCGGGTTCGGTCTCGCCCGGCACCTCGGAGGCATGTTGGGTGCGAGCGAGCGAGCGGCGGTGATCGACCTGGCCTCTCTCCCGGTGCTGCCGGGCGTGTCGCGACTTCTCGCCGCGGGACTTCGAAGCACCGCTCACGCCGAGAACGCGGATGCGGCCCGTGGAATCGCGTTCGATCCGGAAGCGCAGGAGCATGCGAACCTCCCGCTACTGTTCGATCCCCAGACGTCGGGGGGGCTGCTCTTCGGCGTCGCACCCGAGCTCGAGGGCGAGGTCGTCGAGGCCCTGACGGCTGCCGGATATCCGGCTGCCGCAGCGATCGGGTCGACGAAGCTGTTTTCGGGTGTGAGGTTGCAGGTAACGATCGGCCGCTGATCGTCAACCGTCACGGCGGTGGGTCCGCTCGGTCGAGACGCCACGCCAGAACGTCTGCAGTCGAGGAAGGCTTTCCATGAAATCGTTCCGTACCCTCTCCTTCGCTACCGCCCTCGCCGTCTCGTCCGCAATCATCCTCACCGCCGTGCCGGCCTCCGCACAGGACGGCGCGATCGCCGCGGCCGTGGCCGACCTCGAGTATCGGCACCTCGGGCCGGTCAACATGGGCGGTCGCGTGTCGGCGATCGTCGGCGTCCCCGGCGACGCCCGGACCTTCTGGGTCGGCGGTGCGGACGGTGGCGTGTGGAAGACATCCAACGGGGGAGTGACCTTCGAACCGCAGTGGCAGGACGAAGAGGCATACTCGGTCGGCGCGCTCGCGGTCGCGCCGTCGGATCGAAACGTCGTCTGGTTGGGGTCGGGCGAGGGGGATCCCCGAAACTCCGTTTCGTACGGATTGGGTGTCTGGCGGTCCACTGATGGCGGGTCAACCTGGAGCCACCTCGGCCTGAGAGACACCGAGCGCATCAAGCGCATCGTCGTCGACCCGCGCGATCCGGATGTCGCGCTCGTATGCGCGTTGGGACACGCGTGGGGTCCGAACGAGGAGCGGGGCGTCTTCAAGACGACGGATGCCGGCCGGACATGGACCAAGGTCCTCTATGTCGACGAGGACACGGGGTGTTCGGACATCGACATCGATTTGTCGAATCCTCGAAACGTGTATGCGGGCATGTGGACCTTTCGGCGTCGGCCGTGGCGATTCGATGATGGCGGTCGCGAGACGGCGTTGTACGTCTCGCGCGACGGCGGAGACACCTGGGAGAAGATCACGTCGACGCCTCGCGAGCCGATGGCGCGCATCGGTATCAGCGTCGCGCAGTCGAGACCCAACGTCGTGTACATGATCACGGAGTATCCCACGGCCGGCACGCTCTTCCGTTCCGAGGACTACGGCGAGACCTGGGACATGATCAACGACAACAGGAACCGGCTGAACTTCCGGCCTTTCTACTACTCCGACGTGTTCGTCGATCCGAGCGACCACAACACGCTCTACACGTTGTCGGGCGGGCTCTCGAAGTCGACGGACGGGGGTAAGACGTTCGACCGAATCGCCCGCGACGTTCATGGCGACCATCAGTCGTTCTGGATCGATCCGTCGGATGGCGAGCGCGTGCTCTCGGGGTCGGACGGCGGGTTGCAGATCAGCAATGACGGCGGCGAGAACTTCCACATTTTCCGCAACTTCAGCCTCGCCCAGTACTACCACGTGTTCGTCGACGACCGCGACCC
>JBGMQU010000176.1:0-6279 GCA_048060725.1 Gemmatimonadota bacterium | reverse complement strand
ACAAGCGGATCCTCAACTACATCCATCCCGACCGTGTCCACGTCATGATGGCCGGCCGGATCGTCGAAACCGGCGGGGCCGAACTGGCGGACAAGCTCGAGGCCGAAGGCTACGACTGGCTGCAGCAAGCCGGCGCGGCAGTCTGATCGCGGGCGCACCGCGAGACTGACGAGCCACCAGGAAAGAAGGGGTACGCATGCCGGAGAACGAAACGATCACCGATCTCGGACTCGACGAGTACAAGTACGGGTTCGTAACCGAGGACAAGCCGGTGTTCAAGGCCGTCCCGGGGCTGTCGGAGGACATCGTGCGTCAGATCTCGGCGCACAAGGACGAGCCGGAGTGGATGCTGGAGTTCCGGCTCAAGGCGCTCGAGATCTACGAGTCGAAGCCGATGCCCACGTGGGGCGGCGACCTCTCCACGCTCGAGGCCACGCTGGACGACATCTACTTCTATCTGAAGCCGCAGGAGAAGATGGAGCGGTCCTGGGACGACGTGCCGCAGGAGATCAAGGACACGTTCGAGAAACTCGGGATCCCCGAGGCGGAGCGGAAGGCGCTCGCGGGCGTCGGGGCCCAGTACGAGTCGGAGATGGTCTACCACTCGCTCAAGGAGCAGTGGGAGGAGCAGGGCGTGATCTTCGAGTCGATCGAGGACGGGCTGAAGAAACACCCCGAGCTCTTCCGGCAGCACTTCGCAACCATCGTCCCGACCGGGGACAACAAGTTCGCCGCCCTCAATTCGGCGGTCTGGTCGGGCGGCTCCTTCGTCTATGTCCCGAAGGGCGTGAAGGTCGACATCCCCCTTCAGGCGTACTTCCGGGTGAACGCCGAGCGGATGGGGCAGTTCGAGCGCACCCTGATCATCATCGATGAGGGTGCGGAGGCCCACTACATCGAGGGCTGCACCGCGCCGGTCTATACGACCGAGTCGTTCCACTCCGGCGTGATCGAGATCATCGTCAACAAGCGCGCCCGGTTCAGGTACACCACGATCCAGAACTGGTCGAACAACATGTACAACCTCGTCACGCAGCGAGCGATGGTGCACGAGGATGCGAAGATGGAGTGGCTCGACGGCAACCTCGGCTCGAAACTCACCATGAAGTACCCGTCGTGCTATCTGGTCGGAGAGCGGGCGCACGGCGAGATCCTGTCGATCGCCTACTCGGGCGACGGACAGCACCAGGATACCGGTGGGAAAGTGGTCCACGTCGCGCCGAACACGACGTCGCAGATCACGTCGAAGTCGATCTCGAAGGGCCACGGGCGGTCGTCGTACCGGGGGCTGTGCAAGGTGTACGAGGGGGCGAAGAACGCAAAGTCGAACGTCGAATGCGACGCGCTGTTGCTGAACGAGACGTCGCGCACGGACACGTATCCGTACATCGAAATCGATGAGAGCACCGCTTCCATCGGGCACGAGGCCACCGTGTCGAAGGTCGGCGACGAGCAGATCTTCTATCTGATGAGCCGCGGGCTCCATCAGGCCGAGGCCATGGCGATGATCGTGCGCGGGTTCATCGAGCCCGTGGCCAAGCAACTGCCGCTCGAGTACGCGATCGAGTTGAATCGATTGATCGATCTCGAGATGGAAGGGTCGGTCGGCTGATCGGCGGGCTGGTCGGCACCGCGCGGGAGCGACCTGGACTTGGAGCCGGACCTGGAGAAGGTGTTTTGTTGAATAACGGTGCTGCAGTGTTAGCCGAGGCTATGCCAGTGACGGAACGCGTGGGGCTCGACTTCGGGACGTTTTCCGAGGGATTGGACGAGGTGGCGGTGTTGGCGGGGCTCCGGGCGAATGCCTGGGCGCGCTACACGGACCTCGAGTTCCCCTCGCGCAAGACGGAGGAGTGGCGGTATACGGATCTGTCGAAGATCGACTTCGATTCGTATCGACCGGTGCGGCCGGGCCCGGGTGCCGAGGAGGCGTTTCCCCCGGCGGTACAGACCGTGCTCGAGCGGTCGGGCGAGCGGTCGGGGATCATCGTCCAGCGGAACGGGCGGGTGGTTCACGTCGAGCTGGACGAAGAGTTTCTCGCGCAGGGCGTCGTGCTTTGTTCGCTCGAGCGAGCCGCGGCCGAACACCCCGAACTGATCGAACGGACCCTCGCCGCGGCGTCTCCCGCCCCGATGGAGGAGAAGATCTGGTCGCTCCACATGGCGTTCCTGAGCGGAGGGTATCTGCTGTATGTCCCGCGCGATGTCCGGCTCGCAGCGCCCGTCCACTGCTTCCGGATCATCGACGAACCCGGATCGATCGTCTCGACCCACTCGCTCATCCTCGCCGAGGCCGGCTCGGAGTGCGCCGTGATCGACGAGTTCGTGTCCGACGACCTCGACGCGATCTCGGTGCACGGGGCGATCGTGGAGAGCGGCGACAACGCGTCCGTCGACTACGTCTCGCTCCAGCGGTATGGACGCGGCGTCAAGCACTTCTCCATCCAGCACACGACGGCTCGCAGAGACGCGCGTCTGAGCACGTTCAACGTCCAGTTGGGTGCGGACCTGGCGCGGGCGGACGTGAGTTCGCGGCTTCTCGGCCAGGGCAGCGACAGCCAGATGCTCGGGCTCTGGCTGGGTGACTCCGACCAGCATTTCGATCACCACACGCTTCAGCACCACGTGGAACCGCACGCCGGCAGTGATTTGCTGTTCAAGGGCGCGATGGCCGGTTCCTCATCGAGCGTTTTCCGCGGGTTGATTCGGGTCGACCGGGGCGCGCAGCTCACCGATGCATACCAGACCAACCGAAATCTCCTGTTGAGCGACGAGGCGAGTGCGATCACGCTCCCCAGTCTCGAGATCGAGGCGGACGACGTTCGGTGCTCGCACGGGGCGACGATTGGACAGGTGGAAGCGGGGCAGGTCTTCTATCTGATGAGCCGCGGGCTTTCGAGAGACCAGGCCGAACGTCTGCTGGTCCTCGGGTTCTTCGGTGAGGTGCTCGGGCGTATTCCGATGGAGGGCGTTCGGGCGAGAGTTCTCGAGGCCATCGAGGCAAAGACCGCGTCATGAGCGACTTCCAGACGGTCGCGCAGCTGGCGGATGTTCCCGAGAACGACCTGATCGGGATCGTGGTGGACGGTCGGCCCATCGTGCTGGCCAACCGCGACGGGACGATCTACGCGCTGGAAGATTGCTGCTCGCACGAGGAGTTTCCGCTTTCCTCGGGAGACCTCGCTTCCGGTGAGATTACATGCGTGCTTCACGGCGCGCGCTTCGACATCGAGACCGGCGCGCCGAAGGCGCTCCCGGCCGTCATGCCTGTAAAGACATACGAAGTGCGCGTCGAGGGCGAGGACATCCAGGTGAAGCTGGGCGACTGATCCTTCTGGATTCCGTCATCCGGAACAAGCTCATGGAAGCGAACTCGACAACCAAAACGCCACCGCGCGATCGCGAGCTCGACGTGGACGCGATCCGGGCCCAGTTCCCGATCCTCGATCGGAAGGTGCACGGACACCCTCTCGTGTATCTGGACAGCGCGGCAAGTTCGCAACGCCCGCTCCGTGTGATCGAACGCATCGCCCGGTACTACCGCGAGCAACACTCCAACGTCCACCGGGGCGCGCATGCGTTGAGCGTCGAGGCCACCGAGGCGTACGAAGGGGCCCGGCGGCTCATCGCGGGCCACGTCGGTGCAGGCGATCCCGCCGAGATCGTGCTGACGCGCGGAACGACCGAGTCGATCAATCTCGTGGCAACCGCGTGGGGCGGCGCGAACATCGGCGAGGGCGACGAAATCCTCCTGACGAAGATGGAGCACCATTCGAACATCGTCCCCTGGCAGATGCTGGCCGACAGAGTCGGCGCATCCGTACGGTACACAGACGTGACCGGGGAGGGCCGTCTCGACCTGGACGATTTCGAGCGCCTCCTCGGTCCGCGAACGCGTCTCGTAGGCGTGACGCATGTCTCGAACAGCCTCGGCACGATCAACCCGGTGGCCGACATTGCCGAGCGAGCCCACGCGGCAGGCGCCCTCGTGCTGGTTGACGGAGCGCAGGCCGCCCCCCACCTGTCCGTGGACGTGACCACACTCGGGTGCGATTTCTACGCCTTCAGCGCGCACAAGATGTGCGGGCCGACCGGAGTCGGAGCCCTCTGGGCGCGAAGTGAACTCCTCGAAGCCATGCCCCCCTATCAGGGCGGCGGCGAGATGATCTCGGAGGTTACGATCGGCGGATCGAAGTGGGCGGCGGTCCCTCACAAGTTCGAAGCCGGTACGCCGAACATCGCCGGAACCGTCGGCTTCGGCGAAGCGGTGGCGTTTCTCGCCGACGTGGGGCACGATCGGATGGCCGCGCACGAGGCGACGATCACGGCCTACGCGATGGATCGTCTGGGCGCCGTTTCCGGTCTCACAATGTACGGCCCGAAAACGGAACGGACGTCGGTGTTCTCGTTCACGCTGGGCGACGTGCACCCTCACGACCTCTCGACGATCCTCGATCAGCGCGGCATCGCGATCCGGGCGGGCCACCACTGCAATCAGCCGCTGATGGACCACATGGGCGTCGGCGCCACCGCCCGCGCGAGCTTTTACCTGTACAGCACCGTCGATGAGGTGGACGCTCTGATCGATGGGCTCGGTATGGCGGTCGAAGTGTTCGGCGGGATATCCTGAACCGGATGATCGAGCCCATGCCCACCCCTCCGAGTTCCGCGGATCGCGAGATCCCATCTTCGCTGAGCCAACTGTATAAAGAAGTCATCATCGATCATTACCGGCGACCCCGGAACAAAGGCGTTCTCGAGGGGGCGACGCATACGATCACGATGACCAACCCGCTGTGCGGCGACGTGATCGAGCTGATGCTGATCGTGCAGGACGATCGGATCGCGGCGGCTCGTTTCGCGGGCCGAGGGTGCTCGATCAGCCAGGCGTCGGTATCGATGCTCACGGGCAGGGTGATCGGCAAGTCGCTCGAAGAGGCGGTCGATCTTTCTTCCCGCTTCACCCGGTTGCTGCACGGCGACGGGGGCCTGCTGGACGACGACGACCTGGGGAATCTCCGCGCGCTCGCCGGGGTTTCGAAGTTTCCCGTCCGCATCAAGTGCGCGCTGCTGGGTTGGAACTGTCTCGAAGAACTGACGTGTCTCGACGGCGGTGCGGAGTCGACCGCCACCGACACCGAGTAGCCGGGCTTCTTGGTCGAATCACAACCCGACCCGACGACGCTCAACCCGGAAACCGGACGGGTAATGCGCGTATCAGGCGGGGTGTACGAAATCGAGACTTCGAGCGGAATGATCGACGCGAGCCTTCGCGGACGGGTCAAGCAGAGAGACGACCGCATCGTATCGGTCGGCGACCTCGTCACACTCGAGCAGGTCGAGGACGCGACTCGGATCACCGGCCTTCTCGACCGGAGCAGTGCCCTCACGCGCCACGGTGTGGCCCGACGACGCGAGCAGGTGATCGTCGCAAATGTCGATCAGATCGTGGTGACGGTCGCCGAGGCCGCGCCGGACCCGGATTTGCTCATGGTGGACAGGCTCCTGGTGCTTGCCGAGCTGAGCGCGATCGACGGGCTGATCGTCGTCAACAAGATGGATCGTTCCTCATCTGCCTCGACGCCGACGGTCATGACGGCGTATGTGGAGGCCGGGTACGAGGTTGTGCTGACAAGCGCGGAGACTGGGCTGCAGTTGGAAACACTGAGTGCGCGACTGGAGAATCGGATTTCCGTGTTCACGGGTCAGTCTGGCGTTGGGAAGTCGAGCTTGCTAAATGCCTTGATGCCGGGACTCGATCTGCGGGTCGGCGAGGTCGGGCAGCGGAAGGGGCGCGGCAGGCACACGACGGTCGCGGCCACGCTGTATCCGTACCCGGGTGGCGGGTACGTGGCCGACACGCCGGGGCTCCAGTACCTGTCTCTGTGGGACGTGGATCCGGCCGAGCTCGACCACGGCTTTGTCGAGTTCATCGGGCTAGCGGAGGAGTGTCGGTTCTCCGACTGCCTCCACCGTAGCGAACCGGGGTGTGAGGTTCAGGCGGCTGTTGACGAGGGGAAGATCCTCCGGCGACGCTATGATAGTTATCTGGGGCTGCTCGATGAAGCGGAGGGGAAATGACAGGCGATTTCGGAAGTCGGATGAAGGCGACGCTCGCCGCGTCCGATCCGAGTACGATCACCCCGCAGAGCGGCGACAAGCATGCCGCCGTCACCCTCACGCTCGGCGAGGACGACGGCCAACTCTGCATACTGTTCGTCCGGCGCGCCGAGTGGGTGAATGACCCGTGGTCAGGGCACACGGCCCTCCCCGGGGGTC
>JBGMQU010000175.1:0-6432 GCA_048060725.1 Gemmatimonadota bacterium | reverse complement strand
GCACGTCCTGCCCGCTGAGGATCGCGGGAATCGCCTGTTCCTGGATCGCGGTCGGCTGCGTGTACCCGGCCCGCTCGACTGCGGCGACGAGTTGCTCGTCGAGACCTAGATTTGCGAACGCTTCGCTCATGCGCGGACCCCCGGCCCGGCGGCCGCTCCTGATCTCGCCCGGCGTTGCCGGCCGCACGGTCGCGCTGTCAGTTGCGATCCTGATCGGGGACGCGGTCCGACCCAGCGTCGGCGTGCGGCGTCGTCAAGAAGCTTCTTCGATGTGGAGGATGTGCGCGTGACCACTCGCCTCAACGGGTATACAGTTCGTGGAAAGAACCGTGTAGCTCACGGTTCCGGCGATCAAGTCCGCGCCCACGGTGCGACTCAGCCCTCGGCGTCGCAACCCGTGGGTCCGACGAGCCGTGAAGGACGGGGGCCGTTTCGCACGCCTCCCGGCGTCATCGTCGTCTCGGCGCTGCTCCTCCAGGCCTGCGGGCTCGGTACGACTTCGATGGGTCAGCGGGTTCCCGCTCGCGTCGGTGACCCCCGACCCACCGCGGCCTCCGAAGTGGCAGATCCGGCGCCCACCGCAGCAACGGTCTCGCCGCTCGAGGACCCCGGCATCGAGCCTCGCGCGGCCGCGGAGCGGGCCGGGATCGACGTCACGCACTACGACATCCAGCTCGACCTGACGGACCCGGCCTCCGGCACGTTTCGCGGCGACGTCACGCTTACACTCGACCGGCCCGGGGCGGGCGACTGGATCGCCCTCGACCTCGCGGGCCTGAGTATCGAGAGCGTCGAAGTGGACGGATCGACAGCGCGCTTCGTAAGAGACGGGTCGCTGCTCAGGATCGATGCGGGAGGCGCCGCGAGGGAGAGCGTGACGGTCCGCATCCGGTATGGGGGCGCACCGATCGATGGTCTGTTCTTCGGTCAGGACGCGAACCTCGAACCCGCCGTGTTCGCCGACAACTGGCCCAACCGGGCACGCTGGTGGTTCCCGTCCAACGACCACCCCGCCGACAAGGCGACGGTTCGCTTCTCGGTCCGCGTCCCCTCCGGGTTCGGCGTGGTCGCGAATGGCTACGAACTGGACCGGCGGGATTCGGAAGGATACACGACCTGGGTGTGGGAGACCGACGCGGACGCCCCGATCCCCCCGTACGCCATGGTCGTCGGAGTCGCCCGTTTCGAGCGGCGCGGTCTCGGGCCGGCCGCCTGCGGGAACGCGCCGGCCGGCGTGGCGGACGGTTGTGCGGACGTCTCGGTGTGGGCGCTTGCCGGCGACGGTGACTACGGTGCCGAACGGTTCTCGCGCGGCCCCGACATGGTGGACTTCTATACGGAGCTGATCGGCCCGTATCCCTACGAAAAGCTGGCGCATGTCGAGTCGTCCACGCGCTTCGGCGGAATGGAGAATTCGAGCGCGATTTTCTATGCGCGGGGCGGCTGGGAGGGTCGGCGCATGGGCGACGGCGTGATCGCGCACGAGACGGCGCACCAGTGGTTCGGCGACGCCGTGACCCCGGCATCGTGGGTTCACCTCTGGGTCAGCGAGGGCTTCGCTTCGTACTTCGGCCCGCTGTATTTCGAAGCGCGCGACGGCGTGGACGTGTTTCGGGAGCGATTAGCAGCCGCCGCGCAAGCGGCGAAGTCTTCGAACGTGATCGGGCAGGCAATCGTCGATTCGACGACGAACAACCTGTACGATTTGCTGAACGCCAACAACTATCAGAAGGGCGCGTGGGTGCTCCACATGCTCCGCGGACTCCTCGGTGACGACGTATTCTTCGCGGCCATCCGCGACTACTACGCCCGCCACCTGCACGGCACCGCGACGACGGACGACGTGCGCGCGGCGTTCGAACGCGCCTCGGGTCGGGATCTCGAGGGGTTCTTCGAGCAGTGGGTCTATTCGCCCGGCTATCCAGACTTCGGGATCACGTGGCGTATCGAAGGAGACGAGCTGGTGCTCGAGATTCGCCAGCGTCAGGCTCCCTCCTGGCCGGCGTTCACCATGATGGCGGAGATCGAGGTGCGGCGACGCGGTGGCACCACCTTCCGTCTCCCGGTTGAAATCGAGGGGCGCTCCCAGACCTTGCGGTTCGCAGGCATGGAGGACGTGGTCGACGTCACGTTCGATCCCGAGGGCTGGCTCTTGAAGGACGTCGAGGTGACGCCGCCCCCGCCGGAAGGCTGACGGAAAGGCGGGTCGTTACGCAGGCTCTCCGATCGCCAGATCGCACGCGAAGAGGTCATCGAACGTCTCCCGGCGAATCACCTCTCGGGGCCCGCGGGGCCCGACGAACACGACCGGTGGCCGGCGTAGCCCGTTGTATCGGCTGGACATCGAAAACGCGTAGGCACCCGTGACTGGAACAGCGACGAGATCCCCCGCGATGGTGTCGGCCGGTAGCAGCGCGGTCTCGTTGATGACGTCGCCGGTTTCGCAGTGCCGACCCACGACGTGGTATCGAGTGTCGTGGGGCTCGTCGGGCCGCGTCACGGACACCACCTCGTAACGCTGTCCGTACAACGACGGACGAGGATTGTCGGAGAGCCCGCCGTCCACAGCGACCACTTCACTTCCGTCGGGCAGTGTCTTCCGTGCTTCGACCCGATACAGCGTGACGGTCGACGCCGCGACGACAGAGCGCCCGGGTTCGATCATCAGCCGGTACGCCCCCAGCCGGTCACTGACGCGCGCCGCATCGAGACCACCGAGCACCGCTTCCCCGAACTCCGCTACACTGGGGACCCGGTCGTCGCGCACATACGCGACGGGCATCCCGCCTCCCAGATCCAGGTCGACTCGCTCGGGAAAAAGATCTCGAAGCGACGATACGAACTCGACTCCGGCAGCCCCAGCGCGTCGAAAGGTGTCGAGGTCGTGTATCTGACTGCCGACATGGATGTGAATGCCCGACAACTCGATCGCGGGTTGCTCGGCCGCATATACGGCGGCTCGCGCAGCGATCGCCGGATCCATCCCGAACTGCGCGCGGGACCCGGTGGTCTTCACCTTCTCGTGTGTGACGGCGGCGACATCCGCGTTCAGGCGCAGAAGTACCGGGGCCGACGTACCGAGCGTACTGGCGAGATCACTCACCACGTCGAGTTCGCCCGGGTGATCGATGACGATCCGCCCAACACCCCGTGAGAGCGCTTCGGCCAGCTCGGTCCGGGGCTTCGCGTTGCCGTGCATCAGGGTCCGACTCGCAGGCATCCCGGCCCGCGAGACGAGTTCGAGCTCTCCGGTGGATACGACATCGACCCACCAGCCGGCATCCGTCAGGCGCGTGACGAGGGCGCCGCACAAAAAGGCCTTCCCCGCGTAGATCAACGTCGTGTCGGGGCCGAAGGCCTGCCGAAACTCCTCGAGGCGACCGGCCACGTGCGCTTCATCCGTGACGTAGACCGGCGTCCCGAACGTCTCCGCGATCTCTCGAAGGTCCGCCCCGCCGACCGTGACGCGCCCATCGGCGGAGGCCCAGGACCCGGGGAGGATCCGTTTCAAGGCAGCGAGATGCTCCGTCACACTAAATCACGATGCCCATGACTCCGAACCCGACGACCGCGAGAGTTCCGGCCACCAGCGCGTACGGGAGCTGCGTCCGGACGTGTTCGATGTGATCCGTCCCCGACGCGAGAGACGCGATGATCGTCGTGTCGCTGATCGGACTGCAATGGTCCCCGAAGATTCCGCCGGACAGAACGGCCGCCACGAACGGCGACGGCGGCAGTCCGAGCGCATCGGCCAGGGGAACAGCGACCGCGAGCATGATCGCGAACGTGCCCCAGCTGCTGCCCGTCGCGAATGCGATCCCGCCCGCAACCGCGAACACGAGGGGCAGGAGCAGGACCATCGGCACCCGTCCGCCCACGACGCCGGCCAGGTAGCCTCCGGTGCCCAGGGAGTCGGTCACGCTCCCCAGCGTAATGGCCAGCCACAGCACCAGTGCCATTCCGGTGAGGGCGCCGGCCCCTTTTAGACTCACTCTGCTCAACCCCTCGAGGTCGATCGAGCGTTCGACGAGCGCCAGCACCCAGCCGACGGTGAGACCCACGAGGACGGCCCACAGGACGCTCGTCGACCCCGACCCCTTCGATATGTCACCGCTCCCCGTGATCAACATGAAGACCGGCATGCTCAGCACCATGATCACGATCGGGAGGATCATGTTACGTGGTCGAAGCGCCACCCCCTCCGCCGGTTCCGGCGCGATTTCGCCCGGGTCGGCCAGCGCCCCCACATGCTCCCACTGCAAATCTCCGCCGCGCGTCCGCGCCTGCGCCTTCTTCATCGGGCCGATCTCGAACCCGGTCCATGCCGAGATCCCGGCTAGCAGCAGGGCGAAGATCGCATAGAGGTTGAGAGGAATCGACACGAGGAACGCGGTCAGCGGCTCTTCGACTCCCAGCCCCGTGAGGATCCCCAGGATGTAGGCTCCCCACGCGTTGAATGGGATGAGGATGCAAACCGGGGCCGACGTGGAATCGACGAGGTACGCGAGCTTCTCACGAGAGACCTTGAACCGGTCGAACAGCGGGCGGCAGACGGATCCGGCCACGAGGATGGTCAGATTCGATTCGATGAAGATCACGATACCGATCACCCACGCGAGCACCTGGGCGCGGCGTCCGTCGGTCACCCACTTCTTCTCTTCGACCCAGTAGACGAACCCGCGCATCCCTCCGTTCGCCTCTACGACGGCGATAAGCGAACCGATGAGGAAGGTAAAGACGATCACCTTGGCGCTGCCCGAGTCGGCGAGCACGTTGATCGTCCCTTCGATCGCGTCCGCGAGCCCCGTGGCCGGGTTCCAACCCGCCGCGATGGTGAAGCCGAGCCAGATCCCCGCTGCGAGCGACAGGTAGACCTGCCGCGTGTAGACCGCGAGTCCGATCGCCAGGAGCGGGGGCAGCAGCGACGCAAAACCGAACGTCACCGCGGCCTGGACGACGTCCATGGGAAGCTCGGTCATCTCATCTCCTCATCGACGTTCACACCAGATTCTAGCGCTTCGAGATCCAGTCGCTTCGCCGGTCGTAGAACCTGAGCGGTCGCTCCACGGCCCGGCTGATCCCGATTCGCGTGGCCGTCTCCAGATCGCGGTCCGACACGGGATCTCCTACCGAAAACCACAACGGGGGTCGATCGAGCCTGTGCGACTGGAGCTCCGGCCCGACGGCGAGCGCCTGCGTGACCCGGGCGGGGCCGTTAGTCAACTCATCCCGTCCCCGTCGCGAGCGCATCACGTCTACTCCGTCGAGCGGCTCGAGCGCCCGAATCAGAACCCCGGCGGGAAAGCCCTCGCTCCCCGTTACCACGTTCATCAGCCAGTGGATTCCGTAGTTCATGTGGATGTACACCGTTCCGGGCGGACCGTACAGAGGGGCGTTTCGCCGGGTGCGGCCGATCCGGGCGGCCGCATGGCACGCGGCGTCGTCTGGACCCGTGTAGGCTTCCGTTTCGACGATGCGTCCGGCCGTTGTCTGGCCTCCGCACTCAGAGGTCACCCGTGAGCCGAGTAATTCACGGGCGACCGTATGCGCGGGCCGGTCGAAAAAGGACGCCGGCAGTGCGGCGGCCGCGGACGCTATTCGGCGCGCTCCTGTTCGCGGGCCACCACCACGGCCTTCGCGCGACCCTCGGAGAGAACCTCGGTCAACCGGCCGGGCGACGAATCGATCACGTCGAAGACGCCGGGGCCAAAATGCTCCACCAGCGCTTCCGCGGTGCGTTTTCCTACGCCGGCATAGTTGCGAACCATGTGCTCGACGGCTTCGGGTCCCGCACCGACGGCGCGCGCTCCACTCGAGGTCGTGGCGCGGGATGGAGACGTCACGGGCGCGTCCTTCTCGGCCGGTTTCGCGGCGGGCTTGTCGACCTTCGGGGCCGCCTTCACGTCACCGCCCGCGTCGGAGGTCGCCGGATCTCTCGGAACCGGTCCGATCCGACCGGTGGTCGAGGACCCGGCCGGCTTCGCCGTCGGCCTGCCCCGCGAGCCGCTGCGGTAGCGCCCGAGTCGCCTGGGCTCCGGGCCATCCGTCTTCCGCTCGGACCGCGTCGGCGTCGACTCGGCCTTCGCGGCTTCGGGCTTCGGATCCGGCGCGGACCTCTGTGCAGGGCGGTCGTCGCTTCGACGATCCGGCGCGCTACTGCTGCCACTGCCCCGCCCCTGCCGACCCCGTCCTTCGTCGCGGGGCTTCGCACGCTGCTGGCTCGGCCCGTCCTCGTCTGGTCCGGACCCCTTCGGGGCACGATCTCGCTGGCCTGTGGGCTTCTGATCCTCTCGCCGCGTCGAAGGTTCACGGCTTTGCTGTCCACCTCGACCCCGGCCACCTCGACTCCGTCCGCTGCCCTGGCTCTGTTGACCACCTCGGCTCTGCTGACTGCCCTGGCTCTGTTGGCCACCTCGGCTCTGCTGACTGCCC
>JBGMQU010000174.1:0-6575 GCA_048060725.1 Gemmatimonadota bacterium | reverse complement strand
AGGCTCTGGAACCGCGCGGTCCGATCGCGGGCTCTGTCATGTACGCGCGACTGTCGTGTCACCGTGTCACATTCACGTGACATGGCAGGCCGAGTGCCAAAGCTTGGGCCCCCATGCCACGAGCCATTCAACCCATTCTGCCGTAACGGGTTACGGAATCGTAGCGCCACGCCCATCCGTTCGCTGCGTCGTGGCACACGTCGTGCCTTCTTCGCTGAATGTAGAACAACGCCTTTACGAAAAGGAGCGCTTGACTCGTGCTCACGCGGACACGACCCACCTCGCAGGAAATCGGAGACCGAGCATGAACAGCGCGTACGCAGCATCCGAGGAGGGGACTCGAACCCGAGTCCTGATCGTCGAGGACATGCCCTTCGATTCCGAGCTCATGCTTCGCGAGCTCGTTCGCGGCGGGCTCGAATGCGTCACCCGCCGCGTGGAGACCGAGCCGGAGTTTCGCGACGCGCTCGCGGAGTTCAGGCCGGACATCGTCCTGGCGGACTACAACCTACCTCGGTTCTCGGGCATGCGGGCGTTCCGAATCGTCAATGAGCTCGGCCTCGATACGCCCGTGATCCTCATCTCGGGCACGGTAACGGAGGAGTTCGCTCTTCAATGTCTTCAAGCCGGTGTCGCTGATTACCTGCTGAAGGACCACCTTCTCCGTCTGGGGCCCGCCGTGAAAGCCGTACTCGAGAGCACACGGACTCGACGGGCGCGTAAGAAGGTCGAGGATGAGCGGGCATCGCTCGAAATGAGGTTCTCGGCGTTTGCGGACTCCACCGCCGACGCGATGATCGTGTCGGACGCGGACGGACGCATCCGTTTCTGGAACCGTGCCGCGACCTCCATCTTCGGCTTCACAGCGGACGAGGTATTGGGCGAGCCCGTTCTCATGATCGTCCCCGAAACTCTCCACGCGCGATATGAAGAGGGGATGAAGGCGGCCGCGAGGGGTGGGCCGTTGGTCTTGCTAGCCCCAATATGCTTGACAGGCCTTCACAAGAGTGGAGTCGAGGTTCCGATCGAGCTTACTCCGGGTTCCTGGAACGAGGGTGGGGCGACGTTCTTTTCGGCTGTCGTACGGGACATTACCGAGCGAGTGGAAGCCGAGAATCGACTCCGCGCGTCGACAGAGTACTATCGCGCCATCCTGGAACACCTGCCGGTCGTGGCGTACGAGGCCAGCCTCGACCAACCCGCCTCCATGACGTGGTTGAGCCCACAGATCGAGGAATTGTTGGGATCCCCGGCCGACCGGCTCGAGGGGGCGGAGGCTTTCTTCGAGCGAATTCACCCGGACGATCGCGACTGGGTGGCGGCCGCTTCATGGGTGGGGCGCGACTCTGGCTCGATGGATATCGAATTCCGGATCTCCCACGAGGATGGGCGCTTCCTCTGGATCAGGGACCGTGCGGTCGTCGGTCCGTCGGTGGCGAGCGACGGGTCTCGTGTGATCCGAGGCGTCCTCCAGGATGTCACGGCAGCCAGGGAAAGCGAACGCAAACGCGCCCTTCTCAGTAAGGTTGTGGAGCAGTCCTCCAGCTCGGTGATCGTCACGGACATCGACGGGAATATCGAGTACGCCAACCCGGCCTTCGAGACCATCACCGGGTACAGCAGAGAGGAGGTGATCGGCAAGAATCCACGGCTCCTCAAGAGCCGCGGGCACCCGCCCGCCTTCTACGAGGAGATGTGGGCCGAGCTCCTCGCGGGGCGCTCATGGACCAGAGAGTTCGTGAACCGCCGGAAGGATGGGACCGAGTACCACCAGCGGTCGACCGTCTTCCCTATCCAAGATGCCGAGGGTCGAACCCAGAACTTCGCGGGCATCGGGCAAGACGTCAGCAACGAACGCGCCCTCGAGCAACAGCTTCGCCAGGCACAGAAGATGGAGGCCGTCGGGCAGCTGACGGGCGGCATCGCCCATGACTTCAACAACGTTCTCGCGGCGATCCTCACCAACGCACAACTCCTGGCTATGGAGCTACCTCCAGAGGCGGCCCACATGGGGTCGGAGGTGCGGGACATCGAAAGCGCCGCGAGGCGGGGAGCGGACCTGATCAAGAGGCTCATGGTCTTCTCACGCGACGAGCACCTCGAACTCGAGGTCGTCGATCCGTCGGAGATTCTCAAAGAGACCGTAGCACTCCTCAGACGTCTTCTCCCGGCGAACATCGAGCTGACTCTGGAAGAGGCCCACTCGGGGGCGTTGATCAACGTCGATCGGAGCGGCATCCAGCACATTCTCTTGAATCTCGCGACGAACGCTCGTGACGCGATGCCCGACGGAGGCACGATGGTGATCTCGACCTCGGTTACCGGCGCCGAGACCAAAGGAACCGAGTCGGATGGCGAGCCACGGGTCGAGATCGCTGTTCGGGATACGGGCGTCGGAATGGACGAGGAGACCCTGGAACGGGCGTTCGACCCCTTCTTCACCACCAAGGACCGGGGCAAGGGGACCGGCCTCGGTCTGGCGATGGTGCATGGGCTCATGCGCCGCCACAGCGGCACCACACGCGTCTCCTCTGAGCCTGGGCTCGGTTCGACGTTCACGATCAGGCTCCCCTTGGCGGGGCCCGACGAACAGCTCCCCAGGAAGTCAGCGGATCTCCTCAGTGAACCCGGCGCCCACTCTGGAACGACCGTGCTTCTCGTGGAAGACGAAGACCCGGTACGGCGTGCGGGCCAGCGCGTCCTGGATCACTTCGGCTACCGCGTTCTGGTGGCCGAGAATGGGCGGCAGGCATTGGAGTTGCTCGAGGCCCATCGAGCAGAGATCTCCCTTGTGATTACCGACGTCATCATGCCCGAGCTTGGCGGGGCCGAACTCTACCAGGCGATCAGCCACTGGGAGCCGAGACCCGCTTTCCTCTTCACGAGCGGTTACAACCCGCACACGGTCGGAGGCCCCATCTCGGACGGTGACGTGCCCTTCATTCGGAAACCTTGGGATGCGACCGGTCTGGCCAAGGCCGTCCAGATGGCGCTGAAGGAGTCGCAGAACTCCGAGACAGTGGTGGCACCATGACACTCCAGTTGTCGCCCCGAGAGGGAGCATCGACCACGGCACGAAGCAGCTTTCCATCCCGGGTGCTCGTCGTCGACGACTCGCATACCAGCCGTGACTCCATGCTGCGTGCGCTCGAGGCTTTCGGACACTGTGGGGAAGCCGCGGCGGACGGGCTCGAGGCCATAGCCAAACTCCGTCTCGGAATTGACCTGATACTGTTGGATGCCGACATGCCCGGTATGGATGGGTTCGAGGTCGCGCAGGCGGTGCGCGGAGATCCCGAGTGCTCTTCGACACCCATCATCATGGTGACCGGGCTCGATAGCCGCGAAGACCGTCTGCGCGCCCTGGAAGTGGGCGTGAACGACTTCGTCACGAAACCGTTCGTTCTCGTCGAGTTTCATCTGCGAACTGAAGCGCAACTGAAGCTCAAGGCGTCCTTCGATTCCGTTGAGAGGGAGCGAGCGGCGCTCGAAGATGCGGTCGGGCAGCGCGTCGCCGACCTTCGAACGGCTCTCGAGGATCTGGGGGCGGCTCAGCGGCAGACGTATCGAGCACACCTCGACACTGTCCGGAGTCTCGTGTTGGCCGCCGAGTCCAAAGATCTGAACACGGCTGCGCACATCGACCGGATCAGTCGCTACTCGGAGGTGGTTGCGCGGGGATTGCGCCTAGCACCTCATGAGGTGGAGCTCATCCGCGCAGCCAGTCCCATGCACGACCTTGGAAAGATCGGCATTCCGGACTCGATCCTGCTCAAGCCCGGTCCCCTGACCTCCGAGGAGCGGAGGATCATTCAGGAGCATCCGGAGATCGGCGCCCGCATCCTCCAAGAGTCGGATGCGGAGATGCTCCGGGTGGGTCACGTGATCGCTTTGGGACACCACGAACGATGGGACGGGAAGGGCTACCCGGCCGGCCTAAAAGGTCGGGAGATTCCGCTCGAGGCACGCATCTGCGGGATCGTGGACGTGTTCGACGCGCTCACCACGGACCGATGCTATCGAGATGCCCTCCCCAACGAAGTAGTCTACGCGATGATGAGGGACGAGAGTGGCCGACACTTCGATCCGGCGATTCTCGACGTGTTCTTCGAGCACCGACCCGAGGTCGAGGAAATCCAACACAGAGGTGGGACGAACAGACGATCGTCCGCTAGGAGCGGCGTGTCATGAACAGACGAGCGAAGTCGCATCCGTCGAACCCCGGGGCACAGGACGCTGCACTGGTGCAGCGCTCCAAGAGGATTCCCCGGCGTGCCTTACTGCTGTCTCTTGTCACCCTAGCCGTACCCGCTACGGGCGCGATCTACGCACCCGGGTGGCTGATCGAGGACCGCGGCCTCCTGTTGTGGCTGACCCCCATTCTCCCCGCCTTCCTTCTGGCGTACTACCGGGGTTGGAGGGGCGTCGCCGTAGCACTCGCGCTGGGAATGGTGTCGCTGACGGCCGGAAATCTCGCGTTCGTGATTTCCGGGCTCGAACCGCCGTCCTGGGGGACGATGTTCACGCTGGTGGTGGTATATCTGGTGATTACCAACGGGGTCGCGGCGCTGGCGGAGACCCTGCACCGAGAGCGGCGCGCTGCGGAGCGCATCGCCCTGATAGATCCGCTTACCGGCCTTGCGAATCGAAGATCGGCCGACCTGCATCTCGACCGCATGTTCGCTGCCGCCATACGAGGCGGCAGGCTTGCGGTGGTCATGTTCGACCTCGACCACTTCAAGCGTGTCAACGACGAGTTCGGGCATGCCGTGGGTGACGGCGTCATCCGGACGATGGGCGAAGTCCTCGAGAGGAACACGCGCCGGATGAACCTCGCCGCTCGCTTCGGCGGGGAGGAATTCCTGGTGGTACTGAGCGATATCGCACCTGCCGGGGCCCTGAGCTTCGCCGGTAGGGTCCGTGAGGATCTCCGCAACATGGAGCTCCCATGCGGTCGGATCACGGTCAGTGCGGGCGTCGCCTCCTACGCTCCGGGCATGGGATCTGCCGACGTGTTGGTCGCGGCTGCCGACCGGGCGCTGTACCAGGCAAAGGAGTCGGGCAGGGACCGGGCCGTCCTGGCCGCAGTGGAACCGTCGCCGAAGCTCGTCGCCGGTGTAGGACTCCGCTCATTTGACTCCGATGCTCAAGCGACGGTCCTCGTCGTCGTTGACGACCCCCAGGTCCTGGTCCCGCTAACGCGCCTCGTGGAGCACATGGGATACAACGCGAGATCAGCCCTGGGCGGCCGGGAGGCCTTGGCCCTCATCGAAGAAGCCGGGACGGCAGTGGATGTTCTCCTCACGGATGTGGTCATGCCGGACATGAATGGGCTCGTCCTCGTGGACGAGCTGACCAGGAAGGGCCACCACATCCCGGTGATCTACATGTCCGGCCAGATCCATGCCCAGGTGACCTGGTCGGGAATTTCCGGGAACGTCGCCGGCTTCCTGCAAAAGCCCGTCGAGGTTGACGAACTGGCCGCCTCGATACGAGCCGCCCTCGCAGCCGCCGGCGCGGCACTGGACCGTGCGGACGAGTCCGTTGAAAGTGCCGAGCGGCCTGTACTCTTATCATCCGCCTTTACGGCGATGGAGCGCAAGGAGGTCGCGGTTATATGAGTACTAGAATCGGCATGTATCCGGGTGGCCCCCGGGGGGCAGCGCCAGGAACGGAGATCCACGGATCCCCCCATCTCATGCGAGTCGAGGAAATCGAGGAGCTTATCGGGCGCCGCTCCAGCTGTCATCGTCAGCGGAATCGACGGAAACATCTTATCGTGGCGCTCGTACTGGGCACGGTATTGGCCGGCAGCTTCGGGTTGGTCGTCGGACGCTCGGCGCACACCACGCCTGAGGAGTTGGCGAACGAAGTGGTGGCGAAGCAGAATCCCGAGGCAGGCCTCTCCAAGCAGGTCAACCGGACGCTGCTGGAGTTGTGGAGGATGGAGGAAGTGGAGTACGCAAGGAGCCGTCGCGGACGCTGAGGAGGGCGAGATGAACATAAAAAACGGCCGGGTCGGCTGGAAGGACTTGGTGAGCACCCCCACCAAGGGAACGGTGCTCATCGTCGATGACGACGCAGAAATCAGGAGAAGCCTCCAACGCTTGGTCACCCATCTTGGTTATTCGGCCCAGACCGCTTCCTCTTCCGAGGAGGCCGACAACTGGCTGACTCTGCAACGCTTCATGGTGTGCATCCTCGATATCGAGCTTCCTCGCATGAATGGGGTCGAGTTTCTCGATTGGGCGCTGAGACGGGACCCCGAGATGGCCGTGCTCATGTTGACAGGAATGGACGTCCCCGAGATCGCCATCGAGTGCATCGATGGTGGTGCCCGCACCTATCTCGTAAAGCCCGTCGAGGTGGATTTCCTTCGCCTCGCGCTCCGAGACGCGCTGGCGATGCGTGGAATCCTCGTCGAGCGCAACGACCTCGTCTCCCGCGACATCGAGTCACACGTCGAGGTCCCGCGCTCGACAGGTTCGAACCATGTGTAGATGTTGCGCACCACTCCGGCTCAGATCTCCATCTCGAACTGAAGCCCCAGAAAGGTTCGTCGGTGATGCGGGGTG
>JBGMQU010000173.1:0-6576 GCA_048060725.1 Gemmatimonadota bacterium | reverse complement strand
GTCTTGTGCGCCTGGAGGAGGAGCGGGACTTCTACAAGGAGCTGCTCGATTCACCTGGGAGGCGTGGGGCGATCTCCTCGCCTGACATGGAGGAGGACGCTTCCGACACCGCGGGGCCTTCGTGAGGCCTCGCCGCCCGGCGAAATCATTGCTTAGGTCGCAGCCGAGGCACAAGATTGCTTCGGCGTATCGACGAGTGGGGTGACGCTCGAATCCTCATGCCAAGGGTCGCAGGTCGGCCTGGTCGCGGTTCGGGGGTTCATCGGTCTTAGCTGGAGTGTCCGGCGGGCCGAGCGTCGGAGGGAGTACATTGATGGAAGGACTCACGCGGCATCTCGCTGCAGTGATGTTCACCGACGTGGTGGGCTATACCGCCATCATTGCGGGGGACGAGAAGGCTGGGCTCGCCGCCCGCAAGAGGCACCGTGATGCCCTGGAGCCCGCCATCGCTCACGGCCGTGGCCGGCTCATTCAATACTTCGGCGACGGTAGCCTGAGCATCTTTCCAAGTGCCGTGCTGGGTGCCGCCGCTGCTGTGGAGATCCAACGAACCCTCGGCTCGGATCCGAGGCTCCCCGTTCGAATCGGCCTGCACGTCGGCGACATAGCCTACGACGAGCAAGGGGCGTACGGCGATGCCGTCAATGTTGCCGCTCGGATCGAGAGCCTGGCCATTTCGGGTGGGATCCTCGTGTCGCGTAGGGTCGTCGACGAACTCAGGAATCACCCGGAACTTCCGACCGTACCGCTCGGCACCGTCGAGCTCAAGAACGTGCCTGACCCGGTGGAGGTGTTCTCGATCTTCACCGAGGGTATCGAAGTCCCCGGACCTACGGAGTTGGCTGGTTTGGGGATCGGTTCCGCCAACAGGGATGCGCCCCCCCTTCCGGAACCCCTGAGGGCCCACCTCGACCGAATTCAACAGCGCCCCGTATATCGTGAGCGCGGGAACGGGGCGTTCCCGCGAACCCTGCCCTTCGTGGGCCGTGGGGAGGAAATGGACGCGCTCCGAACGCTGTTGGAGGCCACGGAGTCGGGGCTGGGTGGTACCGCCATGATCTGCGGCGATCGCGGGGTCGGAAAGTCGCGACTTGCCGAAGCCGTGGCACAATACGCACGCGAACGCGGCTGGCTGGTCGCACTCGGGCGTGCCTACGCCGCGGAAAGGCTCGTCTCGCTCGCGCCGTTGTCGGATGCGCTCGTTCCGATTCTTCGAGTGATCGACTCGATGACTCTCAAGGCATTGATAGGGGACGAAAACTCCATCTACAACCTGTTCCCGGTGCTGGGGCCCCACTCGCCGAGCCTCGCTCTCCGATACGCAGACCCTCCGACCGAAGTACAGGCACGGCTCTTCGGCCGCCTTTCGGCGCTCCTGGCCCGGCTGGCCGAACATCAGCCCTTATTGATCATCTTGGAGGATCTCCAGTGGGCAGACGAGTCGTCAATCGAGTTCCTGCATTACGTCGCCCGGCAGACTGCGGACGAACCCATATTTTTCATCTGCCTGTACAGCGAGCACCACCTCGAACGCGACCACCCCCTGCGCACGGTTGAGCAGTCGCTTCTCAGGATCAACGTCGCGACACGCTTCCAGCTCAACCCGTTGACCCTGCGCCAGACGGAGGACCTCGTCCGAGAGGCTTTCTCCACCAAAGATTCGTCGGTGACGCAGTTTGCCAACAAGCTGTTCCATTGGACCGGCGGAAATCCCTTGTTCCTCGAGGGCACGCTTCGCGCTCTAGTCGAGGCGCGGCATCTTTCTCAGGAAGACGGAGCCTGGAGTGGCTGGCAGGTGGAAGAGTTCCAGGTGCCGCGATCGGTGCGGGATCACCTTCTCGTGCTTGCCGGAGAGCTCCCGCCGACCGCCCGACATGTCGCCGACATAGCCTCGGTAATTGGTGTACGGGCATCACATGACGTTCTGGAGTGTGTATGTCAACTGAATGAAGACCAGTTGGGAGACGCCCTGGACGAACTCCAACGGGCTCAGATTCTGGTCGAGGTGGATTTTAATCGGGCCGCTGTGTACGACTTCTGCCATCCACTGATTCGGGAGACGCTTTATTCCCACCTTTCGGCCACGCGTCGCCGTGCTTTGCATGGTCAGGTGGGCCACGCCCTCGAGCAACTCTACCAAGGTCGGGCGGCGGCACACGCCGCCGAGTTGGCGCACCACTTTGCACGCGCGCATGGGCGAGGAACAGGTGAAAAGGCCGTGCTCTACCTTACGCTGGCGGGCAGGGATGCGTTGTCACGGCAGGCGAACCCCGAAGCAGTCAAGCATCTGCGGGAGGCTCTCAACCAGATCGATGGCACCGCGTGGAAAAGCGGAACGGAAGGATTCGATAAGCAGATCGACGTCGACGACATTGTGAAGGGCCTCGCCCGAGCAGAGGCCAGGCTCGGCAACTTCGAGGCTAGCATGAGCCTGTGGAGGCGGGCGCTGGCAGATGCACACGCCAGGGACGACGGCCACGAGTTGGCCCGCATCCACCGCCAGGTCGGGCTTGCACTCTTCTGGAATGGCCGTCTGGAAGAGGCACAAGAAGAGTTCCAGGAAGGTCTGCGAGTGGCCCGAGCCATAGGCGATGACCTGATAGTCGCGAGTATCGACCTCTCAGCGAGCTTGTGCTATCAGCAAATTGGACGGGGAGAAGAGGCTCGCCACGCGGCGGAGGAGGCCCTCAGCCTGGGAGAGAAGCATGGCGAAGTACCTCTCCTTGCGCGGGCTCACACAATGATGGCTCGCCTGCGTCTGTGGTTGGGCGAGCCAGACGTGGCGAGGATCCATAGCGAAAAAGCCTTCCAGCTCGCCACGGAGTGTGGTGACCTGGGCGTGGTGTATTGGAGTCATTGGATCACGGGCGTGATAGAGGGCATGCGAGGTGACACTCGCGAGATCGCTCGCCGCATCGAGGCGATGAATCAGGTGGTCGACGAGGTGGGCTCGCCAACCTTGAAGCTCTGGACCGTCGAACTCTCCATCGAGTACGCCTACTGCTATGGAGATTGGGACGCCGGAATCGAGATGGGGGAGTCGGCTATCGCTCTCGCTCGCTCGCTGCATCAGAAGACTCTCCTGCCCCGACTTCTCGTGTGGCTCTCCCTGATTTACCTCGGCCGTGGCGACTTCAAACGTGTGAAGGAACTCACCGACGAGGCGTGGGAGGTGTCCGGCGCGGGTCTTGCCGGAGAAAAGAGCGGGTTCATCGACGTCCACACGGTCGTTCCGGCGCACATCGGGCGAGCGGCGTACCACGTCGCACTCGAAGAATGGGAGGAAGCGATTCGCGCAGGTGAGGCCGGACTCGCCATCGCCGAGAGGACGGGGTACGGAATGTGGAGCATCCATCGCCTGCTTCCGCTCCTCGGCGAAGCTTACGTACAATCGCGCAATCTCGAGCAGGCTAAGCGAATCGGCGAGCGACTCCGAATCCTGTCGGCACCACTGGGACACCGCCTGGGCTTGGCTTGGGCCGATGCATGTGACGCGATCATCGAATGGTTGGAAGGTGACAGCGAGCGGGGTGCCGACCTGCTTCGCAAGGCTGCGGATCTGCTCGATGAGATTCCGATGAGGCTGGACGCCACGCGCCTCCGCCGCCAACTCGCGGGGCGCCTGGCCGAGATTGGAGACCGCGATGGCGCGCTTCGGGAGCTCCATTCCGTGCATGCGACGTTCGAGTGGCTGGGTTGTGCCGGCGAGTTGGAGAAGACGCGCGTGCAGTTCCGCGAACTGACCGCAGAGCCACCGCCGCTAGTTCAGGCTGACGGCCGGGGTGCTGGGGGGCGCTAGGCAGCATGCTAACGATGCCGAAACCGACTGTGTTCCGCGGGCGAGCGCGAGCCGCTCGGGTCGTGTTAGGTGCTCTGGTCGCCTTCTTTTCAGGTGTCTCGACCTCCGTAGCACAAGTCGTCCCACCACCACCGACACTGGATTCAGTCACGGTCATCGCCGGAGCGGCCTACGAGGCGAGTGCTTTGCACCAGAAGTGGATGGGGAGTGGGTATCGGAGCCTGTGGGCGACTCCGATACGTGTGCCCGTTGCGAAAATGGGGCGGTTGGGCGGGGGCGGTCTGACTCCCACGGGGCGGGGAGGGGGGACCACCACCCAGACGTTGCACCTGCTGGGCGCCGATGGCCACCGGTATGTGTTCCGTTCGGTGGACAAGACACCTCGAGAGTTGAGCGAGGATCTACAGGGCACCTCAGCAGGGGCCATCATCCAGGATCAGATGAGTTCGTTCCATCCGTCCGGGGCCCTGATCATGGCCAGACTCCTCGACGCGATCGACGTGCTACACCCCGACCCGGAGCTCATGGTCATTCCGGATGATCCTCGGTTGGGTGAGTTCCGGGAGCAGTTCGCCGGCATGCTGGTTCTGTTCGAGGAACGCCCGGATGATCGACCGGGGGGGCAGGCGGGATTCGCCGACTCGAGGAGGATCGTCCAGACCGACGACCTGTTCGAGGAACTCGAGGACGATCCTGCCAACCGCGTCGCACTCCGGGAGCTCCTGAGAGCCCGTTTGGTGGACATCCTCGTCGGGGACCGCGACCGGAGCGTGAACAATCATCTTTGGGCTCGCTTCGACGATGGCGACGGCTACCTGTGGCGTCCCCTGCCCCGGGACCGAGATCAGTCGTTCGTTCAGTTCGACGGGTTGCTCATGGCGCTGGCTCGCCGGTACGACTTCCGATTCGTTCACTTCGGGGACGAATACGCGAATACCCGAGCGGTGACCAGAAATGCCTGGGATATCGACCGAAGCTTTCTCGTCGGTGTCGATCGAGCGACCTGGCAGGCCACCGTCAGCGAGGTCATCTCCGTCATCAGCGACCAAGTGATCCGAGAGGCCGTCGCTCGCATGCCACGCGAGCATCAGGCTCTCGTGGGTGCGGAGATGGAGAGGAGCCTCCGGAGACGACGGGACAACCTCCCGGTGGTGGCTGAGGAGTTCTACGATATCGTCTTCCGGTACGCCGACATTCACGGCACCGATGTGGACGAGATCGCTCTTGTGGAGGGTTTGGATGATGGCGGCGTGCGCGTGGCACTCCATCGGCGTAGAGACTCCCCGTTGCCCGAGGGCGCGCCGCACTTCGAGAGAACGTTTTCTCCGGATGAGACCCGTGAGATCCGGATCTACATGCATCGTGGGGATGATCGCGTGCTGGTCCAAGGTGCACCCGATTCCCGGATCACACTCCGGGTGGTCGGGGGGGGCGGTGTGGACGAGTTGGTCAACTCCAGCGGGGCCGCCGTCACGTTTTACGATGGTGGGAGACGGACGACCGTCCAGGGTTCTGGTACGAAGCGTGTGCATCGATCTCCGCCTCGCACGTTCTCCTGGTTCGAGGAATCCTTTGACCTCGACTGGGGGAGCGAGACGTTCCCAGCCCCGGGCATCAGCTACGACGCAGGCCGCGGCTTGGTGCCGATCATGGGGATCCAGCACACCCGCTTTGGCTTTGGAAAACTTCCGTACGCCTCACGTCATACGCTCAGAGTCGGGTGGGGCCGCTCGAAGCCGATCGTCGAGTACATACAACACAGGCGACGCGTAATTGGTGGAGGGGATTTCAAGTTTGAGGCCCTCTACTCGGGGATTGAAGTGGTGAATTTCTTCGGCCTGGGAAACGAGACGCCGTTGGACCGGCCGGAGGACTTCTTCCAGGTCGACCAGGAACAGTTGCTGATCGGGGCGAGCCTGAGTTTTGGAGACGGCGAGCGGCGGGAGATGAGCTTCGGCCCGGTGTTCAAGCGGGCCGTGTCCAACGCGACGGGCGCTCCAAGGTTTCTCGCAGAAGCGAATCCCCTTGGGACGGGAACGGTCTCCCAACTGGGACTCAGGTTCGAGTTCTCCGTGGACGAGCGCGACCCTGCGGGCGCTCCGACGGCCGGTTACGTGTTCAAGGGGGGCGCCAGCTACTTTCCCGGCATGGCAGACCTGGAGGAGTCCTTCGGGTTCGTACATGGCGAAGTGACCACCTACCTCTCACCTGGGACTGGCAACCCGACCCTCGCCCTCCGAGCCGGCGGGAAGAAGCTCTGGGGCGAGTTTCCCTACTATGAAGCCGCCTTCCTCGGGGGGCCCGAGACCCTCCGCGGCCTCAACAAGGAGCGCTTCGCGGGCGACGCGGCGATCTATGGCGGTGTCGAGCTGAGAGTGTTCCTCGCGAGACTCACCTTCATGGTGCCCATCGACATGGGCGTATTCGCGTTGGGCGACATCGGCCGTGTGTACCGGGGCGGAGAGGATTCCAGCGAGTGGCATACGGGGCGTGGTGCGGGGATCTGGCTCGCGCCGCTGAGCCGGTCCAGCACGGTCCGGTTCTCACTTGCCAGGAGCGAGGGACGGACCGCGTTCTATGCGGGCCTGGGGTTCGCGTACTGATGGGGGCCGCAAGTCATCACGGGCTCGACGCATCAACGCTCCGTTGACACCCGCCCTCGATCCGGAGTCACACTCCCTCCGCCCCGTCGGCCGTGATGGTCAACAGCAGCGCCGTGTCTTCGAGGGCCCGGATGTCCTGAGCGTGGCCGGGTCCGAAGAAGAGGACTTCGCCCT
>JBGMQU010000172.1:0-6585 GCA_048060725.1 Gemmatimonadota bacterium | reverse complement strand
CTCCCGCGAGGACCTCGATCAGCGGGGTCCCCGCCGCTCCAGAGGGGATACTCGTGCCGGTGTAGAGAGCTAGGGTCGGGGCCAGATCGATCGTGTGCACCCGGCGGTAAACCGTGCGTGCCGGCACGTTCGGTCCGGCGAACATGAGGGGGACGAACGTGTCGTAGCGCCACGGCGACCCGTGAGTGCTCGCCACGGTGAGCCCGTCAAAATCGTTGATGAACCACTGCGGCTCGAACACGATGAATATGTTGCCGGAACGTGTCGGGCTGAAGTTGTTCATGATGGCGCGGGTGAGCGGCATCTCGAACACTCGGCCCTCCCGGAGCGCGGTGCTGGGCACGGCCAGGGCCACGCCGGGGAACTTCACGAGCTCGTCGGCGATCGCGCGCTCCACCTCTGCCGGGTCGAGGCGCCCATCCGCCATCACGGTCCGGTTCAGGTAAACGTACGGGTGGTCGTATGCCGCGATCAGCTCTTCGCCCACTCCGAACCGCTCCTTCAGCCTCGCGATCGCCGGTTCGCGATCCCATTCGTCGGGTGTGACGTAGCCCGCCGGCACGCCGAGTTCCGCCAGGTGTCCGGGCGCTTCCGGTCCCCCGTGGTCCGCCGAGAGGACGATCAGGGTCTGGTCGAGGCCCACATGCTCGTCGACGAAGGCGAACAGCTCTGCGAGCAGTCGATCCAGGTGGAGAATGTTCTCTTCGCTCTCCAGGCTCGACGGCCCGAACAGGTGCCCGACGTAGTCGGTGGAGGAAAAACTGATCGAGAGGTAGTCGGGTATCTCGTCCTGGCCGAGATCCTCCGCGGTCAGAAGGGTCTTGGCGAAATCCAGCGTGATCGCGTCGCCCGCGGAGCTCGTCGTGAGCAGGGTGGTGAAGTAGCGGCCGTCGGCGGGCCCGAAGTCGTGCGGGAACGTCCGCCCGAAGCCGGCGAGGTCGGTCTCCCAGGGCCGGTCGTCCGCGTCTCCGAACAGATACGTCGACCGGTCGTCTCTCAGGGTCCACTGTGTATCCCCATACGTGAACGGGAGCCGCCGGGCGTTCCACTCGTTCACCCACTCGGGATACGCGTCGTAGTAGTAGGTGCTCGAGACGAATTCGCCGGTCGCCTTGGAGAACCAGAACGCCTTGCCGGCGTGGCCGGCCATGGACACGGCCCCGCGGTCCTTGACCGACACGCCGAACACCCTGGCGCGCCCCGCCGTGCTGATCGCCAGCTCGTCGCTGAACGTGGACACCATGATGGCGGCGGGCGATCGTCCTTCGGACCGGGCGGCCCGCTGCGTCGGATCGATCTCCGTTTCCGCGTCCACATCGGCTCCCTCCGACACCAATCGGTACCGGGAGTCTTCGATGTTGTACGTCGTGTGGCCGCTTTCGTAGTCGAACCAGAGGTTGCCGATCATCCCGTGCGCCGCCGGGTGCGCGCCCGTGGCCAGAGTCGTGTGACCGACGATGGTCTCGGTGTTGGCGTGGGCGTGGTGCGCGTCGCCGTACACCGTTCCGTGTTCCATCAGGTAGCGGAAGCCGCCCTCCACGAACCGGTCGTAGTACCTCAGCGGAAGATCCCCGCGAAGCTGATCGACCGTGATCTGGAGCACGAGTCGAGGGGGCGCTTCGGGCGCCTGGGCGGCTGCGCCAGCCGGACAGGCGATGGCGAGCGCCACGGCGGCCCGGCCGATTGCGCGTCGGCGTTTACCCGGTCCATCCACCGAGCCATCTACAGGACGGGACGTCACCACGTCGCTCCCGGTGAAGCCGTTACGAAGGTGCGTCATCACGTTGCTCTCCGTGGGGTCGGTACCGGCATGTTCGTGAGGCTACGGATTCGGCCGGCCCGCCGCTACCGACGCGACCGACCCGTCGGTAGCTTCCTTTTCGGCCTGAACCGCAGGAGTGAAGATGTCGCCGTCACCGGGAGCACGTCGTGTCCGCCATGCACAGTTTTTCGCGATCGTCGCGATGACCGCCACCGCCGTGGGGTGCGCCGAGCCAGGCGCCGATACGTCAGCCGATTTCGCGTCGATCGACCCGCCCGTCGCCAACGTCGTCCCGCAGGAACTCGAGACCCATGGGCACGTGCGAGTCGACGACTACTACTGGCTGAACGACCGCGAAGACTCCGACGTCATCGCCTACCTGGAGGCGGAGAACGCCTATACGGAGGCCGTGATGGCGCACACGGCCGATCTGCGCGCCGAACTGTTCGACGAGATCAAGGGCCGGATCAAACAGACCGACCTTTCCGTGCCGGTATTTCGGAACGGCTATTTCTACTATTCGCGGACCGAGGACGGGCAGGACTACTCGATTCGTGCGCGGAAGGAAGGCTCACTCGACGCGCCGGAGGAGATCCTGCTCGACGAAAACGTACGAGCAGAGGGGCACGACTACTACGGCGCCTCGGGCGTGACGGTGAGCCCCGGAAACGACGTGCTGGCGTTCGCCGAAGACGTGATCGGCCGACGCATCTACACGCTCCGTTTCAAAGACCTCGGCACCGGCGAGATTCTCGATGAAGAGATCCCCGGCGTGTCCGGCAACGTGGCCTGGGCCGAGGACAACCGGACGGTCTTCTACGCGAAGCGCGACCTCCAGACGCTTCGCACCTACCAGATCTACCGCCACGAGCTGGGCAACGACCCGGCCGATGACGTGCTGGTGTTTCAGGAGGATGACGAGGAGTTCTCGACCTTCGTGACGAAGACGCGGTCGAAGGCCTACATCCTCATCGGCTCGTCGCAGACGACGATGAACGAGTACCGGTTCCTCGACGCCACTGACCCGACGGGCGAGTTCACCATGTTCTTGGCGCGCGACCCGGGTCACGAGTACTCGATCGATCACTTCGGCGACTATTTCTACATCTCCACGAATTCGGGCGGCGCGACGAACTTCAAGCTGATGCGCACGCCGGTATCTGCCACGGGGATGGAGAACTGGGAAGAGGTGATCGGCCACCGGGACGACGTCCTGCTCCGGGGCTTCACTCCGTTTGCGGATCATCTGGTCGTCAATGAGCGCAGCGCCGGCCTGGTGGGGCTTCGAATCATCCCCTGGGACGGGTCGGAGGAGCACTACATCGAGTTCGATGAGCCCGCCTACCTGGCGTACACCACCGGCAACCCGGAGATGGCCACGTCGACGCTGCGGTTCGGTTACACGTCGCCCTCGACACCCCGGACGATCTACGACTACGACATGAACACGCGCGAACGCACCCTCCTGAAGCAGGACGAGGTGCTCGGCGTGTTCGATTCGGACGATTACGTGGTCGAGCGCGTGATGGCGCCGGCCCGTGACGGCGTCGAAGTGCCGGTGTCGATCGTCTACCGCGCCGGCCTGGAGAAGAACGGCTCGAACCCCACGTTGCTGTATGCGTACGGGTCGTATGGCGCCTCCATGGACGCCACGTTCTCGTCCGCGCGCCTCAGCCTGCTCGACCGGGGGTTCGTGTACGCGATCGCCCACATCCGCGGCGGGCAGGAGATGGGGAGGAAGTGGTACGACGACGGGAAGATGTTCAACAAGATCAACACCTTCACCGACTACATCGACGTCGCCGAGTACCTGATCGGCGAGGGCTACACGACGCCTGATCTGCTCTTCGCCAAGGGGGGAAGCGCCGGCGGCCTGCTCATGGGCGCGGTGACGAACATGCGGCCCGACCTGTTCCGCGGCGTCATCGCGAACGTCCCGTTCGTCGACGTGGTCACGACGATGCTCGACGAGTCGATCCCGCTCACGACCTTCGAGTTCGACGAGTGGGGGGATCCGAACGACCTCGAGTCCTACAACTACATGCTCTCGTACTCGCCGTACGACCAGGTCGAGGCGAAGGACTACCCGAACCTGCTCGTCACGACCGGGCTGCACGACTCGCAGGTGCAGTACTGGGAGCCGGCGAAATGGGTGGCGAAGCTCCGGGCGATGAAGACGGACGACAACCGGCTTCTCCTCAGAACGTACATGGACGCGGGTCACGGCGGCGGATCCGGCCGAGACCGCCGCTATGAGGAGACCGCCTTCGAGTTCGCGTTCATGCTGGATCTCCTGGAAGAGGGTCAGGCGGCCGCCGTGGAGCAGGACCAATAGCGCGGGCCGCACGGTGAGCCCTGCGAACGGCGGAGGCCCATCCGGCGGACCCCCGTCCGACGGATCCCGCTGGTTGAAGGTGCTCGACCCGGAGCAGCTGGCCGACGGGCGGGTCACGTCGGTCACGTGCGGCCACCGCACGCTGTGCATGACCCGCCACGAAGGCCGGTACGGAGCGCTCGACAACGCGTGTCCGCACCAGGGCGGTCCGCTGGGCGAAGGGTCGATAGAGAACGGTCTGTTGCGCTGTCCGTGGCATGGCTGGGACTACGACCCGCTCACGGGGAAGGCGCCCGGCTTCGACGACGGGGTCGAAACGTTCCCGGTCGAAGAGCGCGAAGACGGCGTCTACGTCGAGCTGCCGCCCGACCCACCCCACGAGGCTACGGTCTCCGACCTCATCGCCCAGACGCTCGTCGAGTGGGACGTGACGAACGTCTTCGGGATGGTCGGCCATTCCAACCTCGGCATGGCCGACGCCCTGCGCCGCCAGTCGGAGATGGGGAACATCCGCTACATCGGGATTCGCCACGAAGGGGCCGCGTCGTTCGCCTGCTCGGCGTACGGCAAGCTCACCGGGATGCCCGCGGCGTGTTTCACGATCGCCGGGCCCGGCGCGACGAACCTCCTGACGGGGCTGTGGGACGCCAACGTCGACCGATCGCCCGTCATCGCGATCACGGGACAGATCGACACGCAGGTGCTCGGACCCGGGGCGTTCCAGGAAGTCGACCTGAGCGCAGCCTTCGGGAAGGTCGCGCAGTGGTCCCAGACGGTGCTGCCCGACAGCCGGCACGCCGAACTCGTCAACCTCGCCTGCAAGTCGGCGATCCTGAACCGCGGGGTTTCGCACCTGATCTTCCCCAACGAGGTGCAGAACGTCCCGTGGCCGGCCTCTGCGCGGGCGGGGAGCCCGGAGGGTCGCGTTCCCGACCGGGCGATCGAGCCTTCCGACGACACCCTGGAGGACGCGGTGTACGCCCTGACGGGAGCGAGCCGACCGGTGATCATCGTCGGACACGGGGCGCGGTTCCAGATGGAGACGGTGATCGAGTTCGCGGAGGCGTTCGGCATCCCCGTCGTGACGACGTTCAAGGCGAAAGGCCAGATCCCGGATTCGCACCCGCTGGCCGGCGGAGTACTCGGGCGCAGCGGCACCCCGATCGCGAGCTGGCTCATGAACGAGGCGGATCTGTTGCTGGTCCTGGGCGCGAGCTTCAGCAACCACACGGGGATCTCGCCGAAGAAGACGACCGTACAGATCGACTACGATCCGATGGCGCTCGGGAAGTTCCACGCGGTGGACGTGCCCGTCTGGGGCGAGATCGGCACGACCGTGGGGCGGCTCCGGGGCATCCTCGCGGATCAGATGACGAACGAAGACCAGAGGTCCGACGTCGCGGCCCGGTGGGAGATCTGGCGGGCCGAGAAGACGCGTCGAGAAGGCGAAACACGGGGCGAAGGTGTGGGTTCACCCGCCATCTTCGCCGCGATGAACCGGACCGTCCCCGATGATGCGATCATCGCCGTCGATGTGGGCAACAACACGTACTCCTTCGGGCGCTACTTCGAATGCACTCGGCAGGCGGTGCTCATGTCTGGGTATCTGGGGTCGATCGGGTTCGCGCTGCCCGCGGCGCTCGGAGCCTGGGTCGCCACGCAGGAGGACGATCCGCTGTTCTACGGCAGGAAGGTCATTTCGATCTCGGGCGATGGCGGGTTCGGACAGTACATGGGTGAGCTGACCACGGCGGTGAAGTACGGCATGGACATCACCCACATCCTCCTCCACAACCGCGAGCTCGGGAAGATCTCCAAAGAGCAGAGGGCGGGGAACTGGGACGTGTGGGAGACGTCGCTACAGAACCCCGACTTCTCGAAGTACGCGGAAAACTGCGGGGCGCTGGGGATTCGCGTGACGGACGCTGGCGAACTCGACGAGGCGCTGGCCCGGGCGATCGCGCATGACGGGCCCGCCCTGGTCGAGATCATGTCGGACCCGTTGCTGGTCTAGAAGGCCGTGGCCCTGGGGCGATTCGCCCTGCGTCACGTTCGCGAGGGCATGCCATACGCTCGCTCGACGCGCGCCACGCGCACCTCGTATCCGGCGTACCACTGTTCGCGTCCGCGTCGCTGAGCGACCTGATGCTCCGCGTTCCGTTTCCACGCGGCGATCGCCTCTTCGTTCTCCCAGTATGAGATCGTGAGGCCGAGCCCGTCCTCACCGCGGGCGCTCTCGATCCCGAGAAATCCGGGTTGTTCAGCGGCGAGTTCGATCATCCGCGTCGCCATGGCGGTGTAACCGGCAGTGTCGGTGCTGGCCTGAGAGGAGAAGATCACCGCGTAGTACGGGGGAATCGGCGTCTGGGCGAGGGCGTCGCCGTCGCCGCTCATCGCATCCCCGCCTGAGCCCGCACCCACTCTGCTGCCTCGCGGTGCGTCCCGAACCACACGCCCGGTTTCGACCGGATGTGCTCGATCAGCTCGC
>JBGMQU010000171.1:5300-6704 GCA_048060725.1 Gemmatimonadota bacterium | reverse complement strand
CGCAGAGGAGACCGATCGCATGTGGCACGACGACATACTCGGCACCATCGGCAACACGCCGTTGGTGAAGGTAAACCGGCTGAGCGCGGGGCTGCCCTGCATCGTCCTCGCCAAGCTCGAGTTCTTCAACCCCGGCGGTTCCGTGAAGGACCGCATCGGGGTTTCGATGATCGAGGATGCCATCGAGCGGGGCGTCCTGGCTCCCGGCGGGACCATCATCGAGGGTACGAGCGGGAACACGGGCGTTGGGCTCGCGCTCGCGGCGATCGCGCGCGGGTTCTCCTGCGTGTTCACGACCACCGACAAACAGAGCCCCGAGAAGATCGCCCTCCTCCGGGCGCTCGGGGCCGAGGTGATCGTCTGTCCGACGGCCGTCGCCCCCGAGGATCCGCGTTCCTACTACCAGGTGGCCCGACGACTGGCGGAGGAGATTCCGAATTCCGTCTACCTGAACCAGTACGACAACCCCGCCAACACGAAGGCCCACGTCCTCACCACCGGACCGGAGTTGTGGGAGCAGACCGAGGGCAGGATTACGCATCTCATCGTGGGGGCAGGCACCGGTGGGACCATCTCGGGCACGGCGAAGTATCTGAAGGAGCAGAACCCCGACATCAAGGTCATCGGCGTCGACCCCTACGGCTCGGTGTACTGGAAGTACTTTCACACGGGCGAGTTCGATGAAGACGAGATCTACCCGTACGTGACCGAGGGGGTCGGCGAAGACATCCTCGCCGGGAACATGGATTTCGAAATCGTGGACGACTACGTCCGGGTGACCGACAAGGAATCCATGCTGATGACGCGCCGGCTCAGCGAGGAGGAGGGCATGTTCCTCGGTGGTTCATGCGGGATGGCGATGGCGGGCGCTCTTCAGTGGATGGAAGCGAATCGGGATGCCCTCACCCCGGACGACGTCGTCGTCATCGTCATGCCGGACGGCGGGTATCGCTCGCTCGGCAAGGTGTTCAACGACGTCTGGATGCAGGCGCACGGGTTCCTCGAGGAAGGCGCGGTGCTGACCGCCGGAGCGATCGTTGCGGGACGGACGGACGACCGGCAGCTGGTCTCGGTGCCGGCCGACATGGCGCTCGACGACGCGATCGCACTCATGCGAGAGCACGCGATCTCACAGATCCCCGTCATCGAGGACGGCGAAGCCGTGGGTAGCCTCATCGAGCGCGACATCCTGAGTTCTCTGCTGGGCGATCCGGACGCACGAACCCGACTGGTGCGCGACCTGATGGGTCCCGCGTTCCCCGTGGTCGCGGCCTCGAGCCCCGTGCAGACCTTCGCGGGGCGTTTCAGCGGCGACAGCCCGGCCGTTCTCGTGCGCTACGAAGACGGCGGCATGGCGATCATCACTCGCTCCGACGTGATCGGCACGCTCGGAGCCTGATGTCG
>JBGMQU010000171.1:0-5200 GCA_048060725.1 Gemmatimonadota bacterium | reverse complement strand
GTCGGGCCCCGCGCGGTTTCGCCTGCTAACCCGTGCGGAACGCGTCGGTAACCGCGGCCCGATCCACCTTCCCCGCACCGCTCAACGGCATCTCATTCACCAGGATGATGCGTCTGGGGTGGGCGTACGCAGGCCCCTCCTCGAGGGCGAAGGTCTTGAGGGCGGCCTCGTCCGCGCGGGCGCCGGGGCGTAGCAGCACCATGGCGACGGGCACATGTCCCTTCACGTCGTGCCTGATCGGGACTACGGCCGCATCGGCGACGTCCGGGTGCGCGAGCAGGAGGTTCTCGACCTCCTTGGGATAGATGTTCTCGCCGCCGCTGTTGAACATGTCGTCGGTCCGGCCCCGGAAGTAGAAAAATCCTTCCGTATCGCAATGGAACAGGTCGCCCGTCGCCAACCACCCATCGGCGAGACGCGCCGCGTTCGTCTCCGGGAGGTTGTAATACCCCGGCGTGACACCCGGATTGCGGACGTACAACTCCCCGTCGGTCTGGCTCTCCGCCCCGGCTTCACCGACGAGCTTTACTTCCCCTTCGGGCCATGCCACGCCGCAGCTTCCCCGCGGGACGGCCCCACCGTCGACCGGCGGGCCGATCATCACCGGTCCTCCCTCCGTAAGCCCGTAGCTCTCGCCGACCGATACGCCGAAGACCGCCTCGACCTCATCCAGCAATTGTTCCTGGACGGGGGCAGACCCGAGCTTGAGCGACTCGAGCGCCGAGAGGTCGAGCGTATCGATCAGGTCGCGGTGCTGGAGAAGGAGCGTGAACACGGCCGGGACTCCCCCCGCCGTCGTGCACCGGTACTCCGCCAGGGTCCGGAGGAATCGTTCGGGCTCGAAGTTCGGGAGCAGGACGACGCTGCCCCCCGCCTGCAGGAGCGGTTTGATCGCCCCAGCCATCGCGTTCTTGTGATAGAGTGGGACGGCAGCCAGGGCCCGCGCCTCCGGTATCGTCGGCCAGTACTTCTGCAGACATCGAACCCACCACAATTGGCCTTCGTGCGTCAGCACCACGCCCTTCGGCCGACCGGTGGATCCCGACGTATACGGCTGAAACGCCGGATGGTCGACTCCGAGGCGGGGCGAATCGAAACCGGAGGAGGCGTTCAACAGCACCTCCTCGTATCCCGGACGGCGTCCCCGTCTCCCCTGAGGCGCGCCGAGGATCCAGCACCGGTCAATGCCTGCGCCCCGGATCACCGCCTCGGCCTTCGGACAGGCCGCCGGCTCCACGAACGCGGCTTCACACGCCGCGTCCCGGATGATGTAGTCGAGGACGTCCGCTCCCTGACGCGTGTTGAGCGGTACCGGCACGACGCCGGCCCGCATCGCCCCGTACATGATTTCGACGAACTCGAAGCGATTTCCGATTGCCATCGCGATGCGATCGCCCGCACAGAGGCCGGCCTCGGTGATCAGGGTCGCGACCCGGTTCATCCTCGCGTCGAGCTCGCGGTACGTGATCTCGCGGGCCGACGCGCCCGACAGATCGATCAGGCAGACCCTGTCGGGGTGCTCGGCGAGCGCCTCGTCGTACCAGTACCCGAGGTTGTCGCGACGATTCATCGGGCCCGGTGTGCGCGAGTCACGGCAGGATGATGGACTTTCCGAAGACTTCGCGATCGATGAGCTCACGCATCGACTCACGGGTCTCTTCGAGCGGGCGTTCGGCGTGGATCACGGGCTCGAGTTCACCCGACGCCGTCCACTCGAGCAGTTGGGCCAGCCCCGCCCGGGTCCAGCCATCTGAACCGATGATCGTCTGCTCGAAGCTCCAGATGTACCGGATGTCGGTGGGGGGATCGTATCCGGCGGTCGCTCCGCACGTCAGCATGCGGCCGCCGTCGCACAGCACCTTGAGCGATTTGGCCCAGGTGTCACCACCGATGTAGTTGACGACGACGTCCACTCCTCCACCCGGCTGTTTGTACCGGGGACGCCCGAATAGCTGCCAGACGGCGTCCACCCAGTCGGTCTCGGCCGTGTCGATCACGTGATGCGCGCCGATCTCGCGCAGGCGATCGAGCTTCCACGCCCCACGGCCGCAGGCGATCACCTCGGCCCCGGCGCGCCGCGCCAGCTGGACCGAACAGCACCCGACCCCTCCGGTGGCGCCAAGCACGACAACCCGCTCCGCCTCGCGCACGTCCCCGCGGTCTTCGAGCATCTTGAGCGCCGTGCCGTACGCGACGGGGATGGCGGCCGCCCGGGCGAACGTGACCCCGTCCGGCATGGGGAGGAGGTTTCCGAGCGGCACGCAAAGCAACTCGCAGCACGTCCCCGGAACCGTCTCCCCGAACATCCCGATCCCCGGAATCGAGGGATCGATCATGACCCGGGCTCCGATCTCGAGACCCGCGTCGGCCGCTCCATCGCCGAACGCGACCACCTCCCCGGCGCCGTCTCCGCAAGGGGTCATCGGGAGTGGTGTCTTCAATCCGGTGCCGCCGCCCAGCATCATCGGATCGAATCCGTTGAGCGCCGCCGCACGGATACGGATCAGCGCCTCGCCCGCCGCCGGCGTCGGGTCGGGCAACTCGCGGACCACGAGCTCTTCCACGCCCCCGTGTCGCTCGTAGACGACCGCCCTCATCCAACGACCGAGCTGTACGTCCCACGCCCGATCGCGCAAAGACGTTCCTGGTCATCGAACACGTCGATGTCGACCGTGGCGATCGTCCGGCCCAGACGGCGGACCGTCGCGCGGGCTTCGAGAAAGGTGCCGGTTCCGGGACGGAGATAGTCGACGCGGAGGTTGATCGTCGGGACGCCGCCGCCGACCCGCACGGCAATCGCGATGTCGCCCGCCATGTCGATCAGCGTCGCGATTGGGCCTCCGTGGACCATCCCTTCCGACGCCACCCGCTCGACGGCGCTGCCGATCGGCAACCGTACCGTGGCGCCCCCCGCATGCTCGTCCACGTCCATCACGACGAGCCCGAGTGTCCGGAATACCGGGGAGTCGGAGAACTTCTCGTGGATCTCCTGGACGTTCACTGGTCGGACCTCCCGCCTCCGGTTGCCCTCGGCGCCCTTTCTCGATTCGCGCCCGCGGCGCAAGGTAGTGCCTGACTTCTCATCGGCCACACCGACGACGCTTTTCAGCAGCCTGCCAAAGGGGACGCGTGCAGCACCCGTCAGACGCTGACAGGGAACGACCAACGCCGTATCCGATCGCCGAGTCCATTCCGCGAGAGGCTCTCGATGCCGAACTGCGGACGCTGGAAGAGCTCGCAGAGCGACCGCTCCCGGCTCGTCTCTGGGGATACCTGAGACTCGGCGGCCCGGGGTTCATGGGCGCCGCGCTCACACTGGGGGCCGGCTCTCTCACCGCCGCCATGCTCTCGGGGGCCCGGTTCGGCTACCGGACGATGTGGATGATCTGGGTCTCCATGGGGCTGGGCATCTTCATGCTCGCGGTAATGGTCCGGTTCACCTGCCGGGGCGGATTTCGTGTGATCCAGGAACAAAACCGGCGACACGGCCGCTTCATCGGCTCGGTACTCACCGCGCTCGTCGGGTGCCTCACGGTCGCGATCATCTTCAACGCGGGCCAGGTCAGCCTCGGAACGCACCTGATGGAATCACTGGCCGAATTGGGGGGCTTCGGCCTTCCGCGCTGGATGGCCGCCGCGTTATACGCCGGGCTCACGTCGTGGATTCTCCTCAGCTACGGCCGTGGCGGACGAACCGGCACACGCGTCGTCGAGACACTCATGAAGTCGGCCATCGGCCTCATGCTGGTCGCGTTCGGCGTGAGCCTCTGGCTCGTGGGAGTCGATTGGGGAGCCGCCCTTCACGGCATGTTCGTGCCCTGGCTGCCCGAGGGCGGCGACGGGGTGGATCTCTTCATCGCGTCGTCGGCGTCGGCCGTCGGTGTGATGGACTGGGTGTTTCTCCACTATGCGGGGCTCGCGCGCGGTTGGGGTCGGAAACACGAGTCGCTCGGGCGGATGGACATCGGCATGGGGCTGTTTCTGCCGTTCGTGCTGGTCAATCTGCTCGTGATCGCGCTCTTTGCAGGAACATTTTATACACCCGGCCTGGAAGCGCCGCAGACCGCGCCGGAACTCGCGCGGGCGCTGGGACCCGTACTCCGGACGACGGGGGCGGAGGCGCTCTTCTTCCTCGGCTTTCTCGCGGTCCCGATCACGACGACGGTCGGAATGAGCCTCGCGGGCGCGATGGCGGCACACGAGGCGCTGGGCTGGGAGCCGGACGTCAGGTCGTGGCGCTGGAAGCTGGTGCTCCTTCTGCCGCAGATCGGTCTTGTCGGGGCTTGGGCCGCGAACCCGGTGTGGCTGGTGATCGCGATCGCGGCGTTTCTGTCGCTCTCCGGCAACCTGGTGGCCTGGTCGATGTACCTCCTCTTCAACGATCCGGAGGTGATGGGTGATGACGGGGCGAGTTCGTATTTCTGGAACCTCGGGATCGTGGTCGGAATCACGCTGCTGAACGCGATCGCGATCGTCTACGTGATGAATCGATTCGGATGGTGGTTCTGATGCTCGACATGGATCGGAAGATCGGCCCGTGGCGTCTGAGGGTCTGGGGACTGGTCCTCAATTTCGTTGGAAACGTGATCGCCCTTTTCGGGATCGTGCGGCTGGTTCAGGGGGGATCTGCGTTCCTGCTCATCATCGGTGCGTCCCTTACGCTCGTCTGCTCCCTCACACTCGCGATCCCACCGAACCGGCAGAACTGACAGCCGACGACCGGGAACGAAGCGCCTCCCCGATCACCCGAATGTCGGAGGGCCCGACGCGGCAGCAACCCCCGATGCCGGCAGCGCCCCGGTCGTACCAGTCCACCGCTCGGGCCGCCCAATCCGTCGGTGTCGCAGCTCCGACCCACGCTCGAGCCTGGGCGTCCCACTCCTCACCGCCGTTGGGGTACACGAGCAGCGGTTTCGTCGTGCCGCGCCGGGCCTCCTCGAGAAGTGAGTCCACGAGCCCGGGATCGGTGCAGTTGATGCCCACCGCGACGACGTTGGGCTCTTCGTCGCACACCGCGGCGGCCGACTCCAGGGGCGTACCATCGGCGATCGCCGTCTCGTCCCGGCACTGGAAGCTGACCCATGTCGGACGGCCCGACACGGCGGCGAGGCGGCAGTACGCATGAGTCTCCTCGATGGACGGCGTGGTCTCGCACGCGAGCATGTCGGCCCCGGTATCGGCCAGAATCTCCCACCGCGGA
>JBGMQU010000170.1:0-6742 GCA_048060725.1 Gemmatimonadota bacterium | reverse complement strand
CTCAGGGCCGCGCAATCCAACGGCGGCGCGCTGACGGTCACGCAGGGCGTGGTGACGACGGGCCTGACGTTCGAGCAGGTCGAGGAAGTCCTTCGCGAGATGGTGGCGAAGGGCTACGTGGACGTGGACAACGCACCGAACAGCGGCGTGGTCGTCTACCGCTTCCCGGAGTTGGCCGGCCCGTTCAACTAGCCAGCCGGACCAGCAAGTCCTGCGCGACCTGGTCGAACACGGCCTGCAACTCGGCGGCCGACGGCGCGAAGAACATCTTACCCTGAGGTTGACTCGAGCTGACCCGACCGCCTTCGTTGGCGATGTCGCGCAGGTAGTTCAGGTCGGGCACGAGCAGAGAGTTGTTCGCGTTAGGATTTCCGAGGCCGATCGCGTAAATCAGCACGCCTTGCTGGCGGAGCGCGCGGGCCTGCTGGAGACCGATGTTTCGTGCCTGGACCCGGACCGCGTTTTCGTTCATACCGAAGCACGAGTTGGCGTTTCTGCACCCGCTCGGATTCGCGACCTGGTCCGCGGGGAGCTGGTCTGGATCGTTGAAGTACCCCCGGACCCGACTCCCCGTCGTGAACACGGCGAGCATCCGGTCCCGTCCGCCGAGCATGCGACGCAGTGCGGTGGGGCGTCCGTCGGTGAAGAAGACTACCACCTTGGCGGCACGCGGTCGGGCCTGCAGTCCGGTGACCTGCTGCTGGGCCAGGCGAAGCCCCTCCCCCGTGTTCGTGTCACCGGCCGACTGGATGGCGCTGATCTCCGAAAGAATCGGACTCGTGAAACCGCCGCGCATCTGGAACCGGTCGGTGGCACGAAGCTGGTAGGAGACCAGGCCCACCTGGTCGATGTCGTCATCGAAGTACTGTACGAACGTCCGTGCGGCAGCCTGCAGGTCGTCCCAGGCTCCGGCCGACCCGAGCGAGCCCGACTGGTCGAGTACGAGGATCATGTCGACCGGAGGAACGGCCGCGGTCGCCGCCGCGCCGATGTTCATCTGCTGGTGACCCAGGATCCTCATGAACGAGGTCGGGATGGGTCGCGTCGCCGCGACGGTCACGGTGTTCTCGCCATTCCCGTTCGTCCCGAAAACGAAGCTGAGCGTCGTCGCGTTTGCCCCGTCGACCACGCCATTGGCGGCGGCGACCGCGGTTCCGTTGGTGCGCGCCTGCGGTTGTCCCCGCCTGAGCGATTTGGCGGCAGCCAGCGCGCCGGCGTCGACCGCTCGTGCCAGACGTATCTGTTCCACATAGCCTCGCCCAAGGTCTACGGCGAGGCCCGTCGCGGCGAGGACCATGACCAGAGAAATGGCGATGAGGACGACGATCGCTCCGCTCTCGTCCTCCGCCACTGTGCGGCGCAAGCGCCGCGCGAGCCGGTTAGAAAAGTGTGCGATCATACAGCGTATCCGGTATCACGGATCCCACGAATCCCTGCAGAGGTGTGAAGGGTTGGTAGGGCAGGAAAACTTCCACGACGTGGTAGATCTGCCCGTCGACTAACCCCTGCGCCTGATAAGCGGTTGCCGGATTCCCTGCGATCCCCACCCTGCTTGTCGCTCCCAGGCCTCCGGCTGTTCGCTGGTCGAGAATCATCGCCACGCCCCCCTGGACGGTCATCCGAGTGGCCACGACCGTCCCGGTGGCGGCCAGATCCCAGTTCGATCCGTTGGCGGTCGTCACGAGGACGACCGAATCGAGCGACGCACCGCGCGAGGCGATGTTCGCCCCTTCCCTGGTCAGTCCGGTGACGGACTGGGTCACGTCGAGAAGCGCCCCGAACTCGAGCACGCCAAAGGCGAGGACCAGAAGAATGGGAAGCGTCAACACGAACTCGACCAGATCCTGTCCGCGGCAGTCCGATCGGAGTGCCCGCAGAAGAGTGATGCGGCCTGATCGGTCGCGGGAGCGGCGAGGCGACACTGGCGAGGCGATCAAAACGCGGGCTCGTTCATCATGGTCGTCGACACGGAAAAGTCGACGTAGCCGGGGCCGAACAGGCGAGCGATCGGGGTCAACACGAACGTGTACCGATAGGTGGCGGTGATCGTGACCACCTCACCGGGTCCCCCGCCATCGGCGGGCGTGATCGCGAGATCGCCTACGCTCACATTCAGATCCCCCGCCCGATCCATGATCGCTTGCACGATCGACTGGGTACGGGTCATCGGGTCACCGGTCTGAGGATCCGGGAGGACGTTTCCCGTTACGGCGAAACGGGCCGCTTCCCCTACGGCATGTCGGAGCGTCAGGCGCGTGTAGTAATGCCGCCCGAACTCGAAGATGCCGGAAAGCAGGAACAGCACCATCGGGAGGGCGAACAGGAACTCCACGGCGCTCTGGCCGCGCTGTCCCAGCCGACGACGTCTGACCCCACGTCGCCCGGAGTGTCTTGCGCCTCCAGAACCCCTCATCTGGCTGCTCCCACGTCGAAACTGCACATTTCGTTTACTCCGCCCACATATCCCCCTGATTCGAGCGTGTATCCGGAGGGCAACAGGTGTGCCCGCCGAAGTCGCCGGCCAGGATGAATCACCCAACGTGTTCCGCGGGATCGAGTTGAGGGCACGAGGGAGAGCCAGCGCGGCGCCTCACCATTGTGGCTCGCTCCGTGCGCCGGGGCTTCCCTGCCACACCTTCTGCTCTGCGGCCCGGGCGGGCCGACATGGCTGCAGGTGGCCACTGGCGACCTCTTCCGCGGCCGGGACCTCGCCCGGAATTAGACAAAACCGGTTGCGGCCGGCGAGGGGCCGCGCGAGGTTCTGCCGTCATGAACGACGCCCCCATATCGCCGCCGCGCGCCGCCGCGCTGCCGGGAACGGAGCTCGCGCCCGCGACGCTGAACGGTTGGTTCGTCCTGCACCAGTTGTTCCGGGTGGATTGGTCGCTCGTGCGAAGCATGGACCCGGCCGAACGACGGGCTCCCCTGAGCGAGCTGCTCGCGCTGCTCGACGGCTGGTCGGGCGACTCGACGCGCGGCTGGTCGGCCGTATATCGGATGGTGGGAGGGGGCGTCGACCTCATGTTTCTGCACTTCCGTCCGACACTCGACGACCTCACGACGGCCAGCCATCAGGTTGCCCTCTCGGGGCTCTCGGACGTGCTGGTTCCGGATCACGAGTACGTGTCGGTCGTGGAGTTGGGCATGTACCCGCTGACCGCCTCGGTCGCCGACCGGGTGCCACCCTCGGACAACGCGGCCTATTCCGCTGCCCTCGAGGAGGCGCTCGCGGGGGAACGCGACAAGGCGTTCGTCCGGCGGCGGATTTATCCTGTCCAGCCGGACGACATGCCCTACGTTTCGTACTACCCCATGGACAAACGTCGCGACAGGGGACAGAACTGGTACGCCCTGCCGCTCGATACGCGAGCGAGTCTCATGAAGGCGCACGGCACGATCGGGCGGCGATACGCCGGCAGGATCACCCAGGTGATCAGCGGATCGGTCGGTTTCGCCGACTGGGAATGGGCGGTCACATTGTGGGCGGCCGATCCCCTGGTGTTCAAGGAGATCGTCACCGAGATGAGATACGATGAAGCGAGCGCGGTGTATGGCGAATTCGGCCGGTTTTTCGTCGGGCGCCGGATGACCGCGGAAGATATCTCGGCGTTGTGGCCGTAACGCATGCTGAAGACGGCGAAGTGACGACGTCACCGTCCGACCTGAGCAGGTCGTTGATCTCTCGTGCGAACGACACGGTGGCGATTTCCGGAGAAGGCCTCGACGTCGAGGGGCTCGTCGCGGTCTCCCGTGCCGGCGCCGTCGTCGCTCCGCTCGACGATGAGGGACGGGCCCGTGTTTCGCGAAGTCGCGATTGGGTGGCCGAAGCCGCCGGCCGGGGCGACGAGACGATCTACGGGGTGAATACCGGCTTCGGGTCGCTCGCGAACACTCGCATCTCCGTGGACCAGCAGTCCACGCTGTCTCGGAACGTGATCCTCAAATGCCTCGTCGGCGTAGATGCGGCACTGCCCGAGGATTGGGTACGGGCGATGTTGCTGGTCCGCGCCAACTCGCTGGCGCGGGGCGTGTCGGGCGTTCGTCCGGTGATCATCGACACACTCGTCGAGATGCTCAACCGGGGCGTCGTTCCGCGCATCCCCTCGAAGGGTTCGCTGGGGGCTTCGGGCGACCTGGCCCCGCTCGCCCATCTCGCCGCGGTCGCGACGCGCGGGCCAGATGAGATGACGGAGGATTCGAGCGGCGAAGCCTGGGTGGACGGAGCCCTGATGTCCGGCGAAGAGGCCATGGCAGCGGCGGGAATCGAACGTCCGATCGTCGAGGCGAAGGAAGGGCTCGCGTTGACCAACGGCACCACGATGATGATTGCCGGCGCGGCGCTGGCCGTCCACGATGCGAAGCGGGCCCTCGCGCACGCGGAGATCGCGGCGGCACTCATGATGGAAGGGCTTCGCGCCCTCACCGAAGCGTTCCAGCCGGATCTTCACGCGGCGAACAACCAGCCCGGGCAGATCCGGACCGCGGCCCGGCTTCGCGCGCTGATGGCCGGAAGTCGCCTGGTGGATTCGGATCCCGACAAGGTGCAGGACGCCTACAGCATTCGATGCACGCCCCAGGTGCTCGGGCCCATCCACGACATGCTCGGGTTTCTCGAGGGCCGAATCTCGGATGGGCTGAACGCCGCCTCCGACAACCCGCTCATTTTTCTCGACCGGGCAGACCACCCGACACGGAAGGCGGTTTCCGGGGGCAACTTCCACGGGGCCGGCCCGGCGCTCTGGCTGGACACGCTTGGAATCGCGATCGCGGATGCGGCGAACATTTCCGACCGACGCGTGTTTCGGGCCCTGACGCCCGAACTGTCCGGCGGGCTTCCGCCGATGCTCATCGAGGACGCCGGGCTGAATGGCGGCCTCATGATGGTCCAGTACACCGGCGCCGCGCTGGTTTCGGACAACAAGACGCTCGCCCACCCCGATTCGGTCGACTCGATTCCGTCGAGCGCGAACCAGGAAGATCACGTGAGCATGGGGGCCAATGCCGCCCGCCACGCCCACGAGATCGTACGGAATGTGCAGCATGTAATCGCGATCGAGTTCGTGTCGGCGGCCCAGGCAATCTATCTGCGGCCCGACGGCGCCGACCGGTTGGGCGCCGGCACCGCCGCGGTGTACGCGGTTCTTCGCGAGCGACTCCGTCCGGTTACCGCCGATCGCGCCCTCGCCCCCGACATCGCCTGCGTCGAGGATCTGATCGACTCGGGGGCGCTGATGCGCGCGGCCGAAGAGGGGCTCGGCCACCCGCTCCCGTGACGGCCGTCTCGACGTGATCGGGAAGTTGCTTTGCGAGCCCAACGTCAGCGAGGGGCGTGATGATGGGCGGATCGCCGCGTTCGCCGCCGCGGTCCGTGACACCCCCCATGTCGACCTGATCCATTGTTCCGCGGACCCGGATCATAACCGCATGGTGCTCGCCTACCTCGGTCCGCCCGCTGCGGTCGTCGAGGCGACCGAGCGGCTCGCGGACGCCGTATTCGAGCGCCTGGATCTTCGGGAGCACGACGGCCAGCACCCGAGGATCGGCGCGCTCGACGTGGTTCCGTTCGTCGCCGATGCCCCCGCTGGATCGGACGCCCACGGTGTGGCTCTCTCGGCCTGTCGAGCCTTCGGCGAGTGGGTCGGCGAACAGGGCATCCCTCTCTTCTATTACGAAGACGCTGCGACCGCCGCTCACCGTCGACCTCTCCCCGAAATCCGGCGTGGCGGTTTCGAGGGTCTCGAGGCACGGATGGCGAAGTCGGAGTGGATTCCGGACGCGGGCCCGGCGGCCCCTCACCCGAGACTCGGCGCCGTCATCACGGGAGTTCGTCGGCCGCTGGTGAGGTTCAACGTCAACCTGTCGACCCCTGACCCGCGGGTCGCCCGCGAGATCGCGGCGATCGTTCGCGCGTCGACCGGAGGACTCCCCGCCGTGCGGGCGCTGGGTCTGGCCCTTCGACGTCGTGGGGCGAGCCAGGTCACGATGAATCTCACCGACTATCGTGAAACGTCGGTCGCCAGCGCATACGCGGCGGTGGTGGCAGCGGCGGCGGAGCTCGGAGAGGAAATCATCGGGACGGAGGTGATCGGACCGATTCCGCGGGCGGCGCTGGACGGCGTCGAAGCGCATATAATGGAGTCGCTGGACCCGAATCAGATACGGCACGACCTGTAAGGAGGGCAACGAATGAAGCCGGACGGTCCCATCAGGGCGCCCAGAGGGAGCGAGCTCAGTTGCAAGGGCTGGCACCAGGAGGCGGCCCTCCGGATGCTGATGAACAACCTCGATCCGGAAGTGGCCGAGGCGCCCGATCGCCTCGTCGTCTACGGTGGCACGGGCAAGGCGGCGCGTGACTGGAACGCCTACGCCAAAATCGTGGAGACGCTCCGTCGGCTCGAGAACGACGAGACGCTCCTGGTCCAGAGCGGGAAGCCGGTTGGAGTGTTTCGAACCCACGAAGAAGCGCCACGGGTTCTGATCGCGAACTCGCACCTCGTTCCGCGCTGGGGCACGTGGGAAGAGTTCCGGCGGCTCGAGGCATTGGGCCTGACCATGTACGGTCAGATGACGGCTGGATCGTGGATCTACATCGGGAGCCAGGGCATTCTTCAGGGCACGTACGAGACGTTCGCCGAACTGGCTCGTCGGGAGTACGGCGGTTCTCTCGCCGGACGTCTCGTGGTCACGGCCGGGTTGGGGGGCATGGGGGGAGCCCAGCCGCTGGCCGCCACGATGAACGGCG
>JBGMQU010000169.1:0-6874 GCA_048060725.1 Gemmatimonadota bacterium | reverse complement strand
GATCGCATGCCGTGACGCACTCCTCGTGGGGTTACACCCCCCCTCCTTCGGTAACCTTATGGAACATTACGAATGGTAAATTTCCATACGGTCGCCGGCAGGTGTAGCGTGTCTGGTGAACACTCCAGCGTATTCAGCGGCCTCAATCGCGCATCAAGACCGACGGGCCGCTCCCTCCGCGGGCGGCCGGCGCTGATTCCGTCGCGGCCCGCTGCTCACCCCCCGCTCGCCCCTCAAACGGCCCCGGGCAGAGTCCTCAATGCAGCGTGTAGGCGCGTACCTGCTCGATGTCGAGCTCGTTTCGCCAGACTCCCAACACCAGACCTCCCTCGATCTCGGTGACTCGGAATCTCGGGGGAAGTTCTGCGGTAGCGACTGCCTCGCCCCCCGGGCCGAATACGACGTATCGGGTCACGGTGTCCGGATTTGTCACGTAGTCGCGCACCCAGAGATTCCCTGCATCGTCGGTGAGGATCGCATCGTAGAACGGGAGCCACTCGGGATACGGCGCGTCCTCAGCCATCATGCCGAAAATGTCGCTTCCGCCCTTCGCCGCGGCACCCGACGACGCTTTGGTGCGCTCCGCCTCCAGGTATTGGTCGACGAGTCGCGAGGACAATGGCAGAGGATCGCGAAGCAATCGAATGCTCGTCGTCAAGGTTCCGGCTAGATCGTACCGATCGATTCGGTAGCCAGCGTTGTCGCCCACATAGATCCCGTCATCGGTGAAATGCGACACGGTTGGCCTCCCGAACGGCACGGTGGAGGGCGTCACTCCCATCTCCCACACCCAGTTCCACATCTCGGCACCCTGCACGGTCGCGATCGTCGCCGCGACGGTTCCGTCCGGGCGGAACGACACGATCGCGAGATCGGCTCGGTACCGCTCCTCGTCCGGCATGCTGCGGAGGTCGTTGATGGCGAACAGGTCGCCATTCGACGCAAACCCGAGAGGTGTTGGGCGGGCTCGCTCCCCGGTCGGTTCGAGACCGACGGTCGCCCCGATCGCCCCATCAGGCGCGATCAGTGTGTAGCGAACTAGTCGCGCATCCCATATCGCGACCCCGCCGTCCGCGGCCCAGATCCCATCGATCGACTCGAACTCGCCGGGACCTTCCCCTCGCCGGCCGACAGTGGCTCGCTCGATACCGTCGGGGTCGAAGAGGCGGACGTGACGCTCATGTGCGTCGGCGACGGCAATCGACCCGTCCCCGAATCGTGCCACGCCCGCAATCAAGCCAAATCCCGAATCCCCACCGCGCAACGTCAAGACGGGCTCCTCGCTGACGGTCCACTCCGTGAGGGGGTCTCCTTCGGGGCGCTCGAGCGGGTCCGGGCTCGTCACGATCCGGACTCCCGCGCTATCGCCTACGAACCCATCCGTGGAGACCGGGCCGCCGCACGCGAGGAAAACACCGACCAGAAGACCGAGCTGTGGACGAGCCGATCGGCCGAGCAGGGTGGGGGCCGGGCGGCCGGCGGCGCAGTATCGCATCTGTCTCATGGCCTTCAGCTTCTCTCTTTGGTTCCGGTTGGTTCCGAAATCGACTTCTGAATCGGACATTCTACGAGTTTTATAGTAGACGAACAGTGGGGCCGTACGGTTGGCCGTTCCCTCGGGAACGCGGTGCCCGGGAGGTACTAACGGGTCGCGCAGAGCGCTTCGACCAGAGCGTCGATGTCCGCGGCGTCATTATAGACGTGCGGCGACACGCGGACGGTCCTGCCCCGGACTGACACGAACACAGATCGCTCGCTCAGTCGCGCCTGGACCGCGCGGGGATCCGCGTCGTCAGGCAACTGGAGGCCGAAAAGGTGCGGTGTGTCGGGGCGTCGATCGGCCAGGCCGGTCGACACGAGGCGGGGGTCGGCGAACAGCATGTCGGTGAGCCCCGCAATGTAGTCGGCGATGTCGGGAACGCCCCACTCGAGCAGCTGCTCGAGCGCCGCGACGAACATCGGCATCAGGACGAAGTTCGCGGTCTCCCCCACGTCATAGCGGATCGCACCGGGCCGATACTCGTCCCCCTGATCGACAAGTTCAGCGAAGTCGTCGCTCCCTGACCGGGTCAGCCAGGACTCTTCGATCGGGACACCGTCGTCGTAGCGCGGGCCGAAATAGGCCGCCCCGATCGAGTACGGCCCGGTGAGCCACTTGTAGGCGGCACAGACCAGCGCGTCGGGCCTTACGCCGGCGAAGTCGAACGGTTCGGCCCCGACCGTCTGGGTTCCATCGACAACGAAGGCGGCTCCAACCGCACGCGCGCGCTCACCGATCGCCGGAAGATCGAAGCGGGTCCCATCGGTCCAGTGCACCGGCTCGACGGCGACGGCCGCCGTGTCGGCATCGATCGCTCCAAGGAGGGCCTCGTTCCAGGCCGCGGAATGCGCGAGCCCGGCGTGCACGGGTCCGGCGTGCGCGAGCCCGACGTGCGCGACTTCGTCTGGCGCCACGACCGGACACTCGACCGCGCGGAACGTGGCTCCGGACTCGTCGCAAACGCGTCGCCAGACGTGAACATTGGAGGGGAACTGCCGGGCGATCGTCACCACGTTTTGACCCGGGCCGATCGGCGTGTTCCGCGCCACCGACGCGAGGCCGTAGGACACCGAAGGGATGATCGCCACCCGGTCCGCCCCGACATCGGTCTCAGGGACGCCGATCAGGCGGGCGAACAGGTCCCGCGCCTGGTCCACTTCCGTGAAGAAATCCTCGGCGCGTATGTCGGCCGGCACGACTTTGCGCTGCACCCCCGTGATGCCCGCAGCCTCGACGCGCCTCGAGAGAGGCGACATGTACGCACAATTGATGTAGTGAGACGCGGCCGGGAGCGAGAAGGCGTGCTTCTGACAGGGGAGATCCACGAAGCCCTCCAGAGGTCGCCAGCATTCGAGGCGCCGCCACCCCTGCGCGGCGCCTCGAACGTCAATCGATCAGCAGTCAGTCATCATCGTGATCGTCGTCGTGATCGTCATGATCGAAATCGATGTCCGAGAACCCGTTTTCGAACTCGGCTTCGAACTCGACCACCATGCCGTCGTACTGCGAAAGATCCATCACGGTTCCGTCGCCGTTCGCGAACCACAGGGCCGGGTCGACAATCACCGTGACGGTCGCATCCGAATCCGTGAGGTCGAGCGGGGGGCTGAACTCCTCCTCGATCTCGATCTCGGCCTTGAAGAAGACGCGAAACGCGACGGGCGTCCCGTCGGTCGGTGTGAACGAGCCCGACACGAGCATGCTCGCCTCTTCGGGCCAATCCGGGATGACAGCGCGGATCTCGTCGAAGAGCGCCTGGACTTCGCCGGCATCCTCATCGTCGTCGAGTTCCATGTCCTCGATCTCGAATTCCAGCGCATCATATACTCCGGCCGGGACGGCCTGAGTGATGGCCGGGGTATCGCTGCCATCCAGCGGAAGTTGTACGAACTGCGGGCCGACCTTGAATTCTTCACAAGAATCTTCGTCGCTGCGGTCGCCATCGTCGCCGTGCTCGCCATCGTCGTCATCGTCGCCACCGATGCCGTCACTGCCGTCGTCGTCCTCGCAGTCGTTTGCGCCGACGCGCTCGAGTTCGAACTCGGCCACGATAAAGCGGACGTCGTCGAGTTCGAGCGTCCCGTTGGATCCGGTCAGCGCGAGCGTACGGCTCGTGGCGTTGTACGCGACCGCGGACCCGATCGACGCCGCGGGACCCGCTTGAATCGTGCGGAATCCGACGGACACTACCGAAGCTCCGCCAACGGGTCCGGTCGTGTCGCTGCAGGCGCTGAGTGCGCCGAGTGCGATGGCGAAGGCCATCACAGGCGCGATTCTGCGCAACTTGTTCATCTAATTGCTCCCTGTGTCGTTATCCGATGCGTGATGCAGCAATGTGCATGCCTCCGAGCTTCGACGGCCTACCCCGCTCCGCCCCGCTCGATCCGCAGGCGGATAATTTAGGGGACTTCGTGTCGAGCGGATTGGGGTCGTCGGTCGCGGTCAGGGTCAGGGTCTCTGTTCTGTCATGGCCCCCGACCGTGTATCTTTTTCGGTTGCAGATCGAATCGCCACGCCCGGGAGCAGCATGAACTCACGACACATCCCCCGAATCACGATGGTATTCCTGGCCACGATCGCCACGATCGTCACCGCTGCCTGCGCGGGAGGAGCACCGCCGGAACCGCAGACCGGCCCTCGCCCCGAGGGGGCGGAGAAAGCCGCACTCGAGGCCCTCTATCAAGCCCGAGCCGACAGCGCCCGCATGAACGTGTCGGATGCCGATGTCGAATTTATGACGGGGATGATCTCGCATCACGCGCAGGCGCTCGTGATGGCCCGACTCGCCCCGACGCGCGAAGCGAGCCCCGAGATGCTCATCCTCACCTCGCGGGTCATCAACGCGCAGACGGATGAGATCAACCTGATGCAGGGCTGGCTCCGCGGTCGCGGCCGGCACGTACCGGAGGTCGAGATCGAGGGCACGACTCTGATGATCGACGGCGGCGCGCCGGTCCTCATGCCCGGGATGCTCACCGATGCGCAGCTACGCGAACTCGACGAGGCGAGGGGCCTGGAGTGGGACCGCGTCTTCCTCACCTACATGATCCAGCACCACAACGGTGCGGTCGCGATGGTCCACGAGCTCTTCGCCACCGACGGCGCGGCGCAGGACGACATATCGTTCAAGCTCGCATCCGACATCCAGGTAGATCAGATCACAGAGATCAACCGCATGGAGCTCATGCTCAAAGAGCTCGCAGACCGGCCCGACTGATGGGCCGAATCGACGTTATTCCGAGAGAAGAAGTTCGACGTTGTCCCCAGAGAGGAAATCACAATGACGTTCAGAACCGCATCGCGTAGCGCGACGGCCCGACTCCACCGTCTCGCGCCGCTCGCGCTCGCGGCGGGAGCCTTCGTGTTCTCGGCGTGCGCGTCTTCCAGCGCCAGCCCGGGCACGATGAGCGCCAGCGCCGTCGCCCCATCCTACGGCAGCGGAGCCGCCCCGAGCCCCGACCCGCGCATCGGTCTCGGCGCCGGTGTCTTCGACGCCGAAGAGGCGATCTGGAACCTCGCCTGGGTGTCGCAGACCCCGCCGCCCGAAGCGTTCGTGGGCAAGACGAACTCCGATCTGGCGTTCACCGGCCACTACGCGATCCAGGGCAACTACGACGGCGTCCAGGTGTGGGACATCTCAAACCCCGCCGAGCCCGTTCTCGCGATCGGATACGTGTGCCCGGCTTCGCAGAGTGATGTTTCGGTCTACGAGAATCTCCTGTTCGTCTCGGGTGAGGGGATGGGCGGGCGGCTCGACTGCGGCGGCGAGGGTGTTTCGGAGGCCGTGAGTCAAGACCGGCTTCGCGGGATCCGGATCTTCGACATCTCCGACATCCGCAACCCGAAGTACGTCGCGAACGTGCAGACGTGCCGCGGGTCGCACACGCACACCCTGCTCAAGGATCCGAACGACGACGAGAACGTCTATGTGTACGTTTCGGGCTCCGCGCCGGTGCGCCCGGAGGACGAGCTGCCCGGGTGCGTCGCCGCCGGCGATGATCCGAACTCGGCGCTCTTCCGCATCGAGGTCATCCGCGTCCCGATCGACGCGCCTGAGGAGGCGGCCATCGTGAGTTCGCCGAGGATCTTCCAGGACCTCGTCGCCCCCGCGACGCACGGCGCCTCGCCCGCCGACGCCAGAATGATCGAGGAGGCGAGGGAGCGCGGCGAGTTCATCGCGGAGATGCGGGGCCAGACGATCATTCTGCCGCCGCAGTTCACGCAGCCGCAGCTCCGACGCATTGTCGGCGCCCGCGGCGGGACGGGAGAGGCCACGGCGGCCGACAGTGCCCAACTCCGTGAGGAGATCCCCGGCATCATCGAGAAAATGATCGCCGGCCAGGGCGGCGGCGGAGACGACGAGGACGACGATGCTCCGCGTCCCGGCCCGACCCAGTGCCACGACATCACCGTGTATCCGGCGATCGGCCTGGCGGGGGGCGCCTGCGGCGGGTACGGCCTCTTGCTCGACATCAGCGACCCGGTGAACCCGGTGCGGATCGACGCCGTCGCCGACTCGAACTTCTCCTACTGGCACTCGGCGACGTTCAACAACGACGGCACCAAGGTCCTGTTCACCGACGAGTGGGGCGGCGGCGGCGCGCCCAAGTGCCGGGCCACCGATCCTCCCGAGTGGGGTGCGGACGCGATCTTCACGCTCGAGAACGGGAAGATGAAGTTCCACGAGTACTACAAGCTTCCGGCGCCGCAGACGCCCGAGGAGAACTGCGTGGCGCACAACGGGTCGCTGATCCCGATTCCGGGACGCGACGTCATGGTTCAGGGCTGGTACCAGGGCGGAATCAGCGTCTTCGACTGGACCGACCCGTCGAACCCGTTCGAGATCGCCTACCACGACCGCGGCCCCGTGAACGCGGAGCAGATGGAGATGGCGGGCAGCTGGTCGGTCTACTGGTACAACGGCGTTATCGTGAACTCCGAGATCGCCCGTGGCCTCGACATCTTCGAGCTCACCGCGAGCGCCCACATCTCGCAGAACGAGATCGACGCGGCGAAGTCGGTGCAACTCGACTACCTGAACGCGCAGGGTCAGCCGCAGTTCGTCTGGCCGGCGTCGTTCGCGCTCGCAGGCTCGTTCGTCGATCAGCTCGAACGACTCCGACTGGAAGCTGAGGCCGGCCGTTTGCGAGTTCGTTTCCCGGAAGTTGTATTTGATCTTGTTCCAATCGTCAAAGACTATGGCCTCGCGGTCAAAATCTAACCGCCAAATATCTTGGTTTTCCGCGTTCCGGAACTGGTAAGTGTAGTTCATGACGCTGACATAGCCCGGCTTGCGGTTTATGTCGTCGCCACCGCCGTGCCGCAAGCCGATGG
>JBGMQU010000168.1:0-6956 GCA_048060725.1 Gemmatimonadota bacterium | reverse complement strand
TCCGCGCGTCGAGCGCCACCACGCTCTGTGAGAACAGGTTGTCGCCCGGGCGGTGCCCACCGTAGTAGTCGCCCGTCCAGGCCTCGACCGGCAGGTAGACGTAACCCAGTTCGAGATCGGCGCTCATCGCGGTCCACACGGCGGCGTTGCCCGTGTATTCCCACGACCCGTCTTCCCAGGTGTCGTGGAATTCCTCGCCGGGTTGCGGGATCGTGTGGAACGTCCACAGAAGCTCTCCGGTGCGGACGTCGTACCCGCGGACGTGCCCCGGAGGCATCTCACGCGTCGGCGGGCGGCCGCCCTGTGGCAGCGCCGCCCCCACGACCAGGACGTCTCCCACGACCATCGCGGGAGAGCTCGACCCGATGCGGGCGTTCTCGGTGTCGATCTCGCGGCCGAGGTTCTCGCGCAGGTCGACCACGCCGTCGGTCCCGAACGCGGGGTCAGGAAATCCCGTCTTCGCGTCGAGTGAGACCAGGTGATAGGCAGGCGAGATCAGGATGATTCGAGCCTGCTCGCCGTCCGCCCAATAGGCCACACCGCGGCCGGAGTTCAGCCTCGGTGCGCTCGCCCCGCGCTCCCCCTCGTCGAGCCGGTACATCCAGAGGGTCTCGCCCGTGCCCCCATCGATCGCGACCACCGCCCGCCGATACCCGGCCGTCGTGTACACGACGCCGTCGACGTAGAGCGGTGTGACGCGCATGTACGCTTCGGGACGGGGGCCGAAGTTCGCGGACGTCCAGCGCCAGGCCACTTCGAGGCTGGCCACGTTCGTCGCATCGATCTGGTCGAGGGCCGAGTATCGCGTGGACCCGGCGTCCCCGCCGTAGTATCGCCACTCACCATCGGTGCCGGCCTGGCCGAGGAGTGGCGAGGCCAGAAACAGAACGAGCCCGACGGTCGTGGACGCCGCACCGATCTGCGGGGCGCGACCGGGTCGTCTTGCTCTCACGTTGCTCTCCGGGTGGCGGGTGCGGTGACAGATCCGACGGCGATCGAGAGGACCTCCCGACGGCGTCGCCTACGTTCACGTCCGCGGCGCCCGCTGGCAAGCCGCGAAACGGTGCGTGCCCGGCGGTGGTCGACGCTGTACCATATGTGCCGCCATGGTTACAGCGCAGCCTCCTGGAGCGTTCCACTCCCGGCGCGGAGTCGCCCGAGTCGGCGCGCACGAACCCCAACGGAGTCTGCACGAGGCCAACGGAGTCTGAATGGGAAGGGTATCGTTTTTCGTGGGCGCGATCTTCTGCGCAGCGTGCGGAGGATCCACGACCGGCGCCGGGGCGGCAGGCCTCTGTGCGACGATCCAGGGCCTTGAAGTCTGCGCCGGACGCACGGAGTACAAGCCGAACGACACCCTCACGGCGAGCGTCAGGAACACGACGGCCGCCGTCGTATTCGTAGGCGGGTGCTCGTTCAAGGTCGTCGGAAAGACGAGCCGGACCGCGGAGTTCGACGAGACCTATTCGCCGACCGTCCAGTGCGGAACGGACGTCGACCAGGCCGAGATCCTGGCGAACCTGATCGAAATCGCCGCCGGGCAGACGGTGGAGATGTCGCTGAAGATCCCTCCGTTCGCATTTCAGGGATTCTACCGCGTAAACGTCTGGATTCTCGACGCCGAGGGCATGCAGGTGTCGACTCTCCCGGCGTTTTCCGGGACGTTCGAAGTGTTCCCCTCGGCGGGGAACTAGATGTGCCCCAACGCCCCCAGGAAACTTGACATGAGTACGGCAGCGCCGTACCATCCGAGGGATGGCGAAGGGTAGGGGAAAGAGAGCCGAGAGGTGCAGGTCACATTCAGAGAGAGCAGGGCATTCGAGAAACAGGCCACACGGCTCATCGGTGACGAGTCGCTGTGGGCGCTTCAGAACGAGTTGGCAACGAACCCCGAAAAGGGGCCCGTGATACCTGGCGGGCGTGGCTTGAGAAAGGTGCGATGGGCCGCGTCGGGTCGGGGTAAGCGGGGTGGCACGCGGGTCATCTACTACCATTGGGTAACGGAGTCGCTGGTTGATCTGGTCTACGTGTATGCGAAGAACGAGATGTCAGACCTCACTCGGAAGCAGGCGGCGCAGTTGGCCGATGCGCTCGGACTGTAAGAAGGCCGCCAGAGATTACAAACTACGGAGAGACAGACGATGAAGGACTGGGCTTTTCAGGAGGCCCTCGATAGCGCGCGTGAACTCTGCGCCGCGCGCGAGGGGAAGGTCCCACCTTACAAGGAGACCGTCATCGAGGTGCCCGACGTGGCACGCGTGCGTGCCAAGATGGGACTCTCGCAGAGCGAATTCGCAGTCGTCATGGGCATCAGCAAGCGGACACTACAGGATTGGGAACAGGGGAGGCGGGTGCCCACCGGTCCGGCCAGATCGCTGCTGGTTGTGACCTCGGACAACCCACAGGGCGTGTTCAAGTCCGTGATGAAGGCGCGGCGTGTCAAAAAGCCGCGCAAGGCGCGCCCCAGCGTCAAGCGCGCGACGCGGCTCCCCGATACCCGATAGGCGAAGGGACCTTCCTCTTGGTTTGATCGGGTGAGTCGGACGCGCGAGATGTCGAGGTAGGGGAGCCCGCCCTCATCGCGATACGCCATCACCAGGTCTTCGCCGAAGAAGTCCCGGTAGAACGTGTGGAACCGCTCGGACACAAGGAGGTCGCGTCCGTGCCCCTGAGTCAGGTAAACGATACGGTCGTTGAAGCTTCGCGTCGTAACCCTTATTGGGGTCGGGGTTAGCACTTGTCGGGGTTGGGTAAAGTGATGTATTCGTTTTCTGTTATCAGTCGAGAGTCGTGCACTTCAGGACGCGTCGTGGGTGTCCCCTATTGGCGAACAGCCGCAGTCGCACTCATCGGTCTGGCTTCTTGCCTTTCAGGGGGGGCAGCTCAAGAGCCTGGGTGCACGAAGGACGTGCGGCTGCTGGCGGGCGATGTCGTCGAGGGCGTTCTGGAGCTTCCTCTACCCGGGGCGATGGTCCTGGTGGACGGGCGCGTCGATGGTCAGCCATGGAAGAGCGTGACCTCAGTCGTCGCGGGGGCGGCCGGTCGGTATGAGTTTTGTCTGGATCCGTCGATCGGTGACTCGGTTCGCCTCCGAGCTTCCCTGCTCGGGTCACTGGGAGAAGCGGTTAGGGTGGCCCTCATAGATCTCCTCGGAGAGTCTGCACGAGAGATCAGGCTATCGGTTTATCTTGATCAGGATCATGCAACCCGTGCTAGCGGCGCCTCGGTCACGACCCGAGGGGTGGCGGGAGGGCGCTTCCGCGTCTTCGGTACTGTCACGGACATGGAGGGAGGCGAACCGATCGTCGGGGCCTGGGTTCGACTCGCACGCGGCGACGCGGAGACCGTCACCTCGTCTGACGGGTCTTTCTCGCTCCTCGCCGTCATGGCTGTCGACACGATCATGATTGAGCACTTTGGTTACAAGCCAGGCCGAGCAGAAATCGCACCACTTTCAGGCACAGGGGTCATGGTTGACGCTCGGCTGCCACCGCAACCGCTCGAGATGGAGCCGATCGTCGTCGGTGTGAGTTACCATCCGCGCTTGCGAGCATCCGGCTTCTACGAGCGTCGAAAGTGGGGTGAGCGCCTCAGCATCGGGGTATTCCTCGGTGAAAAGGATATTCGCCGCGAGGCGACCAACCGAATCAGCTACCTGATAGAGCGCGTCCCGATGATGGAGACGCTGCGGATCTGCACTCCCGTGTGTTTGACACTTCCGAAGGTGTCCACAGCCCCAGACAAGTACGGCGGTAGCGCGCAGAGCGGATACTTTCGCTCGCCGTGCCCCGCGGAGGTCTACGTGAACGGTTCTCGAGTCCGGATGTTCTTTTACGATCAGGACAACCGTCTTGTCGTCCACACCGGGATCGACGAGTTGGGCCTGCCTTCAGAGCTGGTGGGGATCGAGGTATATCGACGTGCTTCGGAGCTTCCCGCGGAGTTTGGGGGGGCGACGGACGGGTGCGGAGCGGTAGTAATCTGGACGAAGTAGGGGCGGCCGCCGCCGTATCTGGCTCCAAAGCACTGTGGGGGGCGCCGAAGGCTGCATGCCGAGTCTTCTAGCGTGCCGCGGCACGCACCCCGTCAAGGACGGTCATGATGATCGTGAAGATCATCGAGCCCTGAATAAACGGATCCATGATTCTCTCCTGACCGGTCTGGTCGGCCTCTCTCGTCCGCGTCGGGATCGTGGGTCCGACCCCGTCAAACCAGACGGGGAGGCGCGGGGGTCGGTTTCACGCCGCCGGGCGTAGAGCCGGGATTCTGCCGTGCATCCCGCTGAGGCAACCCTTGATCCATGCTACTGGCGCGGCCGCCATACCGTTGGATACCCTCCTCCCCCTTGCTGGTGAACCTCGCTGGCGAGCATCGCCAGGACCGAACGAACAGGTACCGATTCCATGGAAAACCGCTGGTCCGACGTCGACGCGGCGCGCGCGGTCGAGAGCTACGGCGAGTCTGGAGTGTCCGAGGACCTCGCCCTTCGCGTATACACCACCCGCCTGCTCGGCTCCGAGCCGCGTCTCGTCCTGCACGGGGGAGGGAACACGTCGGCAAAATCGCGCACCGTGGATCTCGACGGCCGCGAGATCGACGTCCTCTACGTGAAGGGGAGCGGCTGGGACATGGGGACGATCGAACCCGCCGGTCTCCCCGCCGTGCAGCTGGCCCCGCTCCTGGAGTTGGCCGCCCTCGATGGATTGTCCGACGAGGACATGGTGAACTTCCAGCGGCGAAACCTGCTCGATTCCACCGCACCCAATCCTTCCGTCGAGACGCTACTCCACGCCTGGGTCCCGCACGCCTTTATTGACCACACGCACGCGAACGCCGGACTGGTACTGACGGATCAGCCCGATGGTGAGGCGATCTGTCGTGAGCTGTACGGTTCGCGGATGGCGATCGTCCCCTACGTCATGCCGGGGTTCGATCTGGCGAAGGCCTGCAAGGAAATCGCCGACGCCAACCCCGAGGCCGAGGGGCTCGTCCTGCTCAAGCACGGCCTGTTCACGTTCGGTTCGACCGCGCGGGAGGCCTACGACCGCATGATCGATGTCGTCACGATGGCCGAGGAGCGGATCGCTGTGGGGTTGGGGGCGCCACTCGCGGCCGTGGATCGGCCCGCGACCGCCGCGACGGCGTCGGAGATCGCGCCGATCATCCGCGGGCTGCTCGCGAACGAGATCGATCCGGCCGAGGGACGGTTCGAGCGGTTCGTCCTCGACCACCGCACCGACGAGTCGATCCTCGACTACGTGGCGGGCGAGGACCTGGCCCGGTACAGCCAGGTCGGGACCGTGACGCCGGACCATGCGATCCGGACCAAGCCGCTGCCGGTCGTGCTCCCGGCGCCGTCCGGAGACCTGAACGGGTGGGCCGAGGAGGCTGCCGGGGCGATCTCGTCCTATCGAGCGGCGTACATCGAGTACTTCGAGCGCCAGAACCCGCGGCACGGCGGCGCGAAACGCATGCTGGACACGAGCCCGCGCGTCGTGCTCGTTCCCGGAGTCGGTCTGTTCGGCGTGGGCGCTTCGCACGCCGGCGCGGCCGTGGCCGCGGACCTGGCTGAGACGACGGTCGAGGTCATCACCGCGGCGGTGCGAATGGGCGGGTTCGAGAGCATCACCGAGGAAGACCTCTTCGACATCGAGTACTGGTCGCTAGAGCAGGCCAAGCTGGCCGGACGGAAGGAGGGCGACCTGGCGCGGCGCATCGTCGCCGTCACGGGTGGCGCGGGGGCGATTGGCCGCGCCACGGCCGAAGCGTTTCGGCGTCGCGGCGCCGAGGTCGCGCTGTTGGACCTCCCGGGCGAGGCATTGGAGACCGCCGCGGAAGACGTCGGAGGGCTCGGTCTCGCCTGCGACGTGACGGATTCCGAATCCGTATCCGCGGCGTTCGCTGCAATCAGCGAAAGGTTCGGTGGCCTGGACATCCTCGTGTCCAACGCCGGCGCCGCATGGCAGGGCGCGATGGCCGATCTCGACGAAACCATCCTCAGGGAAAGCTTCGAGCTGAACTTCTTCGCGCACCAGCGCGTGGCGAGCGCCGCCACGGCGATCATGCTTCAGCAGGGGACCGGGGGGTGCCTCCTGTTCAACGTGTCGAAACAGGCGGTCAATCCGGGGCCCGAATTCGGGCCGTACGGGCTACCGAAAGCCGCGACACTCGCGCTCGTCCGGCAGTACGCCATCGAGCACGGGCGCGACGGAATCCGCTCGAACGGGATCAACGCCGACCGGATCCGAAGCGGCATCCTGACCGGCGACATGGTGTCCCGGCGGGCGGGCGCCCGGGGCGTCAGCGAGGCCGACTACATGAGCGGCAATCTGCTCGGCCGCGAGGTCCTGGCGTCCGATGTCGCCGAGGGGTTCGTCGCGCTCGCGATGGCACGCAAGACGACCGGTGCGATCCTCACAGTGGATGGGGGAAATATCTCGGCCGCACTCAGGTAGCTACTGAACGCTGTTGGCGTGTTGTTCGATGCGCCCCGCCAACTCCGTCACGTCTTCGAGGATTCGGCCTTCCTCGAGTGTGAGCAGATCGCGGTCCCGCATGACCCAGGCCCCGTCGATCATCACGGAGTGGACGTCGTCGCGGCCGACCGCGTAGACGAGGTGGGCGTACACGTCGAACATCGGCGTGAGGTGGGGTCGGTCGAGGTCGATCAGGAGGAGATCGGCCCGCTTGCCTGGCTCGATCGAGCCCACCGCGTCGCCGAGACCGAGTGCCGTCGCTCCCACCGATGTGACCATGCGGACGACTTCGCGTGCCGGGGTCAGCATGGGGTCCTCGTTGGCGCCGCGCTGGAGGAGGCCGGCGAACCGCATCGCCGTCCACATGTCGAGGTCGTTGGAGCTGACCGGGCCGTCCGTGCCCACGAGAACCGGGATCCCCTCGTCGAGCATGCGCGCCACCGGCGCGATTCCCGACCCGAGCTTGAGGTTCGAGAGCGG
>JBGMQU010000167.1:0-6984 GCA_048060725.1 Gemmatimonadota bacterium | reverse complement strand
AATCCCTCCCGCTTTTTGCTATGTTTGGCCCATGACACCGACGATTGAGAATCTGAAGCAGACGATCACTCCTCTGTTGCGAGAGTATGGTGTGGTCCGCGCGGGAGTGTTCGGCTCGCGGGCTCGCGGCGACGCCCGCCCGGATAGCGACCTTGACCTATTGGTTGAGTTGGAGCATGGCAGGTCTCTGTTCGATCTCACAGGCCTGGAGTTGGACCTCACAGAGCTGCTGGGATACAGGGCCCATGTGGTAACGTACAAGTCGCTTCACCGACTTCTGCGAGATCGGATCCTCACGGAGCAGGTTGCTCTATTGTGAAGAAGGATCCTCGCGTGTTCCTGGAGCACATTCTCGAGTGCATCGATCTGGTAGCGAGATCCGGGCGCGCTATCCGGACGTCCCGTGGCGGGAGATCGCAGGCACCCGTGACAAACTGATCCACGATTACCTCGGCGTCGACCTGGAGATTACGTGGGTCGTGGCGAGGGATCGTTTGCCAGAGCTGCGGGCGCAGGTCGAGCGCATCCTCGAGGAGCTTCAGGGGCGGGACTTCAGCTAACAGGTCTTATGAACTGGGAAGCCGTCGGGGCAGTCGGAGAGATCATCGGGGCCGCGGCCGTGGTTATCACGCTCGCGTTTCTCGTACTCCAGATGCGCAAGACCAATCAGACTGCGCTGACCGAAAGCCTGAACACCGCGCTTGGCACCCATGTCCACCTGATCGCAGAACTCACCGCGACGGATGACTCGGCCGAGCTCTTCCGGCGCTTCTGCGACAGCTTTCTTGGCCTCTCCCTGAACGAATGTGGCAGGATGCACGCGGTGATGCTGGACCGGATCGCCAGTTTCAATCAGGTGGCGCGCCTGCACGACGCAGGCTTGTTGGACGACGGCGAATTCGGCGCGATACAGGGCACGTTCGTCTCGATTCTCAGGACGCATGGGGGACGAGAGTGGTGGGCTGCGTACCGTCATATGGTTCCTGAGCACCTGAACGAACGGGTGACCGCGGCCATCGACGACCCGCGGATCGATCGGGGGCCGATGACGGAAGAGCAGCCCTGGCTGTTCGACGAGGACGTCGGGCGAGGCCGGGGGACGATTTGAACTGGGAAGCGCTGGGTGCGATCGGCGAGATCATCGGTGCGGCGGGCGTCATCGTGTCGCTTCTGTACCTGGCCGGGCAGGTCCGCCGTAGTTCCCGCCAGGATCGTCACGCGTCCGCCCAGGCAGTCCTCGACAAGCTGAACGGTCTGATCGGTCAGCTTGCGTTCGTGCCCGGGGCCGGAGACGTATGGTCTCGGGGCCTGTCCGGTCTCGAAGCGTTGAACGACGACGAAGAGTTGGTGCGCTTTTCCTCCATGCTCATGCAGGCTTTCCGGGCGTACGAGGAGGTCTTCCATTCCCGCAAGGCGGGTGTGATCGAAGATTGGGCCTGGCTCCACGCGAGGGCGCCGATCGATCACATGATGCGGACCCCCGGGTTCCAGCAGTGGTGGAAACTCCGTAGCGATTGGTTTGGGGAAGAGTTCCAGGTCTTCCTGGAAGAGAGAATGCCGGAGGCCACCGGGTCCCTGGCAGACGACTTCAAACGAGTGATCCAAGAAGGGAACAACACATGACGACCGGAAACTCGAATCGGATTCTGCTGTTGATTGCCGCCGCATTCCTTCTCGGCTGCGGGAGCAGTCCCGAGATTAGCGTACCGCCAGAGCCGGACGTCGAGTCGTTGCGCGCCGAAGTGCTCGCGGCGGAAGACGCCATGAACCTCGCCGTAGACGGCCTGGATTGTGAGAGTGGGTTGTCCCTGATTGGCGACGCGGAGACGCTCTTCGAACCGCTCTTCGTGTCAGGCGGGAACGTGGTGCGGACGAGGAGCGTGTTGATGGAGCTGTGCGAGCAGATGGTCGCGCCCCGAACCGGCGCGGTGTTCACCGCTGACAGCCGGACAGCGAATCTCCTGTCGGACGATGCCGCGCTGGTTGTGAGGGAGGGGAACTACGCGATCAGCTTCAAGGACGGGACATCCGTAGAGCAGTACATGGTCATGACTACGGTGTGGGCTCGGGGGAGCGACGGATGGAAGATGGTTCACCTGCACGAGTCGTTTCGACCGCAGTCGGAGAACTAACTACGCCGGGCCGGATCTCGCACGCGGAGAGGAATGCGCATGTCCTGGACTGACGCAGGAGCGATCGGTGAGATCCTCGGAGCAATCGCCGTCGTGGTGTCGCTGGTCTATCTGAGCCGACAAATCCGTCAGAACACTCAGGCCGTCCGCACCGGGAATGCCGCGGGAGTTCAGGACAACTTCCAGCAGCTCGCGCGGGTGCTCTACACGGATCGTGACCCGGACCGGTCCTGAAGGGTCCCCCCGGAAACCCTTAAAAAAACGTCGTCAGCGACACGTAGGCGACGAAGGGAACCGAGCCGTACTCCGATCCGGGGAGCCCTTCTTCCGTTACGCCGGCGCCAGCGGTCATGAACAGACCCGATCGAAGACTCGTCTCGGAGCCGACCGAGTAGGAGAGGCCCGGACCGAGCAACACACTCGGGTCGCCGAGGTTCGCCAGCGCCAGGCCATCGATCGACACCAGCGGGTGAACCTGTGCGCTGAGTTGGAACGCGGCGCTGTGACGGCCGAGCACGAGCAACTCGCCTCGTCGTGCGGGTTCGGAGAGAATTACCGACGCGAAGTCCTGCGCTCCCGCCGCCCCGAGCCCGTCGTACTGATACTCGGCAACCACGTACAGGTCCTTTTCCCCGATCGCGAAAGACCGGTCCAGCCCGATCGCGGCTCGAAACCGCGTCTCGTCCTCGATCCGCCGCAGGACGAATTCGCCGCGTGCGACGGCTCCGGCGACGGGCGCGGCGACGGACGCAGAGGCGGCGGGTTCATCGTGGAGCGCCCCCAGCCAGGCGCCGACGTCCACACCGCCAACGACCGACCGGATGCGGCCGAGCGCGGAGACCGTGGTCACGTCGTCGAAGGTCGCCGGCCGTAGGACGAGATCAACCTCCGTAAACGGCCCGAGAAAGGCACGCAGGCGGGCGGCGTCGACCCCCGCGCGATAGTCCCGGAACGGATCCTCCGGGTTGAAGGGGACAAACGGATCGCCCGGTGTGAGGAACAGCGTCGTGGCCCAGGAAACGGGCTGCCGGCCGACCGTGAACTCGATCGAGGGGCCGAGCTCGAGCGCCACGGAAAGCCGATCGAGCCGGTGACGCCAGCGGACCTGGTCCGACTCCGCGATGGTTCCCTGTAGCGGCGCCCAGTCACCGGTCGTGCCGGTCACGCCCAGGCCGAGAAACGATCGAGAGAGCCCGGAAGAATTCATCTGGAGCGAATGCTCATAGGCGAGATCGAAGGTCAGCGGACCCACGCCCGGACTCGTCATTATCCGTAGCCTCTGCAGGCTCGATCCGCTTTGCTCGTTGAACGTTCCCTCGGTACCGTAGCTGGCCACACCCAGGTAGTACCCGGTCAGTTCCGTCCAGCTGGACTGGCCCGCAAGTCGCGCGGCGGTACCGGCGCAGGCCACACACGCGAGCCCGAGGGCGAGGGCCGACGGGAGCGGCCTGCCTCGCTCGACACCGCGGTCGCTACTCACCGACGCATCAGGCAGGGCCCGCGCCGCGACGTTCGTCCTCGACGACCCTGCCGTCGACGAGTCGCACGACCCGGCGGGCTCTCCGCATGAGTTCGACGTCGTGTGTCGCGAACACGAACGTCGTCCCGAGTTCTCGGTTGAACCGGGCCATGAGGTCGATCAACCCATCGCTCGTCTTCGAGTCGAGGTTGGCGGTGGGTTCGTCGGCGAGCACCAGCGCCGGTTCACCCACGACCGCGCGCGCGACGGCGACCCGCTGTTGCTGCCCGCCCGACAGCTTCCCCGGTCTCCGTCCTTCGAGGCCGTCCAACCCCATCTCATCGAACAGCGCTTCGACGCGTGCTCGGCGCTCCTCGGGAGGCACGCCTCTCAGCAACATCGTGAACTCGGCGTTCTCGAGCGCCGAGAGCACCGGCAACAGGTTGTATGCCTGAAACACGAACCCGACGCGCTCGAGCCGCCAGCGGGCGAGTGCGCCTTCCGACAAGTGCGTAATCTCGTTCCCGTCGACCCAAATCCGGCCACGGGAAGGTCGCGTGAGACCGCCGATCATGTTGAGCAGAGTCGTCTTCCCCGAACCCGAGGGGCCCGCGAGCACGACGAATTCGCCGGACTCGATGGTCAGGTCGACGCCCCGCACGGCCTCGACCACGATTCCCTCGTGCTCGAACACCTTCCAGAGGTCTTCGGTCCGTACCGCCGTGCCTTCCGTTTCCGTGTTCACGCCTCGAACTTCATCGCTTCGGCCACCTCGATGCGGGTGGCTCGCCACGCCGGATATGCCGACGCCGCGACCCCGACGGCGAGCACGAACCCCACGCTCTGCGCCAGGGTCTGGAGCCTGAACTTCGGGTAAACGATCGGTTCGATCATGATGCCCGCCGCCTCCATGCCATTTTCCATGAGGCCCGAGAAATCGAGCCCGTTTCTGAAGAAGATCCACGTGACCGCGAGCCCGACGATGATACCGATGACCCCGCTGGCCGCCGACAGGATCACGCCCTCGATCATCACCTGCGTACCCGTGTCCCGCCTCGTCATCCCGAGCGCCCGAGCGACCCCGAACTCGCGGGTTCGGTTGAGCACTGACATGAGGATCGTGTTGACGACCGCGAGCGCGACGATCACCAGCGTAATGACGTGAAACACGAAGTCGCCGAAATCGTCCATCTTCAGTGCCGCCTCGAGCTCGGGCATCGCCTCGGGCCATGCCAGCACCCGCGCCCCCGGCACGTCGGCGAGCGCGTCGGCCAGGGCACGGGCGGTCTTGTCGACCGCTGTGCTCGACCCGAGCAGGAGCGCCACCGACGTGGCGGCGCCGTCCACTCCGAGCCATGAGCGCGCCGTGCTCAGTCGAAGTTGGACGACTCGCACGTCGACCTCCGGCAGTCCGGTGCGGAACACGGCGCGAACCCGAACGAGCTGTCCGGAGATGGTTCCGTCCGCGTCCTGTCCCGTCAGCACGAGGCGCGACCCGATTTCGAGGCCCAGCCTCCGGGCCAACTCCGAGCCCACGTATGCGCCCAGGTCGTCTTCCTCGGGCAGGTACTCGCCCTCGATCAAGCGTTCCGGAAGTCGCGAGAACCGGCGCTCCTCCTCGGGTATGACGCCCGTGATGACCACGGGAAGCGCTCCTCCGGGGCTGCTCGCGAGCCCGCGTACCTCGAGACGGGTGACCGCTTCGATCACCTCGCCGGCCGGGCCGAGTGCGTCTACTGCCTTCAGCACGGCCTCCACGTCGGCCGGGCCCAGGCGCTCATCCAGTGTTCTCCGTACCTGGAAATCCGGCGCCTGAATCGTGACGTGTCCCGTTCCCATGCGTACGCCGGCGTCGATCCAGTCCTCGTGGCCGCCCTCGGCCATCGCGCGCGAGAAGACGAGCAGTCCGACGCCGACGATCATGGCGAGTGCCGTGAGTACGCTTCGTCGCGCCTGGCGTCGCACGTTGCGAAGCGCGAGTCGGAAGAGAGTTCCGAGGTGTCCGTTCACGACGTCACCGCCCCGCTAGCGTGTCTGCCGGCGGGATTCGCCCCGCGCGGTAGGCGGGAACGACGGCCGCGATCAGGGCCGTGACGAACAGCGCCACCGCTCCGAACACGATCATCTCGGGAGGATACTCGACCCGCAGAACCGGCCGAATGAGCCCGCCCGCCATCGTGAAATCACCGTACAACCAGCTCATGTTCGGCGGGGCGTTGTGCCACCACACGAGGACCGGGAAGGTGAGCAGCGCCCCCAGGCCGAGACTGAACAGGCCGAGAACGAACGCCTCCCACAGGACCGATCCGAGGATGATCGCGGGCGTCGTCCCGACCGCGAGCAGCAACGCGAACTCGCGTCTTCGCTCGAACGTCGCCATGAGCATGGTGTTGGCGACTCCGAAGACTGCCATGCCGAACACCACGACGATGAGGATCCACTCCATCGATTCGAACAGCATGGCGTACTCGACCATCTCCGGTCGAAAGCGATTCCAGGCACGAGCGGACACTCCCGGGAAGTCGATCGCGAGGTCGGCCGAAAGCCGCTCCTCCACGATGGCCGCCTCCCACGGGTCATCGATTCGCGCCGCGATCTCATGGACCAGGCTCGGCTCGAGCGCGATCAGTGCTTGAAGCGCGTCGATCGGCACGAACGCCAGGCCGGCGTCCACCTCGGCCATGCCGGTGCGAAACACCCCGGCGACGGTGAACAGGTCGTTGCCCAACGATCCGTCCGCGGCGGGCGCCACGACGACGACCACATCTCCCGGCTCGACCGCGAGCTGTCGCGCCATCTCGCGGCCGATCCACAGTTCGTTCTCGCCGAGGCGCGGGTATTCTCCGGCCTCGCCCGTCCGCATGATCGTCGAGACGTCTGCTTCGCGGGCGGGGTCGATCCCGACCAGCCCGGCGGCCAGCGTGTTGTCGCCGGCGCTGATCAGGCCACCTCCGTACACGCGCGGGGCGGCCGCGACGACGGTCGGATCGCGCTCGACGGCCTCGATCAGGGCGGCGACGTCCGTTCCATCGTCGCCCCCGATCGTCTCGTAGACCGATCGTTCGGGCAGATAGTCTGCCGCGTGTACCTGCAGCTGCCCCGATAGGATCCCCGTCCCGTTTCCGATCATCTCGGCCACCATCCCGCGGCCGAGCCCCGCCATCACCACGACAGCCGCGTACCCGACGGCAAGACCGCCGGCGGTGAACAGGCTGCGCCTCGGATTTCGTCCGAGGTTACGCCAGCCGATGCGCCACCAGGGGTGCGAGGCTCTCATCATCCCCGCGTGCTCCGAAGGCTGCGCAGGGAAAAGTCCGACTCCTTCAGATCGACGTCGAACTCCAGTTGGTCGTACGTGATGATCGTCGACTCGCCCGGCTTGTCCGCCGGTTC
>JBGMQU010000166.1:0-6999 GCA_048060725.1 Gemmatimonadota bacterium | reverse complement strand
TCGTGTGGAGAAACGATCGACCGCGTCTGTGCTCTACTCAGGGCTACCGCCTCATATGCACGAGTAAACTCAATCATCCCACCTCGCGGGTGATAATCACCCACATGATGCGGGAGTTGCAGCCCCCGTTCAGAAGGGCAGGTCGTCCTCGTCGAACCCTTCCTCGGTGGGTGGGGGCGATCCGGCTCCGGGCGCACCGGGGCCCGCGCCCGACGCACCGGGACCCGCGGCGGGCTCGCCGGGGCCGGTTCCGGCGCCGGCGTCTGATCCGGCCTCCTCCCGCTCGATCCGCCACGCCTTCACGTCGGTATACCAGCGACCGTTGTACTCCCGGCTCTGGATGTCGATGTGCACGGTCACGCGGTCCTGCGGCTTCAGCGCGAACTTCTCGATGTTCTCGCCCCACTGGGTGATGCACACCTTGTTCTTGTACTGCCCCTCGGTCTCGAGGATGAAATCCTGCTTGTGCCAGGGCCCGTTCTTCCCCGTACCGGACTGCTCTTCGAGCAACTCGATGACGGCTCCCGCGATCTTGAGCGACAAAATTCGACCTCCCTATTCGGTTTGGTTCGCCCCATGGACTCCCGCGAGACTCGACGCCCGCCTGTCCAGCTCGACTCTAATCGCCGACCGGGTGTCGTCTGGAACCTCATACTTCTCCGCGTACCGTTCCCAGTCGGCGATCGCGCCCCGCGTCTCGTCCAAGATACGGTCCGGCCTCTTGACCCCGAACTCGCGGGCCAGCGCCAGCAGATCATCCTCTCGAATGCCCGACGTCTTGTCGCGAATCCTCATCTGATGACTGCGGGTCCAGCCTTCCCCGGCGGCGAATGTCACGTCGTAGGCGGGGGTAAGCGACCACGTGCCGCCCCGGTCCATGTGGAAGGAGAGGTTCTTGACGTGATCGTCCTGATTGATGGCCATCACGTTGAAGACCATGCGCCGGTAGCCCTCGGTGAGGGCGTCGTAGGCCATCCCGAGTTGCTGGATGGTGCGGAAATACTCCTCGTAGGAGCTGGCGCCGGGGTCGTTGTAGTCGACGTGTCTCAGCCCGCCGAACGTGTGCTGGTGTAGCCTGTCGCCATCCACGATGTCGAAGCGGCGGACGAGCAGGTGGGCGTAGCCGTCCGTCTCGAGCACGTCGATCTCGGCCATGTCCACCCCCGCCGCTCGCGCCATGTCGCCGTACGCGGCCTCGACCCGGTTGTAGGGCTGGGGTGCGCCGAGGTGGCCCGGGCCCCCGTCCGTTCCGACGCCGTCGAACTTGAGGATGCAGGGCACCTCTCCCGGTTCGAGCGGTGTTCCCCCGGAGCGGATCGCGCCCGATTCGGGGTCGGAATGCACGATTGCCTTGGGGCGTTGTCCGCCGGCCGAAGACCCGATTCGGTAGATCTCGGGTATGGCCACTCCCGGCGCGCCCTGAACGATACTGCGCGCGTCCTCGGCAAGCCGCTGGACCTCGAGCGACGTCGTTTCGGCCTCCCGGATTGGAAGTTCCTCCGCCGGATGGAAGCTGAGAGCCCCGAGAGCCCGCTCACCCACGTACAGCAGGCGCTGCACCGGGCTCAGCGCCTTCTCGCCCTGTCCCCGCGCCTCGTAGTAGGCCCGGATCACCCGGCGCCCGAACGCATCGGGAAGCGCGTCGGCGAGGACGCCGGGGAGCCCCTGGAACGCGGGTTTTCGCAGCAGTTCCTCGAAGCTCTGCGGCCCCCGGCGATCGGAGGGGAGGTAGAACGGGGAGATCTCGAGCGCGCGGTGGCGAAACTCGTCAGCGTACTCGAACAGGACACGCCCGCTTTCGAGTTCGACAAGGGCCCCGACAGTCTCCCCCCACAGACGCACTTCGGCTTCGGCCCGGATCCCGTGCCCGTCAGCCACTTCGTTTCCTCGTTCGCTCGCGCAGGCGCGCCATCGGCGAAATCTCGACGGCCGGGATGAAGTTCTCCAGCCCCCCGAGGCGACCATAGACCCGGAGCAGCCGGATCAGGGTGTGGAGCGTGGGGTTGTCTCCGTGCTCGATGCGATAAAGCGTATTTCGTCCCAGACCCGCGCGCCCGGCGGCCTCTACCTGAGTGAGGCCGCGAGCCTTGCGGAGTGCGGTCAGGCGTTCGCCGATCGTTCGCAGGATCTCCTGATCCGTGGCGTCGATATACCGTATATCATTCATAACAGCCTCCTGAGGCTATAATACACCATAAATGGTGCGTTACGGCGCGTCAAGAGAGCTTCGAGCCCACAGCCTTTCATCGTGAGACGTCATACGCGCAGAAAACTGGATTATCACCAATTCTTGACACGATCCAAAACTTGACCTATTCATTCGATCATGACCAACACCCCGGCCCAGTTGCTTCGCGAACACGGCGTCCAGGTCACGGCTCAGCGTCTCGCCGTCCTGCGGGCGGTGACGGCTCGACCGCACGGCACGGCGGACGACGTCGCCGAGGTCGTGCGGGCCGAGATCGGCGCCATCTCGCGCCAGGGGGTCTACGACGCGCTCGGGATGCTGGCCGAGAAGGGCCTCATCAGGCGCATCCAGCCCGCCGGGTCGCCGGCCCGCTACGAGGATCGCGTCGGGGACAACCACCACCATCTGATCTGCCGCATCTGCGGCCGAACGGTCGACGTCGACTGCGCGGTCGGCGCCACGCCCTGTCTCACGGCGGCCGAAGATTCGGGGTTCGAGATCGACGAAGCGGAGGTGGTGTACTGGGGTCGCTGTCCCGACTGCCTCGAGAAGGCTGCGCGTACGGCCGGGGACACAAGCGGAGACCGGCCCCGCTCTCTCGTCCCACGCCGAAGCGACGACACCGACGGCAGCGACAGCGGCGACGTCACCAGATCCACCAACACCTGAGCCACCAACTGAGCGACCAACCACAAGAATCAAGCACGGGAGAATTACATGTCAGACAGTCCAGGACAGTGCCCGATGTCGGGCGTAGGCACGACGATCGGGACCGCCTCGAGCCATCAGTGGTGGCCCAATCAGTTGAACCTGAAGATCCTGCACCAGGACTCTTCCCTGTCCGACCCCATGGGCGAGGAGTTCAACTACGCCGAAGAGTTCGAGTCTCTCGACCTGGATGCCCTGAAGACGGACATCATGGCGTTGATGACGACCTCGCAGGACTGGTGGCCGGCCGATTACGGCCACTACGGGCCGCTCTTTATCCGCATGGCGTGGCACAGCGCGGGCACGTACCGCATGGGCGACGGCCGCGGCGGCGCGGGGTCCGGCATCCTCCGCTTTGCGCCGCTCAACAGCTGGCCCGACAACGTCAACCTCGACAAGGCGCGCCGGTTGCTCTGGCCGATCAAGCAGAAGTACGGCCGGAAGATCTCGTGGGCCGATCTGATGGTCTTCACCGGCAACTGCGCCCTGGAGTCGATGGGACTCGAGACGTTCGGTTTTTCCGGCGGGCGCGAGGACATCTGGGCGCCTGAAGAGGCCGTGTACTGGGGGCCCGAGGACACGTGGCTCGCGGACGAGCGCTACACGGGCGACCGGGAGCTCGAGAATCCTCTCGGCGCCGTGCAGATGGGACTGATCTACGTAAATCCGGAGGGGCCCAACGGCGAGCCGAGCGCGCTTGCCGCAGCCAGGGACATTCGAGAGACGTTCGCGCGCATGGCGATGAATGACGAGGAGACCGTCGCGCTCATCGCCGGCGGACACACGTTCGGCAAAGCCCACGGTGCGGCCGATCCGGACCAGTACGTCGGGGTCGAACCCGAGGGCGCCGGCATCGAGGAGCAGGGCCTCGGCTGGAGCAACAGCTACGGTAACGGCAGCGGCGGCGACACGATCACCAGCGGGCTGGAGGGCGCCTGGACACCCACCCCGGTGACCTGGGACAACAGCTACTTCGACACTCTGTTCCGCTACGACTGGGATCTGGTCAAGAGCCCTGCCGGTGCGCAGCAATGGGTTCCGACCGATCCCGCCGCGGCAGACGCCGTGCCGGATGCCCACGATCCGTCCATGACGCACGCCCCCATCATGTTCACGACGGACCTCGCGCTGCGGATGGATCCGATCTACGCGCCGATCGCACGGCGCTTCCACGAGAACCCCGACGAGTTCGCCGACGCCTTCGCCCGGGCGTGGTACAAGCTCACGCACCGCGACATGGGGCCCCGCTCGCGATGCGTCGGCCCGCTGGTTCCTGCGGAGCCGCAGTTGTGGCAGGACCCCGTCCCCGACGTCGACCATGAGTTGATCGGGGAGGAAGATGTCGCGGCCCTCAAGGAGAAGATCCTGGCATCGGGCCTGTCCATCTCCCGGCTGGTCCAGACCGCCTGGGCGTCGGCGGCCACGTTCCGCGGCACCGACAGGCGCGGTGGCGCCAACGGCGCGCGCATCCGCCTCGCACCCCAGAAAGACTGGGAGGTCAACGACCGGCCCGCGCTGGCGAACGCGCTCGAGACTCTGGAGAAGATCCAGACGGAGTTCAACAGCGCGCAGTCCGGCGGCAAGAAGGTCTCGCTCGCCGACGTGATCGTCCTGGCCGGGTGCGCTGCCGTCGAGCAGGCCGCGAAGAGCGCCGGGCACGACGTGCAGGTCCCCTTCTCGCCGGGACGCACGGACGCGCTGGAGGAGCAGACCGACGCGGACTCCTTCGATGTGCTCGAGCCCACCGCAGACGGGTTCCGCAACTACGTCGCGAAGGGACGCGATGAACCGGCGGAACAGCTGCTGGTCGATCGGGCGCACCTGCTGACGCTGACCGCGCCCGAGATGACGGTGCTCATCGGCGGCATGCGCGCCCTGAGCGCGAACGTCGGGAAGTCCGAACTCGGCGTGTTCACCGAGCGGCCCGAGACGCTGACCAACGACTTCTTCGTGAACCTGCTCGACCCGAATACGGAGTGGCAGGCGTCCTCGGAATCCGATGACGTCTTCGAGGGGCGCGACCGCGTGACGGGCGAGGTCAGGTGGACCGGCACCGCCGTCGACCTCGTGTTCGGCTCGAACTCACAACTCCGAGCCCTCGCGGAAGTCTACGCGTGTGACGACGCGCAGCAGGCGTTCGTGCGTGACTTCGTGGCCGCGTGGGACAGGGTCATGAATCTCGATCGTTTCGACCTGGCCTGATGATCTCCGTCTCTGGGGCTGTTCGGATGCGGTGCGCGCTCATCCGGTGACGCGCTACCCATCCGGCAGACCCAGTTCCGCGACCAGGTTCCGAAAACGTGGTGTATCCCGCAGTGAAGCGAGACCCGCAAACGCCACGGTGCCGGTACGGGCTCCCACCCATGGGAACCAGTCCACATGGGCCTGGTAGGCGGTTTCGAGCCAGCGCAGCGCCTCCTCCTCGTCACCGAGTGCGGCATAGATGATACCGAGGAATACGAGGTCTTTCTGTCCGGGGTTCTCCGCTAGCTCCGCGAGCACCCTCCGTGCGTCCTGTTCGCGTCCCATCTGTGCGTAGGTGCTTCCGAGACCCCAGCGACCAAGGGTGGGCACGATCTCGAACAACCGTTCGTGAGTCGCGATGGCCTCTTCGTACATCCCTTTCGCCGCGTATGCACCCCCGAGAACGTACAGTCCCCAGGGGAAACTCGGGTTCAGCTCGAGGGATTTCTGCGCCTCGGCGATCGCTTCGTCGAGATGATTCTCACCCCAGTGCAGCCATCCGAGCCAGGCCGCGAAGATGGGGGTTACCGGAGCGATCTGCTGAGCACGTCGCATGTGCTCGAATGCCGCTTCAGCATCGCCCGTGAGCTGGAGGTACCACGCGTAGTGTGCGTGAGTAAAGTCGAGATTCGCGTTTAGCTGAAGCGCACGCCGGAAGGACTGTTCGGCCCCGCTCCAGTCCCAGTCGTAGTACAGCTGGATCTCGGCCAACGCCCCGACAGCTTCCGGAAACGATGGATCGAGTTCAAGCGCCCTGACGGCCGCCTCACGAGCCTTCGCCCACACTCCGGGCGGCGGGTTCTCGCTGTGTCCGATCAGCGTATATCCCAGCGCCAGTCCGGCGTATGCCAGTGGATCGTCGGGATCGTTCTCGACGGCCTCGTCGAGGTAGGCCAACCCCCTCTGCATTCCGTCGGGCGTGTACTGATTCAGGAGAAACATCCCGCGGAGATATGTCTCATAGGTCTCGGGGTTCACCTTTCGGGTCGAGGTCAGACGGCTCTCCTCCTCCGGCGTAAGCTCGACCCTGACCTTCTCGGCGATTTCGCGGGCGAGTTCACCCTGCAAGGTCAGCACATCTTCGATGTCGCTCTCGTAGTTTTCCGACCAGAGGTTCTCGTCGGTTGCGGTATCGATCAGTTGTATGTTGATCCGCACGCGGTCCTCGGTTCGAAACACCGAACCTTCGATAATGTGGGCGACCCCGAGTTCCAGACCCGTCTGTCGGACGGACTGAACGACGTTCCTGTAGACGCTCGCGGAACTGCGGGAAATCACTTTGAGCGCGCTGATCTTCGACAGGTCTGTAATCAGCGCGTCGAGCATCCCCGCCACGAAGTATTCCTGGTCGGGATCCCCCGTCACATTCCGGAGCGGCAAGACGGCGATCGAGTTTGGGAGAATCTCATCCCCCAGCGTCAGTCGGATAGCCGTGGGAACCTCGCGGATCTCGACGATGGCGCGGTACCCCACGCCGGTAGCCGCCAGCAGCAGTGCCCCGAGAATCAGATAGTCCCGTTTGAGGAGAGGGAGGGTCGCTACCTCACCCGGCCCCAGCGGCGTGGAGCGCACGATTCCCTGGAGCGTCACCTGGTAACGCCACGCGAAGAGCACCACGAGCGGTAAGCCGAAGACGGCACCGATCCAGACGTAGCGGATCGCCTCTTCGGGGATTCCGAAACCGGGGAAGGCCAGGTCTGCGACCTGCAAGAGAACCCACGCGGCCACGACATAGAGCGCGACGGTCTTGAAGACCTTGCGGCGCTGCAGTTCGCGGAAGAAACCCCCGGTGGTGCCGTTCACGGTTCACCTCCACGCTTGCGGCAACATTCGCATGAGAACGCACGCGGATGGCCGAG
>JBGMQU010000165.1:0-7065 GCA_048060725.1 Gemmatimonadota bacterium | reverse complement strand
CGCCACGGACGCCGGACCGTAGGGCCCGACGTGGCACTTCAATACGACACCCCGACCTGGGATCGGCTCGAACAACTCCTCGCCCGGGCAACGGCTCTCTCGACCTCGCGCCGGATAGAGTTCTTGGACGAAGTCGCCGCGGAGGAACCCCACATCGCCGAAGAACTCGCCACCCTTCTATCCCTCACTTCCCCCTCGAGCCGGTTCTTCCGCAAGCTCGAGAGCAAGCTGTTCGACGACGACGAGTACGAGGACACGGGCGCCGTGCTCGCCCGGTTCGACCCGCTGATCGGCGAGACGTTCGCCGACCGCTACGAGCTCGAGACCGTGCGCGGGCGGGGAGGCATGGGAACGGTCTACCGGGCGAAGGACCTCGAGTCCGGCGAGATCGTCGCGGTGAAGGCGCTGTCGAAACGACTGAGCGAGGACCGTGCGGGCCGGAAGCGCTTCTTCCGTGAGGCCCGCACGATGGCGAAGCTCCGCCATCCCAACGTGTGTCCGGTGCTGGACGCGGGGGAAGCCGAGGACGGCACGCCCTTCCTGGTCATGCCGTACTTCGAGGGCACGACGCTCAGCAAGCGGCTCCGAACGGGCGCGCTCCCGCTGGACGAGGCCATCGACTGGTTCGAGCAGGCGTGCGCGGGTCTCGGGGCGATCCACAAAGCACGCATCGTCCACCGCGATCTGTCGCCCGCCAACCTGATCCGCACGCCCGATGGGCGGGTCATCATCCTCGACTTCGGCCTCGCCAGGCTGCGCAACGTCACCCTCGGCACGAGGAGCCGTGAACTCGGCACCCTTCCCTACATGGCGCCGGAGCAGTTGAAAGACGACAAAGTCGACCGCCGCGCGGATGTGTGGGCGATCGCCGCGATCTTCTACGAGATGGTATCGGGACAGCGTCCGTTCGGCGGAGCGTCGATATCGGAGGTGCACGACGCGATTCTCGAGTCTGAACCGGCCCCGCTCCATACCCTGCAACCCGCCGTGTCGGAGAGGCTCTCCGAAGCGGTGGCCCGGGCGCTCGAGAAGGCGCACGACCGGCGGCTGCCCGACATCGGAAAACTCGCGGCGGCCGTTCGCGGCTGACGGCGGTCTTCAGCGGCGGATCCCGCGCTTCCGATCGACCCTCGACTGGCCCCACGACCTGTTCCTTCCAAGTTTGCTCCGGCACTCGTCGCGATACCTGATCGAAGTGGAGGATGTAAGCATGCGGAGCCGGTGGATCGAAGGACCGTTCAATCTCGCGAGGGTGGCGCCGGGCGCCATCGTCGCGATGGCGTGTCTGGCCGGGCCGACGGCCGCTCAGTTCACGAGCAGTCCGTCCATCCTCTCGCTACTCCCCGTTCAGGGGACCCTCGAGATCGGTGACCAGATCGAGGGCCGGCTCTCGGAATCCGACTTCGAGTTCCAGGGCCAGCTCGTCCAGGCGTTCGACTTCGAGGCGCCGCAGGGCGCGCCGGTCACGATCGACGTGATGAGCGACGCCTTCGACTCCTATGTGTACCTGATCGGGCCCGACGGCACGCAGCTCGATTCCGATGACGATGCCGCCGGAGGGTGCAACGCGCGCATCTCGACGGTGCTGCCAAGCGCGGGTCGCTACATCGTCGTTGCGGCCTCGCTTGCGGGAGCGGGCGGCGACTTCACGATCCGCACCGATGATCAGCAGCACCCCGCGGCCACCGGCGCGTGCGGCAGCGGGGAGATTCAGGACGACCTGCTGGCAGTTCTGACGAGCCTGGACCCGACCGGGTCGATCTCTCTCGGCGGTGAGGTATCCGACCAGCTCGAAGAGGGCGACCCGCGCCTCGCCGACGGCAGCTTCATGAAGGCGTACGAGCTGATCGGGACGCCCGGAAAGACCGTAGTCGTCGACCTCGTGTCGCGCGCGTTCGACGCGATGGTGTTCATCATCGACCCGAGGGGCGAGAGCTACACGAGCGACGACGATTCGGGCGGAGCCTGCAATTCGCGCATCGAGGTCACGCTCGGCGCGCAGCCCCACACGGTGGTCGTCACGTCATTCGTTTCAGACGGTGCGGGCTACTTCGCACTCAGCGTCTCCGAGGAGGCGGGACCGCCGTCCGAGGCGAGCTGCCCGGGGTAGTTCATATCCCGTTGAGACCGCCACGTATCATGAGGTTCGCGGCGTTTCGTCACGGGCGTTGGGGAGGAGGGGTCGATGGCAACGACCGGTGCGGCTCAGACGAACGACTTCCCGGACAAACCCGGCGCACCCGAACCCGTGCGTGGGCGCCCCGTACCCCAAACGTTTCAGCTGAAACGCGCACACCATACCAAAACGTTTCAGCTGAAACGCCTGTCCTGTTTCCGAACCCGCAACGCCTGGCAGGCTAGAAGACGCCTGGCAGGCTAAAACATCGGCGGAGCGAACCCGCCTCCGAACAACCCGATGACGATCGACACGATCGTGATCGCGCTAAGCGCCCAGATCAGTTTGTCGGTCCGCTCGAGGAGGAGGTGCGTGGTGAGGATCGCCCCGATCGGGGCCGCGAACAGGTAGATCGCGACCAGCGTTCTCAGCATGTCGGTGGTGAAGCTGAGCGCGCCCAGGCCGAGCGTCGCCACGCTGATGCCTCGGCCCGTTCCCGCCAGGGACTGTCCGACATCGAGAACCGTGAAGAGGATGGTGAAGAAGACGCCGAGCTGCAGGTAGAGACGCGCCTCCGCCCGTGCGCGCTTTCTGAACGGCGCGACCAGGAGACCGAATATCGGCCGCAGCGCCAGACGCAGGGGCCCGCCCGGATCGGTGACGAAGTAGAAGAGCCGAAGTCGGTGATTCCACCGGTCGAACCCGTTCAAGATCGGGATCTCCGCCAGCGCATCCCACCGGGCCCCGAGCAGGGTGATCGCGATCAGGGCGAGGACCGCCAGGATCGGCTCCGGGTTCCCGGTCTGGACGGTGACGGCTCCCAGAAACGAGCCGAACATGAAGAGGAGAAGCGCGTCGAACACGATGCGAGCCCGCCCGCTCCGCTTCGCCGCCCATTCGGGGAATGGGGGAAGCAGCGCCCCGCGGAGCGGCGGCATGAACGAGAGCGACCGGGGCGGCAACCCGTCACGTTCGCGCCGGGATTGGTCTTCGTTGTAGGCGTTGACGAACCGCTTGATCAGAAACCCGTCAACGACCCACCACGCTCCGGCTCCCCCGCCGGTAAACATCATGATCAGACCGGTCGCGGTGCGGTCGAGATAGAAGCGGTGACCACCGAAGAAGCCCGTGAACAACCAGAGCAGCCGCGCGATCCACTTCTTTTTCTTGGGATAGCGGTACAGGTCTTCGAGAACGGCCCGCGAGAAGTCGGCGTCTCGCCGTCCGCTGAGCGTCGTCTCCGAGGGCGACATTGGGCCGAGCGGCTGATCCATCGCGGGCGCACCAAAGATCTCGCCCGGCTGAGGAGAATCCGCCTCCAGAGGCGGCCGGGCCTCAGTCATGGAGCCGGAGATTCCCCCGAATCGACGATGATTCCGTGAGTGTATGTGATCATGTCCCGGAAGATGCGGTGCGATCTCCGGCTGGCCAACCGAGTCGGAGCGATTCGGGGTTAGCGCCCCGTCCAGATCACGATGGCCCCGCAGCGCTGGGCGTTGACGTCGGAGAATTCACCAGGAAGATCGCCCGAACCCGAGTAGACTTCGATGCCGGCCACGTCGCCCGGCTTCACCAGGTCGTCGATGCCCATGGCGACGCCTCCCGTGGCCATACGCTGACGCACATTGTTTACGTAGATGCTCGCGCCGATCCGATACTCCCCACCCTCCTCCTTCAGCCGGCCGCAATAAGCGGACGTGCCGGAGAACACCGGAAAGTCGCACCTGGACCCGAAGCACCCGCCCCGATAGAAGCTGAGCCGCGGAATCTCGGCCAACACGTGACTCACCTGAGCGGCGGCCCGTGCCTCGATATCGCGACGCGTCACGTAGCTGCCGAGGCCCAGCCTGTCGTTCCATTCGCGGCGCTCGTAGAACCCGGATATTTCGAGCTTGAGCGACCGCACGCCCACGATCTCGACTTCGATGGGCTCGACCGGGAGCACCTCGGGGTTGAGCCTCACCTCGATCTCGAGCGTCCCGTCGCGGGGCATGCTGAAGCGCGACTCGGTCTCCCCGTACGCCAGATGGCGCACGCTGATCATCTGAAGACCCGGTGCTACGTCGTCCAGCTGAAACCGGCCGCCTCCGTCCGTAACGCCGGTGAAGCCCTGGTCGCCCGCACCGATCAACGCGTTGGAGATGGGTCGGAGTGTTTGACTGTCGATCACACGCCCCACGACGCGCCCGGTCACGGCCACCGCCCCGCCGTCTCCGAACGCCACGCTCAGCGGCACTTCGAGCGTCTCTCCAGGGGATAGTTGAGCCGCCACGCCCATGCCGGAAAACGTCTGGAACCCGGCCTGAACGGTGAGCGGGAGATTTGGCCGCACTCCGCACACGATATAGACGCCGTCGTGAAGCGACTGCGCCCGCGTGTCGCCGCCGGCCCACCGCACGGTGATGTCGGCAGCCGGCACCGCGACGCCGCCCTCCATGGCCCGAACGAAGCCCCAGACGATGCCATCGTCGGCGTCGTACCCGGGGCACTCGGGAGTCTGAGCCGCGATGGCCCCGGCACAGAGAGAGGCACCGATCAGCGAAAGGCCGATCGCACGGACGGCGAGATGAGAGAGCGACCTGGAGTACAGCATTCCATCCTCCCGGATACCTGAGGATGGGCTATCGCCGTCTCCGAGGAAAGTATTTCCGCGTCAGGAAGCGGTCAGGCCGTGACCAATCACGACTTCTTCAGCACCCAGGTGGTCATCGCACGAAGATTCTGGACGTTCGTCGTCTTGAGCGGGTCGAGCAGCTCGGCGCCGATCCGCGAAGTGATTCTCAGCAGGTACGCCTCATCGACGAGGAAACGGTCCGTGCCGTCGGGGAGCGCATGCCAGCGACCATGAGACTTCTTCACGAGATCCTCGATTCCGATGGTCGACGCGAGTCGCGCGAGGAAGACCCCGCCGGGCGCGAGAACTCGCCACAGCTCGTCCATCATCGCCTCGAATTCGGCCTCATCCTCTGCGAAATGCAGCACGGCGACACAGATCACGAAACCGAAGTCGTCGTCCTGGAACGGGAGATCGGTCACGACGCCGACCTGGAAGTTGCTCTCGGGCAGACCCGGCGCGACCGTGGCCGCGAGTGACCGCACGCGCCCCACCTCCTCCGGATCCGAGTCGATCCCGAAAACCTCGACACCGGAACGCATCAGGTACTCGGAGTTCCGTCCGGGTCCGCACCCGGCGTCGAGGACACGCATCGAGGACGTGAGTCGGCCTCGCAGGAGCTGATCGAACAGATAGATGTCGATCTTCCCGAACTGTGCGCTCAGGTCCTCCAGGGCACACTGTGGATCGTTCAACTCGACGACTCCTCAATATCTGGTGTGTGTTCAACCGTGAGTCCGCGACGCGAGAAGTAGCGATCGTGTCAAGCGGAGACGAGCCTGTGCTCCCTCGCGCGCCCCGACCCGCCAGTTCCTAGAAAGCGACCGGTTCCTTGAACCGCCCATACACCGTCTCGAGCGCCACCCGGATCTCGCCCAGCGTCGCGTACGCCCGAGCCGCGTCCAGCATCGGCGGCATCACGTTCTCGCCCGCACGCGCCGCGGCGGTGAGCCGTTCCAGCGCGGACTCCACCGCCTCGGTGTCCCGCCGCGCGCGCAGCGATGCCAGCCGGGCCTCCTGCTTCGCCCCCGCCTCTTCGCCGATCTTCAGGATCTCGATCGGAGGCTCGTCGGACTCCACGAACCGGTTCATGCCGACGATCGTCTGCTGGCCCGTCTCGATCTCGTCCTGCGTGCGACGCGCCGACGCCGCGATCCTCGCCTGGAAATATCCGGCCTCGATCCCGGGGACGACGCCCCCGATCGCATCGATCTCCTCGAAGATCGCCTCGGCTTCCGCCTCGATCTCGTCGGTGAGCGCTTCGATGAAGTAGGACCCGGCGAGCGGATCGATCGTGTTGGGGACGCCCGTTTCGTACGCGAGAATCTGCTGCGTTCGCAGGGCGATCCGCGCGGCTTCCTCCGTCGGCAACGCGAGCGTCTCGTCCATCGCGTTCGTATGTAGCGACTGGGTTCCGCCGAGCACGGCCGCCATGGCCTGATACGCGACCCGCACGATGTTGTTGTGCGGCTGCTGGGCCGTCAGCGACACGCCCGCCGTCTGCGCATGGGTGCGCAACTGGAGGCTCTTCGGGTTCTTCGCGCCGTACACGTCGCGCATGTGACGCGCCCAGATGCGTCGGCCCGCCCGGAACTTCGCGATCTCCTCGAAGAAGTCGTTATGGACGTCCCAGAAGAACGAGAGCCGCGGGGCAAAGCTGTCGACGTCGAGCCCACGCTCGATCCCGCGCTCCACGTACGTGAAGCCGTTCTTGAGCGTGTAGGCGAGTTCCTGGCCGGCGGTCGCCCCGGCCTCGCGGATGTGGTACCCGGAAATCGACACGGTGTGGAACCGTGGCGCGTGCTCGGCCGACCATTCGAACACGTCCGTGATCACGTCGAGCGCCGGCTCCGGGGGGAAGATCCACGCGTGCTGCGCCTGGTATTCCTTGAGGATGTCGTTCTGGATCGTCCCGCTGACGTTTTCCGACGGCACGCCCTGCTTCTCGGCGGCCGCGATGAGGAAACAGTACAGCATGCTCGCCGGACCGTTGATCGTCATCGACACCGAGACCTGATCGAGCGGGATCCCGTCGAACAGCGTCTCCATGTCCTCGAGGCTCGAGATCGCGACGCCGCACTTCCCCACCTCACCCTCCGAGCGCGGGTCGTCGGAGTCGTACCCCATCAACGTCGGAAAGTCGAAGGCCACGGACAGCCCGGTCTGGCCGCGTTCGAGCAGATACTTGTAGCGCTCGTTCGTTTCCTCGGCGGTTGCGAACCCCGAGAACAGCCGCATCGTCCACAGCCTCGTGCGATACATGCTGTGGTAGGGGCCACGGGTATACGGGAACTCGCCCGGCAGGCCGATGTCCCGCGCGTACTCGCGTTCACTC
>JBGMQU010000164.1:0-7203 GCA_048060725.1 Gemmatimonadota bacterium | reverse complement strand
CGGATCGATCATCTGATCTGGGCCGCGCCCGACCTGGCCCTCGGTGTCGAACAGATGGAGGACCTCCTCGGGGCGAAGATGTCGGCCGGCGGCGTACACCCCGACTGGGGCACCCGTAACTGCCTGGTCTCTCTCGGCCCGACCGTCTACCTGGAGGTGATCGGGCCCGATCCGGAACGCACGGGCCCTCCCCCGACACTCTGGGGCATTGGCGGGATGAAGGCGCCGCGGTTGGTCTCCTGGGCCGCGACCGGCGTCGACCTGGGTGCCCTGACCCGCCGCGCCGCCGCGGTGGGCGTCCCGCTCGGCGACGTGCGGGCCGGCGGGCGCGTCACGCCGGAGGGCCACAGGCTGACATGGACGCTGACGGAGCCCGAGACCCTCCTCGCGGGCGGGGTCGCGCCCTTCTTCATCGACTGGGGCGACACGCCCCATCCGGCTACGACGGCCGCGGCCGGCGGGACCCTCCTCGAGCTGCGCGGGTTTCATCCCGACGCGAGGCGCGTGAGGCGAACCTTCGGCGTGCTCGGCATCACCGACGTATCCGTAGACACGGGCGACGCGCCGGCTCTCGTGGCTCGGGTCGAGACGCGGGGCGGGGTAGTGGAGGTCCGCTGACCGGAGCCCGTGCAGATGCTGCGCGAAGCGGGCCGCGATGTCAGGTTCCCCCCCATCGGTGTCGGTCACCGTACCATAACGCTGTGACGGAACCATCAAGAGGAGATTCACCATGACGGGAACCGAAGCACGCCAGCAGGCGGCCTGGGCGCAGCAGGCGTTTTCGGCGTCGAAAGCCGAGTTCCTGGCGCGCACCTACAGTCATCTCTTCGGAGCGATCGCAGCGTTCACGCTCGTCGAGGTCGCCCTCTTCCGCTCGGGGATGGCGGAGACGATCGCGGCGGCCCTCTTCGGGGTGAACTGGCTGTTCGTCCTCGGCGGTTTCGTCGCGGCCAGCTGGATCGCGAGCCGTGTCGCCGCTCAGGCAGAGAGCAGGGCGGCGCAGTACGCGGCGCTCGGCGGATTCGTGCTCGCCGAGGCGATCATCTTCGTCCCGCTGCTGTTCCTCGCGAACTCGTATGCACCGGGAGCGATCACCAGCGCGGCGCTCGTCACGCTTCTCGCGTTCGCCGGACTGACGGCCGTCGTCTTCGTCACTCGCAAGGACTTCTCCTTCCTGCGCGGTGTGCTCGGGTACGGAATGGTGCTCGCGCTGGTCGCGATCGTCGCGGGGGTCGTGTTCGGGTTCCAGTTGGGCACGTGGTTCTCGGTGGCCATGGTGGGTCTGGCCGGCGCCGCGGTCCTCTATGACACGTCGAAGATTCTCCGCGGGTATCCGGAAGACCGTTACGTGGCGGCGGCACTTCAGCTGTTCGCTTCGGTCGCGCTGATGTTCTGGTACGTGCTCCGGATCTTCATGTCACGACGCTAGAAGGGTGTCGAAGAGCACCGGGGACGGCGGCGCGCGCGGCATCCTGTTGGCCGGCGGGCGCGACATCCCGGTCGGATGGTGGCGCGCGCCGTGACCTCCAGAATCGCCGCCGCGTTCGCCGAGCGGACCGCCTTTATCCCGTTTCTTTCGAGCGGGTATCCGCACCCCGACGACACGCCGCGCCTGCTGGCCACGCTGGCCGAGGCCGGCGCCGACATCATCGAATTGGGTGTCCCGTTTTCCGACCCGCTCGCCGACGGACCGACGATCCAGGCGGCCAGCTGGGATGCGCTCGGCCACGGCGTCACGCTCGACAGCACACTCGCCCAGCTCGGCGAAGTTTCCTCCGATCTGCCCCCGGTCGTCATCTTCTCGTACATAAACCCGATCCTCAGGATGGGGATCGACGTGTTTCTCGAGCGGGCGGAGCGAGCAGGGGCCGCCGGGGTGCTCGTCACCGACCTGCCGGTCGGCGCGCACCTGGAGATGGAGCGGAAGCTCGCGGGCGCATCGCTCGATTTGATTCCCCTGGCCGCGCCGACCACGACGGCCGAGCGGCTCGAGACAATCGTCGGCCATGCATCCGGCTTCCTCTACTACATCTCCCGTCTCGGTGTGACCGGCGCCCGGGCCGCGCTCGACGAGTCGTTGAAGGATAAGGTGGACGAGCTCAGGGGTCGGGTGAATCTGCCGGTGGCGGTCGGGTTCGGCATCAGCACGCCGCAACAGGCGTCCGAGGTCGCGGCGTTCGCGGATGGCGTGGTCGTGGGGTCGGCCCTCATCGCGGCCCTCGGTGAGTCCGAACGCGCGTTCGCCGATCTCGCGCACTCGCTCGGGGCGGCCGTACACGTTTCTTCAGGATCGGATGTGACATGAAGTTCGAGAACCGTTCGCCCGCTGTCGGCGGGACCCTGGCCGCCGCGGTCCTCGCGATCGCTGTCTCCGCTGGACCGGCCAGGGCACAGGACCGCTTCGGATCGGCCGTCGGCATCAGCGGCGACGAAATCGTCGTGCTCAAACCCGCGTTCGGACGTGGGCCGGCGACCGTCTACATCTTCGGTGAGGCAGACGGCGGCTGGCAGCTCCGGGACGAGCTGTGGTCGGAGGGCACCGCGGAACGAGGCGAGAACTTCGCCGTCTCTCTCGTGGCCCGTGACGGAGCCGTGTTCGTCGGGAGCGGAGACCCCCGGGTCCTGACCGGTGCATACGCCTTCGAGCGTGTGTCCGGGGGGTGGGTCGAACGTGCCCCGATCCCGCTGGCCCAAGCCGACGAAGATGGGGCGGGCGCGATCAGCCTGCAGGCCGTCATGGCGATCCTGCGGCCGCCGCCGCGGGTCGTCGCGGCGGACGGGGACGTCGCCCTCATCGCGGTCTCCGGCGGAGGCGCGGTCCGGGCGTTTGAGCGAGGCGCCGACGGAGAGTGGAGCGCCGTGGGCGAGCTGAGCGCCCCGGACGGACGGGCCTCCGACGAATTCGGCGCGGCGCTGGCCGTGCGCGGGGACCTGGCGGCCATCAGTGCGCCCCGTCGCGGCGGATCGGGCGCGATCTACCTGTTCGAGCGGATGAGCGGGGGCCAGTGGGTCCCCGCCGGGAAGCTGCCGCGGGCCGACCCGGGATCTTTCGGCATGCTGGGCACGTCGCTCGCCTTTACGCCCGCCGGGGAACTGATCGCGGGAGCGCCGGCCACCGCCGGGTCGCGGGGGGCCGTGGTCGCGTTTCGGCGAAACGGGGTCGGCGGCTGGACCGCGGCGCGACTCGAGCCCGGCGACGCGCAGTCCGGCACCGGCTTCGGGACCGCCGTCGCCGCGACGGATACCGAATTGTGGGTGGGCGCCCCCGGCGCCGATGGCGGGCGCGGTCGAGTCGATCGTTTCGTCCGCGAGACCCCAGGGTCGTCCTGGGTCTTCGAAGGCTCGCTCCAGGACGCTTCGCTGGATGAAAAGGCCGGAATGGGGGCATCGGTGGCGCTCGCAGCGGACCGCGGCGTGGTCGGAGCCCCCGACGCGAACGGGAGAAGCGGTGTGGCGGGCATCTACACGTTGAGGGGCGAGGGCTGGGCCGACGCGGTGTGGGTCCGGGCCGCCGAGGACTACGTGCCGATCACGGGAGGCGAGGTTCGATGCGAGGATGACGTCGCGGGCGGGTTCGACTGTCACGATGTCGACCTCGAGGCCTTTCTCCCGCTGGCATCGATCGGCGGCGAGCCCGGCGAGCGCGTCAGCGATGCCTGGGGCTGGACCGACGGCCAGACCGGCCGCGAATACGCCCTTGTGGGCCGGACCGGGGGCGCGGTCTTCATCGACGTCACCGATGCGTCGAACCCGGTGTACCTCGGTGAGCTTCCGGCGAACCCCAGCGGCGCGCGCGACCTGAAGGTGTACCGCGATCACCTCTTCTTCACCGGCGACGGGGCTGGCGACCACGGACTCGTGATCTTCGACCTGACGCGGCTCCGCGACGTGACGAACGCGCCGGTCACGTTCGAGCCCGACACGCGCTGGGACGGGATCGGGAGCGCGCACAACCTGATCATCGACACCGACGCGGGGTTCGCGTTCACCGTGAGCACGAGCGGGAGCGGCCAGACCTGTGGCGGCGGGCTCGTCATGATCGACATCCGGCAGCCGCTGTCTCCCGAGTTCGCCGGCTGTTTCACCGACACGGAAGGGCTGATCTTCCCCGGCCGCACGCACGACGCCCAATGCATCATCTACGACGGGCCGGACACCGACTACACGGGCCGCCAGCTCTGTTTCGCGTCGAACGAGACCGCGCTTCGGATCGTGGACGTCACCGACAAGGAAAATCCGAACCCGATCTCGGCGGCGGCGTACCCGGGGGTTGCGTACATCCACCAGGGCTGGCTGACGGAGGACCGTCGCTACTTCTACCTCGATGACGAACTGGACGAGCTGGTCGGAACGACGGATCGGACGAAGACGATCATCTGGGACGTGAGCGATCTCGACGATCCGGTGGTGGTCGGAGAGTACTACGGCCCGAACTCGTCGACCGATCACAATCTCTACATCGTCGGCGATCGGATGTACCAGGCGAACTACCAGGCGGGTCTTCGCGTCATCGACATCAGCGACCCGGAGCACCCCCGGGAAGTCGGGTACTTCGACACCACGCCGTACGGTGCCGACCCGCCGGGGTTCAACGGCGCGTGGACGGCGTTCCCGTTCTTCGAGAGCGGGACGGTGCTGGTGACGAGCATGCACGAAGGCGTGTTTCTGCTGAAGCCGAGGCGCGAAGAGCTCGTGCCGTAGGCGGACCTGCGTCAATCACTGCATCAGGGGAGGAGTGGGGATGAGTCGAGGCCGGACGTACGAGGGACCGGAAGCAGACATAACGTTCAATGCGCGAAAGTGCATTCACGCGGAGGAGTGCGTACACGGACTTCCGAACGTTTTCGACGCGGAGAAGCGACCGTGGATCGACGCCGCCGGTGCGAGCGCGGATGAGATCGCCGCGGCGGTGGCGAACTGCCCGACGGGGGCGCTCACGATGATGCGGCACGACGGCGGCGCGGAGAAGCGGGCCGACGACAACGTCTCCGTGACCGTCGCGCCCGACGGGCCGGTGTATGTCCGGGGCGACATGACCGTGGGGGTCCCGGGCGCCGACGAGCCGTCGAGGGAGACCCGCGCCGCCTTCTGCCGGTGCGGCCAATCGGCCAACAAGCCGTTCTGCGACAACGCCCACATCGACGCAAACTTCAAGGGCGGCAACATCGCGGAGATGCCCGAGCGCGCGGTCGCGGAGGCGCCCGACCCGGGCGGGGCTGCGGTCTCGCCGCTCGAAAACGGACCGCTGTTTCTCGAAGGGGTCGTGAAGTTCACGGCGGAGGACGGGACGGAGGGGTGGATCACCAACCCGGCGCTGTGCCGCTGCGGGCTCTCGTCGACGAAGCCGTTCTGCGACGGATCGCACAAAGACGGCGCGTTCGTGTCGCCGGGGCCGAGCTCGACGTAGCTCCCGCGCTTGAATCGGGATGCCCCTCGTGGTACCGTAAGGTACTGCGGATGGGGCATTTGGGGTGGGGTGACGAGGGGTGTGGACATGACCGACGTGGGCGGTGGTTCCCGTAGTTCTGCGTTTTCTCTCGTGAGGTTCGAGCGAGAGATCTTTCCTTTCCTGCAGTCCACTCAGTGGATCCCGGGCTCCGACGCCGATGAGCGCGATCGGCTGGCTGGCGCCTACGACGTCGTGTTTCCGTACGGTCTTCTGGAGAAGATCCGGAGGGACGCGAAGCGCCTCCCCGAGGGAGACCTCGTCGGCCTGTTCTACGGCACCGGCTGCGAATGTCCGTGGACCCGGCGGTTGTGGATTCGCGTCGACTCCGTCGTTGTCGAGGAGCCGCTGCGTCGGAAGGGGCTGCTGCGGCGGAGACGGAAGACGGCCGATCCCCGCGAGGTGGAAGAGCGGATTCAGGCACTGGTCGGGCACGACGAGTCACCGGAAGGGTTTATCCTCGGCTGGTTCCGGACCCGACAGACGGATGCGCTCGTCCTGTTCGCGTCCGAATCCGACATGCACGATCGGTCCTTCGGAGAACCCTGGCAGTTCTCGGTGCTTCTCCCCGCCCCGGGCACGAACGGGTCGTACGGTGTCTTCGGGCGTGACGAAGACGGCGAGATGCGCGATTCGCAGGCCCGGCCCTTCTACGAGCGCGAATCCGATCGGCGACAGTTCCGATCGAAGGGTGTCTCGCCCCCGAACTACCGGATCGTCGAGCGCGCCAGCCAGCTTCCCGGACGTACCGGCGCATGGCGGGAAGTCCAGCGTCGGAAAGCCCCGGCGGCGGCCACGGCCGCCTGCATGGTCTTCGGGGTCGCGGGGGGGTTGGCACTGAGCTACGAGTTGTCCCGGGCCAGCCAGCCTGGTGGCGCGCTGTCCGGTGAGGTCGCGACGTTCGCTTCACCCGAGCCGGAGGTCGTCGTCCCGACGGCCGAGGAACGGATCGAGGGCTACGTCGACACGTTCAAGAGCAACGTGAACCGTGCCACGGAGCTGCTGGAGCGTCCGTCGAGTGCCTCGAGTTACTGCGATGATCTGACGTCCGCGTACCGCGGCGTCCACGCGTCGTTCGTCAACCTCGTGCGAAAGCGTGACGAACTGGAGCCCGAGTCGGCCATGCAGGAGGTCGAACTCGCGATCCAGGCCAAAGGCCGGGTCGACGCCCGCTTCGATCGTTCGGGCTGCAGCGGCTAACAGGAGTCTTCACGAGAGGTCCGACGCTGCTTCGCGCAGCGATCGGACGAGGTCCTCGTCCGGTTCGACGACGAGGGTCTGAACCCGGTCGGGCGAGACCGTCCCGGGCGGAGATTTTCGTGGCTTTCGCACGTACTTCCTCCGGGTCCACGACACCGCCACCGCGCCGCTGTGGCGGCTGCCGCTGTGGACGGCCGCGGCGACGGCCGCTTCGAGAAGATCCCGTTGCGGCGGATTTTCGTCTCGCCGGCCCCAGCGCAAGACGACGTGCGCCCCGGACGCCTGGGAGGCGTGGAGCCAGATGTCGTCCGGCGCGGAGTGCCGGAAGGTGAGCGCGTCGTTGTCGCGCGGCCCGCGGCCGACCCGGATCTCCAGCCCGCCGGAACTCTTCAGCCTCGTGTAGGGCAGCCGCTCCTCCTGGGCCGCGCCGCGGGAGGCGCGCCGCTTCTTCCCCTTCGCCCCCGGGCGCCCCCCCACGAGGCGCCACAGCTCCTCGGAGGGTCCGTCTCGCTCGAGCCGTGCGAGCGCGTCGGAGAACGTGGAGTGTCGGGTCTCCG
>JBGMQU010000163.1:2935-7355 GCA_048060725.1 Gemmatimonadota bacterium | reverse complement strand
CGGCGAACCGCATCGCCGTCCACATGTCGAGGTCGTTGGAGCTGACGGGGCCGTCCGTGCCCACGAGAACCGGGATCCCCTCGTCGAGCATGCGCGCGACCGGCGCGATTCCCGACCCAAGCTTGAGGTTGGAGAGCGGATTGTGGAGCACGCCCGTCCCCGAGCGTCTCAGACGGGCGAAGTCGTCGTCGGTCAGGTGGACGCAGTGCGCGAGGACCGTCGGCCCATCGAGGATGCCGAGCTCGTCCAGATGCGCGACGGGCGTCAGGCCGAACCGCTCGCGCGTCGTGTCGACTTCGGTCGACGTTTCAGAGCAGTGGGTGTGGAACAGCGCGTCGTGCCGATGCGCCAGCGCGCGCGCGGCCTGCAGCCCCTCGGGCGAGACCGTGAGCGCGTTGTGCGGCTCGACGCACGGAGTGACGAGCTCCGCCCCAGCGAAGCGCTCGAACCAGGCCTCGCCGACGGCCAATCGATCCTCGTTCGCGATCCCGTCGGGCCCTTCGAAGTCGAAGAAGATCGGACCCGTGACGATGCGGAACCCGGCCTCGATCGAGGCCTCCGCCGCCGCTTCGGGAAACCAGAACATGTCGAGCCCGCACGTGGTCCCGCTGCGGATCATCTCGGCCAGCGCGAGTTCAGCGCCCAGATAGACGTTGTCGTGCGTGACGAACTTCCGCTCGGAAATCCACAGACGCTCGAGCCAGGGCTCCAGCGGAAGATCCTCCACGAGGCTCCGAAAGAGCGAGTCGGCCATGTGGACGTGGGCGTTGATGAGCCCCGGCATGAGGAGTTGTCCGCCCGCGTCGATCGTCTCCGCCGCGTCGAGCGCGCCGAGGTCGGCCCGACTCCCCACGTGGACGATCGCCCCGTTCGCGATCGCGACGGCGCCGTCTTCGATCACGCGCTCGTCGGCGTCCATGGTGACGAGCGTCGCGCCGACGATCAGCAGGTCGATGTCGGTCATGACCCGCCCCCGGCCAGATTCACCGCCGCGTCGACCGCGATCTCGAGCATGCGGTCGACCGCCTCCCGAACGACCTGACGGTTGGGGTCGTAGTCGGACATGTCCGGGTTCCGGGTCTCGACGAGATTGCCGTCCACGACCAGGATTCCGCCGGCCCGCACGCCGTGCATGCTCGCGACCACGAAGAGGGACGACATCTCCATCTCCACGGCGAGCGCCCCGTAGTCTGTGTAGGCCTGCCAGCGAGGCGCGAACGCCCCCGGGTAGAACGTGGCCTCCGTGACCACGAGGCCTTCCCGGTACGCGACGCCACGGCGATCGCTGCTGCGCACCAGGGCCTCGACCACATCGCGGTGAGCGACGGCGGGGTAGCCTGGCGAAATCAGCTGGTCGCTCGCCCCGTCTTCCCGCACGGCCGCGCCGACGACCAGAACGTCGCCGTCGTCGATGCCCTCGACGATCCCGCCGCACGTTCCCGCCCTGACCACCGTGCGGACACCGCCGCGGAAGAGTTCGGCGAAACACACGTTCGCTCCGGAAGCCCCCACGCCGTGCGACGCCACGACCAGTCGCACCCCGTCGCGCGACCCGGCCAGGGTGACGTATTCGCGATTGGACCCGATCTCCACGGAGTCATCGAGCAGGGCTGCGGCGGCGCGGGCACGGTCGGGGTCTCCGACCACGATGGCCACCGGGGCCAGATCGCCGGACGCGACCCGCAAGATTGCGAGAGTGCTGTCAGGGGACACCCGCCGCTCCAGGTCTCCGGGAGGCTGTCAGCGCAGCCTCTTGGGACATCGCCGAGCGAGCCGGGCCGGTCGTGCCGCCGGTCCGGGCTCGCGAACCGGCGGCAATGTATCAGCCGCCGACGAGCGGCGGGCAGTCCGTGAGCTCGTAGTGCGTTTGCGTCAGCGCGAACTGGCGCAGCGCCGTCCGGTGTGCGAGTTGCTCGACTCCGGTCAGGGACGGCTCCACGTCGGCGTAGCGTCGTTCGAGTCGGCCCTTCGATTCCAGCACCCCGCGGTAGGCCATGTTCAGCGGGTTGCAGGTGGCGAGTCCCTCGTCGAAGTCGCGTCGCACTTCCTCATAGCGCGCGAACTCGGTCTTGAAGATCGAACTCGCGTTTTCGTACGCCGACGACGCCGGGTCTGCGATGGAGAGAGAATCGAGAGCGGGCGGCTCCGTGATTTTCGGCGGTTCCGGCGCAGGGATCGGCGGCGCGCCGCCACCCTCGTACTCGGCCGCGTCCAACTGCGCCCCGTCGTTCGCCTCCGAGTCGGCACCGACCGTCAGGGGCGCGAGCCCGTCCACTGCGGCTGCGTCCGCTCCGGCAGTGCGGCCCGAAGCCGAACCCTCCGATCCGGCCGCGACTTCCTCGTCCCGCTCTCCAGTACCGAACAGGTCCGAGGGGGCGAGGGAGAGTCCCGCGACCGCCGCCCCGCTGCCGCCATCGTCGCCTCCCGACCCGTTCCCGCGAGTGTGCGTTCCGATCCATCCGGCGCCCGCCGCGAGCGCGACCCCTGTCACGGCCATCGCGATTTTGGCAACGGGAATCCGCCGCCGTCTCCGGGTCCCACCCACGAGACCGGCTCCGCTCGGCCGTGCCGCTCCGGCGCCGATCGGAATCACGTCGCTTCGCGAACTCGCGTCCGCTCCGTCCGAGTCGACCGCCCGCACCGGCGACCGATCGACGACCGTGAGCGTGGGGCGGGTGGCCTCCGCCGCGTCCGTCTCGGGCGCCTCCTCCGAGCGGTCCTCGGGCGGAGATTCGGGAGCCGGTGCGCCGAGCTGCCCGAGGGTGCCGGGCCCGAGCGATCGCCCAACGGCGGTAAGCGACCGGTGGATCTGGATCTTCTCCCACTCGGCTTCGTACTTCTCCGCCGACTGCTTCTCCGCAGCGATCTCGGCCGCGGAGGGCTCGGCCGGCACCTCGAGCAGGGGAAGTCCTTCGATCGCCGGGCTCAGGCGCGGTCCCGGTATGGGCACCGCTTCGACCTCATCGACGATGGCAAGCGGAATGGGCTCACTCGACGGCGTCTCGGACGCCGTTTCGGACGGTGTCGAGCCGGGATCGACGTCGGGTTTCGTCATCTCGGCCAGCTCCATGATGGTGGCGACCGTGAGGGGGAGTTCTACTTCACCGGGCCGAATCACCCGTGCGTTCGTCTGGTAGTTCGCCCACGACACCCGAGTCTGTCTGGTCGCCGTGTTGGTACCGGGATCCTCGTCCGTCAGCTCGTAGAAGGGCGCGTAGACCGACCGGCTGAGCCCCTCGGGGTCGGTGCGTTGAAAGACCCCGCCCGCCAGGCGGTCGCCTGTACCCGCCAGGATGAGCGCGAACTCCCACGAATGGCGGAAGTACTCCTCATGAAACTGCGCCTCCTCGGGAGAGAGGTAGAGGCCGGCCTGAACGTGCGTGCGATACCAGCCGATCACCGTGTGGCCATCGAGTCCGGACCTGATCGCAGCCATGGCTTCGGCGAGGGCCTCGACGCCGCTCTGCTCCTCCACCGGGATGGCCGACACGACGCTGCATTCACCCCGTGCCCAGCGGCGGGCGCACGTCGGATCCTCGAACACTTGCCCGACGATCGCGCCGAGAACCGGCGACTCCGGAGCCGAAGTGAATTGGGCCTGGACCTCCCGGAGGAGTCGTTGCGTGAACACGAGGTCCGCAAGGGTTACCGGAGAGACCCCGCCGGCGAAGCGCCGGGGCACCCACTGGATGCAGTCGACGTACGGCGGAGCGGCCGGTGTGATCGTCAGATGGGGCGGCATGTTTGCTGATTCGGACACGTCGGTACGCAAACTTTTTCGGGTCAATGACTACTTCGTGACGAAGCCGAACGAACCCTGGTGCCTCCCCGGATGCCGGAACCCGTTCAACAGCGGGAGCTTCGGCCCGGTCGCGAAGGGATCGACTACCGGCCACGTCGCGCTACCGGCAGAGTATTGAGCAAGAGAGATGCTCGTTCGGGATGTCAGGCGAAATGCAGCGTCGTCGCGCGGGTTTGCGCTAGCTGGCGGGGGCCGCTGTCCCGGCCGACGCCGCGTCGCCGTCGGGCACCAACTCCGCGGGCGTCGGACAGTCCGTCGAGGCAAAGCGTCCCAGTGTCGCCTCGAATTCGTTGTCGAGCAGGTCGAACCGATCAGACATGTCCGGATTGCTTGCCACGTGAGCCTCGAGCAGGCCGTGTGCGGCGGCAACGGCGATGATCTCCGCGCTGATTCCCGCGCAGTCCGTCTGCCCGAGTCGGAATTCCACGAGACGCGCACGGAATCCGTGGAGGTTGGTGAGGAAGTCGTCGACGAGCCCGACGAATTCCGAAGTGGGAGATGCAGGAGATGGGTTCACGGCCGCCGCGGGGGGGGGCACGGGAACCGGAGCCGGCGCGTCCGCGCCGAACGAGCCGCGGAAGAGCTGAACGATGATCGTGAGGGCGATGACGGCCAGGA
>JBGMQU010000163.1:0-2925 GCA_048060725.1 Gemmatimonadota bacterium | reverse complement strand
AGGAGCCCGGGGAATTCGGAGGTGGGAGATGCAGGAGATGGGTCCACGGCCGCAGCGGGGGGGGGGACCGGAGCCGGCGCGTCCGCGCTGAACGAGCCGCGGACGAGCTGAACGATGATCGTTAGGGCGATGACGGCCAGAACCACACCTCCGACCCGTTTCTGCTGCGGGCTGGGCTGCCACTTCTCGCCGTCGTCGAAGAGGACGATGGGAATCTGGGCTTCCGGATCGTGGTCGGGGTTGTGCGACGCCTCTACGAACGTCGGCCGCCGGGACGGTGAGGCCGTCGGCATGGTGATCGGGGCCCGCGTGGGATGGGGATGGCGCGGGCTCGCGTCCTCTACATCATCATCTTCGGGAGCCTCCCCGCCGGCCTCGACCGGCACGGCAGCCTCCTCCTCGGCTTGCTCCTCGGTCGTCGAGACAGCCTCCTCCTCGACTGACTCTTCGGTTTCTGGGGCGTCGTCGTCTGGGTCGGAGACGGTCTGGCCGGACTCTTGCCGCGCGGCGAGAGTCTCCCCGATGAGGCCCAGGAGCCAGTCCATGGACCCGGGAGGGTCGATCTCCGGCGGTTCCGGTTCGTAGGTCGGTACGAGTTCGAACGCCGCCCGCTCACCCTCGTCGGCGCTAGCGTCGGTGCCTCCGGCGGACTCTTCCGCCCGGAGCTCGTCGACGCTCGCCGGCTCGTCTTCTTCCGACTCGAACGGGGGCGGCCCCCAGACCGCGTCGAGGAAATCGCTGGAGTACCAGGCGCCGCCGGGTCCGACCGTCTTCTGGTCCTCCGCGGAATCGCCGGCATCGGACGGATCGGCAGTCTTCGACTCGCCGGCCGGCTTCTTCTTCGCGTCCGTCGTCGTCTTCCCGCTCGCCTTCTTCCCACGTTTTCGGCGGGTTGGCGCCTTCACCTCGGGTTCGGGCACCTCTTCCGACTCAAAGACGACATCGGCCTCTGCCGGTCCGACGGCAGTGGCGAAATCGTCTTCCGTCACCGAGGCCGCGACGGGCGGCTTCGACACCTCCGCCGACCTGTCGGGCCGCCAGGAACGACCACCCAGCGATCCCCCCTGTCGCGCCCCGCGTCCGGGTGCAACCGACCCGCCCTGTGTGGGCAGGGTGGCCTCACCGCCGTGCCGCCTGGCCTTCCATTTCTTCAGACGTGTCGATGGGCTGGGCCACTTCGCCCTGATCACGTTGACCGATTCGCCGGCCCCGTAGTTTTCCCAATCGACCACCGAGGGCTTGAGTCCGTCGACCAGCTTGGCATCGAGTTCCACGAGTTCATGGAACGGTGCGAGCCCTTTGCGAAAGAGTCGCGCCCGTCGGCTTCTCTGGATGAACCCGCCGATGATGCCCCGCGAGGAGTGGGCGATGACGAGCGCGCAGTGCCACGGCTCGGCGAAGAACTCCTCCTGCAGCTGGAGGTCCCATTCGGACAGCCGCAGTCCGAGAACGCCGTGACGGTGATACCAGCCGATGACTTCGCCGCGACGGTGGCGCGCCTCCCGTGAGGCCGCGACCCAGGCGTGACGGAAGCGGTCCATCTCGTTCGACGGCGGCAGATTCTGTGTTTCGCGCCGCACCGTATCGATCACGACATACGGCACTTCGGCCCACGGGCAATACACCACCTGGCCGATCAGAAATCCGAACGGCTCGCCGCTCGTCGCCGTGATCAGGTGGTTGCGTACCTCGCCGAGTACGGTCTGAGATACGAACAACTCGAAGGGCCGATCATCCGCATGCGGCGCCCCGCTCGACTTCGGTATCCACGGGATCGCGCGAGAGAAGGGCTTGGGCCGTTTCCTGAACGGAAGCTTCTCGGGCCACTCCCTGGGCAACGCCGGCTCGGGGACCACGAGGGTATGCGTATCTTCGCCGCCGGGTCGGCGGTTGAAAAGCGTCGCGACGACGTCGCTGGCTCTCTTGAAGCTCGCTTCCAACGAACATGACTCCAGGGACGGACGCGGGACGCCGGTGTGCATCGTCCGTCATGTGGGAATATCCCCGCCGATGCATAGGGATCGCAAGTTTTACGCGCGTCGGCCCGCTGCTGGTGTGGACAGGCGAAATGTGACAGTTTCGGCTCCGCCGCCGGTGCGGCTTCCTCCCTCTCAGGCCGATTCTAGGCCCCGTAGCTCAGGTGGATAGAGCGCGGGATTCCTAATCCCGAGGTCGCTGGTTCGAGTCCAGCCGGGGTCATCCGCCAGGCGCGGGTCACGATCTGTGGCCCGCGTCCGACACCGGCGCGACCGCCGATCCCGAGCCATTCTTCCCGCATAGCGGCTCGACTCGAGGCGAGCAGCTACGCCGGGTCATGGTACTGTCAACTTGAGCCGTGTTTCCGCAGACTCGCTCGATGTAAACTGACGGAAGTAGGTATCGCGGCTACCGGTTCCCTCCCGAGATCATCAGCCACAGCGTTTGGCTGTACCACCGGTTCTCCCTGAGCTTCCGCGATGTCGAGGAACTCCTGGCCAAGCGGGGCGTCGACGTCACCTACGAGACCATCCGGCAGTGGTGTCGGAAGTTCGGACCCGAGTACGCTCGGAGGCTCCGGAATCGACAGGGTCGACTGGGCGACGTGTGGCACCTGGACGAGGTCTTCGTGGCGATCAGGGGCAAGCGCCATTACCTATGGCGAGCCGTCGACCAGGATGGAGACGTGATCGACATCCTGGTTCAGCGGTATCGTAACGCCCGCGCGGCGAAACGGTTCTTTCGGAAGCTGCTGAAAGGGCAAGGAAGCCTGCCGTGGAGGCTGGTGACGGACCGACTCAGGAGTTACTCGGCGGCCCACCGGAACGTCATGCCCTCCGTAGCTCACGATACGGCCCGCTACGCGAACAATCGGGCCGAGGGTACTGTCAACTTGGGCTGATTGTTGTCCGTTTAGATGCCAGGCCGACAAAGCGAACGCCCGAATAC
>JBGMQU010000162.1:0-7424 GCA_048060725.1 Gemmatimonadota bacterium | reverse complement strand
TTCGAATTCGGGGGCGACCATGGCGAGGCTAAAGGGCGACCACGATGCGAGACGGATGGAGATCGCCGAGGCTACCTGTGTGGTGCTTCTGTCGATGGGTCTTCGACAAACCACACTCGGCGACATCGCCGACGAACTGGGGGTCACAACCGGAGTCTTGCAGCACTACTTCCGCAAAAAGGACGAGTTGCTGCTCTTCACCAAGAACGTGTTCCTCGACCGCACCTTCGAGCGTCAGCGCCGTGCCGCGAACGAGCATGTCGGGGTGGATCGACTGGTTGCCATGCTGACCGAGGCTCTGCCCCTGAGGAAGGAGGCCACGGACGCCTGGCGCATCCTGGCGATCTTCAACGGGCGAGCGGTGGGCGATGCCGCACTGGAGCGCCTGCAGCACGAGCGGAACGCCCTGGGGTGGGAGGTCTACGACACGGAGATCCGCGAGCTACAGATGGCGGGCGTCATCTCTTCCGACCTTGATCCAGGTCTGGAAGCCCTGTGCATGGCCGCCCTCGTCGAGGGCATCGCCGCGCAGATGATCATGGCGCCTGGACACCGGCCCGCGGAGGATCTCGTGAGACTCGTCGAGCGCCACGTAGAGCAGGTCTTCGGAAGAACGCGGGCGCATGTCTGAGACGCCGGAGATGGTTCACGCCGTCGGAATCGTGGGGGCCGGAACCATGGGACGCCGGATCGCCTACGGGTGCGTGGTGCGCGGCGTTCGAGCGCACCTGTACGACGTGTCGACAGAAGCGTTGGAAGCTGCCGTGGCGGCGGTTCGCGACCTGCTGGAGGGGTTCCCGGTAGAGGACGGGGTCGGCCCGGGCGAGGCCACATCCCTCCTCGAGTCATGCGCCGATCTCGACTCCTGCGTGCGAGGGACCGACTGGCTCATCGAGACCGTTCCGGAGGATCTGGAGCTCAAACGTGCGGTCCTGTCCAGGATGGGGCAGGCAGCGGCCCTTAACGTCTTCATCGCCTCCAATACCTCGTCGATGCCCGGCTCCTGGCTCGCCGAGTCCACCGGTCGTCCCGATCGCTTCATCAACATGAACTTCGGCGGCCCGGATCACGTGAAGGTCGAGGTCATGGGTCACGGGGGCACCTCGGCAGAGACCACCGAGGCCGCGACGCGGTTCATGCGTCAGATCGGGCTCGTTCCCATCGTGGCGCGCCGGGAGATCCAGGGGTATCCGACCAACCGGATCTGGCGGGCGGTCAAGAAGGAAGCGTTGCACCTCATCGCCGGCGGCTACAGCACCCCGCACGACATCGACCGGGGCTGGATGCTCGATTGGCACACGCCGACGGGGCCGTGCGGCTTGATGGACAGGATCGGGCTCGACGTCGTGCGCGATATCGAGAGCGTCTACCATCAGGCCTCCGGCGACCCGTCGGACAAGCCGCCCGAGTTCCTGGACGAGATGATCGGCCGCGGAGAGCTGGGCGTGAAGTCGGGAAAAGGGTTCTACAGCTACCCCTCGCCGGCGTACGAGGCACCCGGGTGGCTGACCGCCGAAGACCAATGACGATACGGAGGTGATTCATGTCTGACTGGGGTGGATTCAAGTGGGCGGAGATGACGGCCAACCAGCCGCCGAATCCGACGATGGACAAGAAGCTGATGATCACGGTCTGCCCGGTTGGGGGAACCACGACGCGACGGCAGAACCCGGATCAGCCCTATACGGTGGAGGAGATTGCTGATCAGGCCATCGAGGCCTGCCAGGCCGGAGCCAGCGTGGTCCATCTTCACACGAGGAACCCGGACGGCACGGCGGGCGCGCCCAAGAGCGACCTCAAGCGGCTCATCGACCTGATCCTCGCAGACTGTCCGGACGTGATCATTCAGCCGAGTTCGTGCGAGAGTTATGAGCCGGGGTCGACGCACTACAGCTATGAGTCGGTCAAGCCGCTGGTCGACATGTTCGCCGACCAGAAGTACATGGAGTCGACCGTGTTCACGCCGGTCTCGTACGCGGCCGAGGACATGGACGGGAAGGTGGAACTGAGCATCGCCACCGAGACCAACACCGTAAAGACCATCCAGTACCTGCAGGAGCACCGGATCAAGCCCGAGTTCATGAACCACAACTGGGAAGGGATCATGAACGTGAGGGAGTGGCTCATCAAACCCGGGATCCTGGAGAAGCCCTATCTGATGTCCATGGGGCCGGGCATGCACAATGCGGCGGAGACCTACCCGGACCCGTGGGGCTACATGTATCTGCTGGGCATGATCCAGATGATGCCGCCGGACAGCATCGTCAGCCTCAGCGCGGGAGGCCGCAACTGGCTCGCCCTGAGCACGTTCGCGATTCTGATGGGAGTGGATGCCATCCGTGTCGGCATGGAGGACCACGTCCACATGTACCCTCACAGGGATGAGAAGATCAAGCGCTCGGCCGACGAGGTACGCAAGATCGCGACAATCTCACGCGAGCTCGGCCGAGAGATCGCCACGCCCCTGGAGTCGAGGGAAATGATGGGGATCCGGTCGGGTTGACCGTGCGAAGGAACGGCCTCTCGAGCAGGAACGCGTGAGCATGGCACACGAACGCGAGGCGCTCGAGAAGGGAATCAAGCTGCGCTCCCTGTTCTCGTTGTCGTTCGGGACGATCATCGGCGTCGGGTGGATCACGGTGATGGGGTCCTGGCTCAGCGGTGCCGGTTCGATGGGCGCCATCATCGCGTTCGTCGTCGGCGGCCTGGCGATGCTCGTGATCGGGCTGTGCTATGCGGAGATGGCGTCGATGTACCCGGTCTCCGGTGGCGAGGTCGCGTACGTCCTCGAGGCGTGGGGACCGCGGTGGAGCTTTGCGGCAGCCTGGTTCCTGGCATTCGCCTACATCTTCGGGACGGCGTTTGAAGCCATCTCGGTGGAGTGGATCATGTCGGCGTTGGTCCCCGGCTTCGGGGGGCCAGTCATCTATTCCGTCTTCGGGCAGGCGGTTCGGTTGTGGAGTCTACTGCTGGGGCTCGCGATCATGGCGGTCATTGGCGTCATCAACTATCGGGGCGGGAAAACCGCGGCGTGGTTCCAGGACATCATGACCGTGGGTCTGGTGCTGGCGTCGGCGATCTTCATCGCGGTCGGCGTCTTCGCCGGCGACGTGGCCAATCTGCAGCCCACGTTCGTGGGAGACACTCCGCGCGCCGTGGTCATCGGAATCGTGGGCGTCCTGGCCACGATCCCGTTCTGGTTCGCCGGCTTCGACACGATTCCGCAAGCGATGGGGGAGGTGGAGGAGGGGACGAATCTGCACCTGCTTCCCAGGGTCATCGCGCTGTCGATCGTTCTTGCGCTGGTCTTCTACTGCCTGGTGATCGTAGCTGCGACGATGAGTCTCCCTCGCCCGGAGCTGTTGGCTATGGAACTGCCGGCCGCGGCGGCCATGGAGGCCGCGTTCGGTTCTCCGTTGCTGGGCAAGATCGTCCTGTTCGCCGGCCTCTGCGGACTCATCACGACCTGGAACGCCCTTTTCTTCGCGAGCACCAGGATCGTGTTTTCGCTCGGCAGGGGACACATGATTCCGCACCGATTCGCTCGGGTGCACGATCGGTTCGGATCACCTTCGACGGCCGTGATTTTCGTGGGCGTCATGGGGGGGCTGGGCGCCCTGTTCGGACGCAACGCCATCCTCGTCATCGTGAGCGCGTCGGCCTCGACGGCCGCCCTGGTGTTCGCACTCGTGGTCATCGGAGTAGCGAAGCTGCGCTCGACCCGGCGGGATCACGAACGGCCCTACAGGGTTCCGGGGGGCATGGCGTTCCTGTACCTGGCGATCGTCTTGAGTCTCGGACTATTGGCGACTGCGGTCTATGAACAGTACCACAGCGCGGGTGGGCGCATGCCGACCGAATGGATCGTGATTCTCGCCTGGGCGCTGCTGGGCGCACTGTTCTACAAGGCGGCTTCTCCCATGCGGCGCGAGGTGAGCGAAGAGGAGCGGCGCCGGCTCATTCTCGACGCAGACCAGGGGTGAGGTGAGACGAGCTCACGAGGACTCGTCGCCATCATACAGTTCGAGTAGCGTCCGCAAGGCGCGTACGCCTGCCTCACCCGGTGTCTCCGGCTCCGTATCTTCCGTAACGGAGCGTGCGCACGACTCCATCTGCGCCCCGAAGTGCGCGGGCGACGGTGCGTGAGGGAGCATCACCTGCTTCTGCCCCGAAGCCGTCGTGACGAACAGTTTGTTCGCATAGTGGAACAGGCGTAACGAGCCCTCCGTGCCGTAGATGCGGATGTTCCCGGGCTGATCGTGCCATGTCCCTGCGGCACGGAGATCTCCGGCCACGTTCCATCCAGCACCCGCACTGAACGTGCCTTCCCCCGGCATGTCACAGCTGAACGTCCCATCGTCGTATACGAGCTGCCCGGTGGCGCCGTTGGCAAAGCGCATGGTCATCAACTCCGGCGAGGGCGAGGCTCCCGATCGATTCCCTCGTCCGGAGACCGAGACGATCTCGCTATCCAGGAGCCACGCGAACGCGTCAACGAGGTGGATGCCGTGGTCGACGAGCCCCATTCCGGAACCGCCCGGGCTCCCCTCGGGGTAGTGTGCAACGCCCATCTGGTGCTGGTGGGCGGGTCCTCGACCGCCGAGAAGAAACTCAGTGAGCAACCGCACCTCGCCGATGTCGCCGCGCCGAATCATCTCTCTCGCGCGCACCAGGGCCGGAAGAAATCGGTACACGGCCCCATAGAACAACTTCACGCCCGCGGCGTGGCAGCTCGCCACCATCGCCTCGGCGTCTTCGAGCGCGAGCGCGAGCGGCTTCTCGCACAGGACGTGTACGCCATGATCCGCAGCGGCTTCCACGAACTCCCGATGCGTGTTCACGGGTGTGAGCACGCATGCGATGTCCAGCTGCTCGGTCTGCAGCATCTCCCGGTAGTCCGTGTGGGGCGTGAAGCCGTACGTGTCGGCCATCTCCTCGAGGCGATCCGCTCGCAGCTCGGCCCCCGAAACGACGTCGATCGATGAGAGCGGGCGATACGCTTCCAGGTGGTGCACCGCCACATTTCCGAGTCCAATGATGCCGACTCGCAGCACGCGTTCTGCCATCACGATCTCCTCGTCCTCAGGTCTCAGACTCTGCCCCGTCCTTCAGCCGTCCGATCGGACGGTTCTCCTCCAGGAAGCTCGTCGTGCTTTCGGGCAGGAGAAGATCGTCCGCGATGGCGGCGATCTCCTCGGCCGCCGCCCACGCCGCTTCGAGTTCCTTCAGCTCTCCCTCCAGCGCCCGCCGTTCCTGCTCTTCGTGGAGCGCCATCTCGAGCGCGAGCTTCGTGGGAGTCGGCATCTTGTTGATGTACCCGGGGATGCCCTTCTTGTCCTTGAACTGATCCCCGGTGATGACGTCGGCGAGGAACGCGTCGGGGTGCCCGACATGCTCGATCTCGGAGACTGCATCCTGGACCGTCCGAGCCTTACCGCCCCTCCGATTCATCTTGGGAAGGATCAGGCCGACGAGGCGTTCCGCTTCCCGACCCTCGAACCACTCCGTCTTCTTGCCTTTTCGCATCCCGAGCCGAAACCCTTCGTCCCCGTCGGCCGGGCGGAGGCGTGTTCCGAGCAGGTCGGGGTTCTTGAGACGTACCACGCGTCCGTCGTCTGTTCGCACCTTGAGGAGCGTGCGGCCGTTCGCCCATGCGTTGACGAAGTTGCCGCTCTGCGCGAGAAATACGGTGCTGACCACACCCGTCACGGCACCCCCGATCACGACACCACCAAGAACTGCCAACCCGCCGGCGCCATACAGCATCGCCCGCTTTCTGCGGCGACCGAACTGATCGCCGTATCGCCATGCGGCGAACTCGGGGCGGAGCGGCTTCCCGATGCGGACGAGCTCGAGTCCCTCACGATGCCTGGCGATCCCCACGTTGTCGGTGGAGGCCCGAACCCGCGTCGACTCGAAGAGACGCTCGCAGGTCTCGACGGCCTCCCATCGCTCCTCGAGCGGTGTGAGGTTCCAGCGCTCGCACTTGCGACAGACCACCCACAGGCGCCCGCGATCCGAATCGAACGCGAGACGCCGGCCGACGGGAAAATGCTCGACGACCTTGTTTTCGCCGAGCGGTTTATTGCAGAACATGCACGTGGTGTACATGGGGATCCTCGTTCTTCGATATCCGTGTTACTCCCAATAATACTCGACTCGGGGCAGGATATTCGAACGGCGGGCCCGCAGCGGAGGCCCCGGGGCCTGCATCGGGAGAATCGCTCGACTCACTCCACGGTGAACGTCTTCACCATCCCCAGAGCCGCGCCCGATTCGGCGATCCATGCGTAGCGACCCGACTCCAGGGTCACGCTGAAGTAGGCGGTGTACCCGATCGGCATCTCCTGAGTCCCACCAAGGAACGTGGCCGGGGCGGGTGCCCGCAGGCCGTCCAGGTTCATCCAGTCCATCCAGGGCACGACATCGTCCACGCTGATCCCGTCGCCCAATCGGACCAGATGGACGTCGTTCCCCAGACCGAATTCCGGGTGTTCCTCGAAGTTTACGGCGACAGTGTGTTCCCCCGCCGTGAGCTCGCCCACGACCGAGATCTCGAAGTTCGTGAGCGTGATCTCGATGTCGGCCTCTGGAGGCGTCCCACCCGAAGGTGTGTCGGTGACGGTGATCGGTAGCTGCATCCCGAGCGATGTGTGGAAGGTTCCGTCCGCCGTCTTGACGTAGCACTCCATGACGTACAGACCGGGATCCAGCTTGACGGTCGTGCGTACGGCGAGGCCCGGCGCGAGGAGACCATTTGCCCCCATCGTCCGGACAGATGCGTACCAGGCCGGGAGGAGACGGCCCAACATCGCCCCCGCCTCGGCCTTGTCCACGGCGCCCGCCTTCAGTTCGTCCCAGACCTCGTCGAAGGGTGTCGCAACCTCCTGTTGATAGTCCTCGAACGTCTTGTCGTCGGGAAGTCGATTCAGGAGCATGAAGTGGTGCTCCCGGCCCTCGTTCTTCAGCGAGAACGTGATCCAGCCCGAGGGGATCTCCGAAGGCCCACGGAAGGTGTAGTCCGCCGCGACGACCTCGACGGTCGCCGCCGACGTGGCGCGATCCGCGGACGCGGCGCGGTCGGTGGACGCGGCTCGATCCGCGGGCTCGGCGCGATCCGCGGGCTGGCAGGCCGCCAGGCTCACGACGGCGAGCACCATCGGGATTATTGGTCGTGAACGGTCCGTCGCCATTGATCCCCCTCGAGGATTGGTCGTGATGAAGGGTGGTGATGAGAACACCGTGCTATCCGCTCCCGTCCGGCTCCAGCCCCCAGGCACGATCCACTTCGCGGAGAAGCTGCTGGTAGCGGGGATCGTCCCGAAGCGGGCCCAGCACGTTGGGAAAAAAGTAACGAACGTGCTCCGTCGTGAAAGAATTCCAGGTGGAGACGTTTCCGAAGGCGTCGAACGCGGCCTGTTCCT
>JBGMQU010000161.1:0-7466 GCA_048060725.1 Gemmatimonadota bacterium | reverse complement strand
CCCGCCGTATGCCTCGGCGGCTCACTCGTGGAGTCGGCCGCCGCGCGCCGCCGGCCAAACCCCGCGACCAGATTCTCGACTGCCTCCGAGTCTCCGGAACGTGCGAGGCCGATGTCCCGGGTGAACTCCTGCCAGGTGCTCTGCCGCATCGACTCCCAGATCAACGCGGCCGTTTCCTTCGTCATTCGCCCCGCCGCGGAAAGATCGGCGCCGGGGAGTCGGTCATGTATGACCGCGCCGGGCGAGAAGCTCCCGATCATGGGCGGACTCAGCATGTCGGCCAGTTGAGCGATCTGCATCAGCCGGAACAACCCCTGAGCCGACCTGCTCGGCTCACCCAGGTCCGCGAGATCCGCGGCCTCGGCGATGTTCAGGGCCTCGACGAGATTGACGCCGCCGTAGCTGGGCAACCCGGCGCCGTAGACGTCGAATCCGCGGAACGTCGTGTGGGCCGGCTCGGACCAGATCGCCTCGTACGACTCGAGGTCCTCAAGCGTCATCCGGCCGCCCTCACGTTGTACGGCGGCGACCAGATCCTGCGCCCACTCCCCGCGATAGAAGTAGTCGGACCCCTCGTCGGCCACGCGCCGAAGCGTCGCCGCGAGCTTGGGCTGCCGGAACCAGTCGCCCTCGCGGTACGGGGTCCCGTCGTCCTTGAGGAAGATCGCGCGCCCCTCGGGAAAGCGTGTGATGGGTTCGAAGCGGGCGTCGATCAGCTGCTCGCGACGGGCGTCGATCTCGAAGCCCTCCTCCGCGAAGTGGATCGCGGGCTCGACGATCTCGGCCCAGGGGAGCCGGCCGAACCGTTCGTGCGCGGCGCCGAGCCCGGCCATGACCCCCGGCACGAGGGTCGCCCGGCCGGACGGCGTGCCCTGTGGCGGAATCGACATCGGGTCGTTCTCCCCGAGCACCGTGTTGTACGTGGCGCTCATGGAGTGAACCCGACCCGTGGCGGCCTCGTAGTACAGCATCACCATCTCGCCCGCGTACGTGACGGACGACCCGGCGGTCAACACGATCTCGGCGAACGTCGTCGTCAACGCGGCGTCGGCGGCCGAGCCGCCCTGGCGGAGCGCCTCGTACCCCGACCGCACGGCCAGCGCGGCCGTGATGCCCACGATCATGGCGCGTTCTGACTCGACGAGCGCCTGCGGTTCGCCGTACGTGGCCTGAAGGGCGCGGAACCGCTCCAGTTGCGCGCCACCCCACGAGGCAGGGGACAGGTCTGTCGGCCCGGCCTCGGACACGGGGTCCGACGGTGCGCAGGCCATGAACAACGTGGCGCAACTCAGCGCGATGAGCGAAGCGGTTCTCAGGTGCGGCATGCTCGGAAGCTGGGTGGGGGGTAGCGGGGGAGGCAAGAACGCCGCAAAACAAATATCCTGCTTTCGGGTGGGTATGGGTGGAGAGTGAGCGGGGGCCGGCCGCCGCCGCCCCGCATGCCTGCAACGGCGCAGCCATTACCAAGAGGCGACGGCGCAGCCATCACCAGGAGGCCCCAATGTTCCAATCTACCGTTCCCGACTCAACGCGTTTTGTGACTTCGCCCCGTCTCCGCGGGCTCCTGCTCACGGTTGGAGTCGTCTTCGCCGGGGCGATGCCGCTCGCGGGTCAGCACTTCCCGGATGACGCCGCCTTGATGGAGATCATCGAGACGCGCGTGGAGGAAGGGCGCGCGACCGGCATCGTCCTCGGCGTGCTCGAGGCCGACGGGACGCGTCGGATCGTCGCGTACGGGGACGCCGGGCCCGGGGCTCGTCCGTTGGGGCCGGAGAGCGTGTTCGAGATCGGGTCGATCACGAAGGTGTTCACCGGGATTCTGCTCGCCGACATGGCCGAGCGCGGCGAGGTGCGGGTCGAGTCGCCGATCTCCGCCTATGCGCATGAGGGAGTCACGATCCCCTCACGGAACGGACGGGAGATCACGTTCATCGACCTCACGACGCATCGCTCCTCTCTCCCTCGCCTGCCCGACAACATGTCGCCGGCGGACGGGACGAACCCCTACGCCGACTACACCGTGGATCAGCTGCACGAGTTCCTCTCCGGATACGAGCTGACCCGGGATATCGGCTCGCAGTACGAGTACTCGAACCTCGCGGTCGGTCTCATGGGACACCTCCTCGCCTACACCGCCGGAATGGACTACGAGGCGCTCGTTCGGCAGCGCATTCTCGATCCGCTCGGGATGGACATGACGGGGATCGAGCTGTCGCCCGAGATGCGTGAGTGGCTCGTGGTGGGTCATTCAGAGGGGCGTCCCGTCTCCATGTGGGACCTGCCGACGCTCGCGGGAGCGGGAGCGCTCCGTTCGAACGCGAACGACATGCTCACCTTTCTCGACGCCAACATCGGCGAGCCCGCCGGCGACCTCGAGCGCGCCATGCGGGTGAGCCACGCCGCGATCATCGAGGCCGGGGGCGGAAACGACATCGGGTTCAACTGGCACATCCTCTCAGTGGGGGACGATCGCGTGGTCTGGCACAACGGCGGCACCGGGGGCTACCGGACGTTCGTCGGGTTCGAGCCCCAGCGAGAAATCGGGGTCGTGGTCCTGACGAATTCGACGGAGGGGGCGGATGACATCGGGTTCCACTTGCTGAACGATCAGATCCCCCTCGCCGCGGCCCCGGACCCCTCGGAGGAGCCGGTCGAAGTCGAGGTGAGCCGCGCCATTCTGGAACGCTACGTCGGCGTCTACGAGATCATCCCCGAGTTCCAGCTGACCGTCACGCTCGAGGACGACGGCCTGGTCGTACAGGCGACCGGACAGGGAGAGTTCCGCATCTACGCGGAGTCGGATACGGAGTTCTTCCTGCGCGTGGTCGAGGCCCGGATCTCCTTCGTGGTGGAGGACGGGGACGTCACGGCCCTCGTCCTCCACCAGGGCGGAGTCGATCAGACGGGGCGGAAGATCAACTGAGCGCGTTCGGCTCGCGCCCTCAGTACCGGATGTCGTCACGGCCGACCGTACGTCCGATGTGCCCGATCGACTGGCCCATGGTGTAGAACTCGCCGCTCCCGGCCGTCATCCCGAAGAAGGGGACGTTCGCGACGATGAGTCGCTCGTTCTCGTCCACCACGCCGTCGAGGACGGCCGTCGCGACGACCTCCGCGAAGAACACCGTCCGGGCGGGCGGCAGGGTAATCGTGTCCAGCACCCGGCATTCGAGATGGAGGGGGGATTCCTCGACCGTCGGCGCATCGACGGCAGAGGCCGAGCCACGCGTCAGCCCCGACAGCTCGAACTTGTCGCCCACTCGCGACGAGTTCATGTCGACACGATCGAACGGCTCGATCATGTCCGCGACGGGCAGGTTGAGCACGAACTCGCCGTGGGTCGCGATCAGGGGTCCGGCCACGTGCTCGTCGCCCACGGAGATGCCGATGTGCGCCGGGTCTCCGTTCAGCACGAACGACCAGACGACGGAGATTTCGTCCGGGTCGCCGGGCGCGCCGTTCACCGTGAGGAGGACCGCCGGTACGGGTGGGAGCATGGGCCCGGGCGTGGCGAGCGCGGACCGTGGTCCCGAGAGGGCCTGAGGCGGACCGCCCTCGCCGGGCTCTTCGCCAGTCTGTTCCGTGCCTGGCGCGTCCGGTTCCGTATCGAGCGCGCACCCGGCCGCCGCCAACGGGACACCGGCTGCGGCGAGCGCCGCTACGCCGCTCGCGTTTCGTACGAACACCCGTCGGGTCGGACGCGTCGGCTCCATGCTGCCATCTCCGGTCTGTGCGCCTGGTGGTCCGGCAGCCCGTCATCGCTCCGCCGGCGAGAGACCCGGAATTGACGTGCTCGCCACCCGGCGGGACAGGCCGGCCGACATCTGCACGCTCCACGGGGCGCTTCGGCACGAATAGGGCGGGGCTCGCCGTCCAGCGGCCGGGCGGCGATACTCACTCCATGGACGCCACGCCCCCGCTCCGAGAGCGCATCATGAGCCGCCTGCGCGCGGCGAAAGACATCTACGAGGGGATGTACATCGCCCCCTACCGGGCCACCATCTACCGAGAATACCTGCGTCAGCACGACGCGTTCATGGTGATGGGATTCTCGGACCTGCTGGGCGTCCCGAACCCCATCCAGTTCTACATGCTCGAGGCGTATCCGGCGCTTATCGACGAATTTCACGACTGGCACGTTCGAATGGGCATGGAACAGGCGCCGGACGGCGGCTTCCGCTGTTGCTGACGGTTCCCGTCGATTGCCCGATCCTGTTCTTCGGCGGAAAAGGCGGGGTGGGGAAGACCACGATGGCGAGCGCAGCCGCGCTTCAGCTGGCCGCCGAGGGGCACAAGACGCTCCTCGTGTCGACCGATCCCGCACATTCCACCTCCGACATCCTCCAGCACGAGTTGGGCCCCGAACCGAGCCCGGTCGCGCCCGGCTGCTGGGCGATGGAGATCGACCCTGAACGCGAAGCGGACGACTACATCGCCGGCGTAAAGGCGCGCATCGCCGATGCGGTTCCGCCCCGGCTGCTCGTCGAGGTCGATCGACAGATCGACATCGCCCGCGTCTCGCCGGGCGCGGTCGAGGCGGCCCTGTTCGATCGGTTCACCCGGATTCTCGAGGAGGAGGCGGGCGAGTTCGACCGGATCGTGTTCGACACGGCGCCGACCGGCCAGACGTTGCGCCTGCTGTCGCTGCCCGAGCTGATGACGGCCTGGATGAGCGGTCTCATCAAACGGCGGCGGAAGGTCAGCGCCATGGCGAAGATGTGGCGTACCGTGGCGGGGACGGAGCAGACGGAAGAGGATCACGAAGATCCGATCCTCACGGCGCTCGAGGACAGGCGGGCACGTTTCGAGCGCGCCCGCGTCACGCTGACGGACCCGAAGCGGACGGCCTTCGTGTTCGTCCTCATCCCCGAGCGTCTTCCAATCTGGGAGACCGAGACCGCGGTCGAGGCGCTGTCGAAGCACGGGATCCCCGTGGGGGCGATTATCGTGAATCAGATCCTGCCCGACCCCGAACCGGGTGCTCCCGAAGCCCGGTTTCTCGCCGCCAGGCGTGAGCGTGAGCGCGACTACCTTGCGAGGATTCTCGAAAACCTCGGAGATTGGCCCCTTCTCGGCGTCCGCCTGCAGGAGACCGACCCTGTCGGCGTCGATGCCCTCGGGCGAGTCCGTACAGAGGTGCTGGAAGAGGCTTCCATATGAGTTCGATCGTCCTCCTGGTCGTCGGCGTGGCCGCGTTTATCACCGGGTTCCAGATCTACTCGAAGTTCATCGCGACCAGGATCTACAAGCTGGACCCAAATTTCGTGACCCCGGCCCACGAACTCGAGGACGGGGTCGACTACGTGCCGACGAACAAGCACGTCCTGTTCGGTCACCACTTCACATCGGTCGCTGGCGCCGCGCCCATCGTGGGGCCGGCGATCGCGGTTATCTGGGGTTGGCTCCCCGCGTTCCTGTGGGTCGTCCTCGGGACGATCTTCGCAGGCGCCGTACACGACTTCGGCACCCTGTGGATCTCGACGCGCCACAAGGGGCAGTCGATCGGGAGCCTCACACAGTCGATTATCGGTGATCGGGCACGCGTCCTCTTCCTTCTCCTGATCTTCTTTCTGCTCTTGATGGTGAACGCGGTCTTCGCGGTCATCATCGCCGACCTGTTCATGACCACCCCCGGCGCCGTGGTGCCGGTGTGGGGGTCGATCGCCGTCGCGCTCGTCGTCGGCTTCCTGATCTATCGCACCGGGGTGGGCATCCTCCGGCCGTCGCTGGGCGCCCTGGCGGTGCTGTACGTCTTGATCTGGTTCGGGCAATCCATGCCCTTCGAGTTGCCCGACGTGATCGGGTTCTCTCCGACCGCCGCCCAACTCACCGCCGCGGGCGGAGACGCCGCTGCCGCCGCGAACGCCGCCACGGCGGACGGCCAACGGGTGGGCTGGATCATCATCCTCTTCGCCTACACCTTCATCGCCTCGGTCCTCCCGGTGTGGCTTCTGCTCCAGCCGCGCGACTACGTGAACGGCCACCAGCTGTTCGTCGCGCTCGGGATCATCGGTGCGGGCGTGCTCGTCACGAATCCCACGATCATCGCTCCGGCGGTGAACACGAACCTGCCAGCCGACGCCCCCGGATGGTTCCCGCTCCTCTTCATCACGATCGCGTGCGGGGCGATCAGCGGATTCCACGGGCTGGTGGCGTCGGGTACCTCGTCGAAACAAATCGACAACGAGATGGATGCGAGGCAGATCGGGTACGGTGGGGCGCTGGGTGAGGGCGCCCTCGCGTTGATCTCGATCATCGCCACCACGGCCGGGTTCGCGATCTATGCCGGCGTCGACGGCTGGCACGAGCACTACGGCAGTTGGGCGGCGGCGTCGGCGGGCGGAGTCTCCGCGTTCGTGAACGGCGTCGGAGTGATCGCGAGCGGGATCGGAATCCCGGCGGAAGTCGCGACGATCTTCGCCGCGGTCGTCGTGATCAGCTTCGCCGCGACCACGCTCGACACCGCGGTGCGGCTTCAGCGATACATCATCGCCGAGCTCGGCGTCGAGTACAACATCAAGATCATCCAGAACCGCTGGGTGGCCACGACCGTCGCCGTCTCCAGCTGCGCGCTGCTCGCGCTGGGCCTCGACCGTGGAGCGGGGGGCATGCGGATCTGGCCGCTGTTTGGGACGACGAACCAGCTGCTCGCGGGCCTGAGTCTGCTGATCGTCAGCCTCTACCTCATGCGTCAGAAGCGCCCGGCCTGGGTGACGATGATCCCCATGGTGTTTCTCCTCGCGATGACCACGTGGGCCATGCTCATCAACATCGAGCGGTACTGGACGAACGATCAGACGATGCTGCTGGTGTTCGGCGCGGCGATTTTCGTGCTGGAGATCTGGCTTCTCTTCGAGGCCGCCGCGGCCCTCAAGCGCGTCAGACGGGAACGGCGGTCGGCCACCGCCGGATAGCGAGGCACTGGAGCCCGTTGACCCCGCCATGTCTACTGATTATTATTTAGGTTAGCTAACCTAAATAATATGAAGAAGATGCCATCAGACTCCGTGATGACTGAGGCCGTCGGGGCCTCGACGTTCGGCGAGGACATCCGACGTTCGGACATCGCGGACCGGCTGAACTCCGCCGCACTCCGGCTGACCCGCCGGGTACGCCGCGAGGACCGCGCCCTGGGGGAAACGCCAGCGAGGCTCTCGATCATCTCCACGCTCGTCAATCGAGGGCCGACGACACTCGCCGACCTCGCCGAACTGGAGCAGGTCCGCCCGCCCACGGTCACGAGGCTCGTGCAGGCGCTCGAGCGCGACGGCTATGTGGTTCGACGGACGGCCCGGCACGACGCACGCGTTTCGCTGATCACGTCGACGAGCAAGGCCTGGAAGCTGCTCGAGGACATTCGAGAACGACGGCTGGGCGCCCTGAGGTCGGGGCTCGCCAGACTGGGGCCCGACGAACTCCGTACGCTGGAACACGCCGCAGTTCTGATCGACCGGTTGGCGACCCAC
>JBGMQU010000160.1:0-7472 GCA_048060725.1 Gemmatimonadota bacterium | reverse complement strand
CGGGCGTCGCCGCGTTCGAACTCGGCGACATGGAGACGGCCACCCGAAGTCTCGACGCGCTCATCGAGCTGGCACAGGCCGAAGACGACGCGGAGATGTTGGCCCCGGCCGCCAATAACCTGGGGGCCATCGCAGACCTCCAGGGCCGGGTAGAGGAGGCGCTCTCGTACTACCGGCTGGCCCTCCCGCTGTACGAGCAGGCGGATCGACCCCACGGGGTCGCCCAGATCCACCATAACCTTGGCCTGTCATATCGGGAGTTGAACCGGATCGGCGAAGCCGTGCGGTGTCATGTGAAGGCCGTGGAGGTGGCCGAGGGCGTGGGGTACCGCCCGCTCGTCGCCCTGTCGTTGAGCGCACGCGCGGAGTGCGAGCTGGCCCGGGGTGACCAGGGGATCGCCGCCGAGCTCGCCGATCGTTCGATCCAGATTTCGCGGGCGTGCGAGGATCCGGTGTCTGAGGGAGACGCCCTGCGAGTCCGGGGGGTCGTGCGTTGTCGGCGTGGCGATCTCGAGGGTGCCCTCGCGGATCTCGCAGCGGCGACCGAGTTGGCGGGACGCACCGGCAATTCGCTGTTGCACGCCGAAAGTCTTCGGGACCAGGGGCGGTGCCTTTCGCAGGCGGGCCGACCAGGGGAGGCGCGAGCGCTGCTGCTCCGCGCGGTCACGGGCTTTGTCGAGCTGGGCGCCGTAGCGAAGGCCGACGCGATCGCACGCGAACTCGACGACTAGTTTCCGTCGCCGCCCTCTCGTCAGGGCTGCTGGCGAGTCTCGGTCGGCAACGACATATTCGGATTCATGAATATGTCAGCGGCCCTCGGCCGACTTTCCGACCCGCCGCTTGCCGTCGAGACGAGTGCGCTCGAGCGGGCGTGCAGCCTTCTGGCAGATCGTACGCGTCTCCGGATTCTGAACCTGCTCGCGGCGGGCGAGCTGTGTGTGTGCGATCTCGTGGACGTCCTGAGTCTTCCGCAGCCGACCGTCTCGCGACATCTGCAGATGCTGCGCGCGGGGTCGTTGGTGAGCGTTCGGCGAATCGGGCGCTTCGCTTACTACCGGCTCGCGAGCAGCGGCGAGGCCACGGAGTCGGAGCTGCTCGAGCTCGTAGTGCGCCGGCTCGATGAGGCCCCCGACTTCGCGCCGGAACGCCGCCTGGCGGTTCAGCGCGTTGCCGCTCGAACGGCTCGTCCGTGCGGAGAGGGGACGTGAAGATCGCCGGTCCGGCACCGACGAAGTGAACGGCGACCAGCTCAGGCGGGCGCTGGCCGAAGGCCTTGGCGCCTTTTTCCTCGTCTTCGTCGGAACCGGGACCGTGGCGGCCGATGCCGTCTCGGGCGGCGCGATCGGCCCGGTCGGAATCGCGTTCGCGTTCGGCGCGGTGATAGCAGCCATGATCTACGCGGTCGGGCACATCTCCGGTGCGCACTTCAACCCCGCGGTGACGCTGGCCCTGTGGTCGGCGGGACACGTTCCCACGCGGACTGTTCCGACGTACGTGGCCGCTCAGTGTCTGGGGGCGATCGCCGGTTCGGCCGCTGTGCGCGTCGCCTTCGGCCCGGGAGTGCCGCTCGGTGTGACCACGGTGGCGGCATCTCTCCCGGCCGCGTTCGTGGTCGAGGCACTCCTCTCGTTCGCGTTGCTGTTCGTGATCATCGCGGTCGCGACCGACAGGAGAGTCGCGGGCGGCGTGGCCGGGGTCGCCGTCGGACTCGTCGTGGCGTTCGGCTCGCTCGTGGGAGGTACGCTCACCGGGGCATCCATGAACCCCGCCCGATCGCTCGGACCGGCGCTGGTGGCCGGCCAGTGGGGTGGGCACTGGCTCTACTGGGCCGCGCCCATCGCGGGGATGCTGGTGGCGGCCCGCTTCTACGAAGCGGTGCGGCCGGCGAACTCGCCGACCGCGCCTCCCGTCGCATCTGCCTGACGCCTCGTAACGTGACCCGCCAGGGTTTTCAACACCCTTCTAGAACGCCACAGTAGACGTGTTCGAGCAGGTCGTCGTCCCTCCTGCCTCGCATACCCGATATACGTATGTGCGAGATCCTCTGTTCCCGGTGTTGTCCGTGTAGGCGCCGTCGCTGTTCGTCGTGGCGATCAGGACGTCGTCGCGATACACGTCTACCTGGCTCGCGGCCGTTCCCGACCACGTGAGCTCGACGACGTGGCGGCCCCTGATCTTCTGCCCGCTCGCGTCCAGTGAGAACGTCGCGCCCCCGCCTCCATCAGAGACCGTGACACCCTGGCTGTCCACGCCGGTCGCTCCGTCGTTGTCGGTGACGGTCAGCGTGACCGTGTACGTCCCGCTGGCGGCGTAGGTGTGCGACGGGGTGGCGCCCGCCCCCGTCGCCCCATCCCCGAAGTCCCATGCGTAAGACGCGATCGTGCCGTCGCTATCGTTAGACGCGGACCCGTCGAAGTTGCAGGCGAGCCCGGTGCACTTCGGGGTGAATGAGGCCGTGGGAGGCTGGTTCGTCGGAGTTCCGCCACCGGTGTCGGTCGTCACGAACACCCCGAACTCCGCCAGCACGTCGTCGATCGGGTTCGCGATGGTTTGCGTGCTCGATCCGGCGAACAGAAGCCCGACCGGGCTCTTGCTTCCGTCCTTCGTCACGATCAGCGAGCCCGAGTCCCCGCCGTCCGAGAACGATCCGTCCACCACCGTGAACTGGTTCACGAAACGAGCGGACTTCTTGCACCTTCTCGGTCCCTGCGTCTGGTAGCACACGTCCACGGTGACGTTGATCGCGTCGACCGTACCGGTAGTGTGCCTGGTGGTACGGCCAAACTTTTGAACCGCCATTCCGATCGATACCGGCTGCGGGTTTGTGCCCGGGGCGCCGTACCCGCCGTCGCCGGGACTCGGCGTGGCTCCGGTCACGTCACCGCCGTTCACGCTGGCGATGGCCGCGTCGATCGTGTTAGTGCCGGAAAAGGAGATCGGCCGGAACGCGGCCAGGGTGCCGAGCTGATCGGCGCTCGTGCCGCCATCGAAGGGGCCGGGCTGGAGCGCAGGGTCGCCAATAGAAGCCTTATTGACGTTGGCGAGCACATGGTTGTTGCTCAGAATGAACAGGTTGCCGCCGGCGTCCGCCACCAGCGCGCCGATCGTTCCCGCCGTGATGTTGGGATGACCCACCGAGAATCCGTTGGGCGCGGGCCGCTCCTTCGTCGTCGGGTTGCTCACGTTGCCGGCGATGAACATCCCGGTCACGACGGGTGTCAGCGGGATTCCGTCGAGGTCCTCCGGGAAATTCACGTTGGGCTGGAGCGTGAACACGCGAATCTCGGGTTTTCCATCGGGTCCGAGTCCGATGCCGGTTCCCACCACTCCCCCGAGGGAGAGCAGGGCAGGTGTGTGCCGGTCCTGGATCGATATGGCCGCCTGAATCCCCGCGTCCTGAGTCGGAACCCGCGCGTCTGGTGAATCCGGCCCCGAGATCGGCTCGGGGGCATCGCCGCACCCGGCCCAGATCAGGGCGGCGGCGAACACGCTGACGAGGCGGCGACTCGAAGACGAAAGAGAGCTGCGTTCAGGCACGGCGAGACCTCCTGTGGCGTGGTCGTGGGCCCGACATCATTTTCCACCCATGATTCTTCCGTACAAGTACGAATGACTCGACGGGCAGATGCAAGTGCCGCGCCCCCCATCGCTTTTCTGGCTTTTCTGTGGGTAATCGGCGTAACCGGCTGCCAGTCGGTCGGTAACGACGTTCCGGAACCCGCGACCCGGGAGGCTGCCCTGGAGACGATCGAGACCGTTCTGAAGCGGGTGACCGACAGGTGGATGGCGAACCCCGGGGTCGTCGGTACCGGCATCGGCCTGTGTGACGACCGGCCATGCATCAAGGTGTTCGCGTCACGTCCCGCCGATCAACTGGATCCACCGATCCCGGAGGAAGTAGATGGATATCCGGTTCGGGTGGAAGTGACCGGTCCGATTCGCGCGCTCGACACGATCCCCGACGGCGATTGACGCCGCCTACTCGGCTCGCAGTGCGACCCTGGAAGGTGGGATTTTCAACGTCGCCAGAGACACAACTCGTCGGACGCCTCGGTGTTCCCGTCGGCGTCGATCTCGACTGTCATATTCGTCATGTGGATTCCGACCTTCATGCGTTCCCAGAGCGTGGCCCGGAGCGGCAGAACGGCGGCGGCGACGCCGGTCATGCGGCGCAGCACGACAACGCGGCGACTTCCTTGTCGAACGTTTGCGCGGCGAGGCGGACTCCCTCGCCGAAGGTCAGATACGGGTGGAGCGTGTCCACCAGATCCTCGACGGTCAGGCCGTGCTTGATCGCCAGTGTGGGTTCCATGATCATCTCGACCGCTTCGGGGGCCAGGATCGCGGCGCCCAGGATGCGGCGGGTAGCGGCGTCGGCGACGAGCTTCACGAACCCGCGGGTGTCGTGGGCTGCAAGCGCGCGCGGCACGTGCTCCATCGGGAGGACGCTCGTAATCGGGTCGAAGCCCGCCTCGCGGGCCGCCTCCTCCGTGAGTCCCACGACGGCGACCGACGGGTCCGTAAACGTCACGCGTGGTACGACCGACAGATCGAGTGGCAGCGACGAGTCTGAGAGGGCGTTCTCGGCGGCGAAGGCGCCGGCTCGAGCGGCGACGTATACGTACATCGGGTCGCCGGTCACGTCGCCTGCCGCAAAGATGTGCGGGTTCGAGGTCCTGCCGTACTCGTCGACCACGATCTCGCCCCGCGGTCCGATCTCGATGCCCGCCGCCCGGAGTCCGAAGCCAGAGGTGTTCGGTTGACGTCCCGTCGCGACCAGAAGCGCGTCCACCTCCACGCGGATCTCCGAGCCGTCAGGATCACGGCCGATGATGGCCCGTCGATCGCCCGACATCTCGACCCGAACGAAACCGAAGTGTTCGCGTACATCGATCCCTTCCTCGCGCAGGTATCCGGCCAGGGCGCCTCCGAGCGCGGGATCCTCCTTCGACAGGAGGGTGCTTCTCGCCAGCACCGTGACATCGACGCCGAGGCGGGCGAACGCCTGGCCGAGCTCGAGCCCAACGGATCCGGAACCGAGCACGGCGAGCGATGCCGGCAGCGCGTCGAGCTCCTGTACCGATGTGCTGTCGAGGAATCCGGCGTCGGCGAGCCCGGGGATGTCGGGGATGGACGGAGACGATCCCGCCGTCACCACGAGCCGCTCGGTCTCGATACGCGTGCCGTCGGCGAGCGTCACCGAGCCGCTCGTCTCGACCGTGCCGCGTTGCTCGAACAGCGTGATCATCGGGTACGCCTCGAGGACATCGACGTACTTGGCCTGCCGGAGCTGCTCCACCAGCCTGTCCTTCTGATCGCGAACTGCCGGCCAGTCTACGGTACCGGCCGCACGCGGGACGCCGTCGAAGGGGTGAGCTCGCCCCACGTGGGTGGCCTCCGCTGACCGGATCAGGGCCTTGGACGGAATGCAGCCGACGTTCACGCAGGTCCCGCCGATGGTGCCGTGGTTGATGAGCGCGACCCGCGCGCCTTGTTCCGTGGCACGGATCGCGGCCGCGAACCCGGCCGACCCGGCGCCCAATACGGCGAGGTCGAACGACACGGCCGACCCGTCGGTGACTTCGGTCTCGATTTTATCCATCGACCGCTAGCGCTCTACGTCGGGTTCATCGCGCACCGTGCCGAGGAAGCCCGTCTTGTCCTCCAGCTCGGCGATGAACGTCGCGGGATCGGTCAACTCCGGGTCGTAGGTCACGATGCCCGAACCCGCCTCGTAGTCGAACTCGGACTCGGTCACGCCCGGCACCCGGTTGACGGCCATCCTGGCCGCCGTCGCGCAGCCCGATCACGTCATCCCCGTCACATCGAGGAACACGGTTTGCGTTCCGGGGAACTGGTCCGACGCGGCGGCATCCGTCCCCATCATCGCTCCGCGCTCCTGTACATCGACTCCGTGATCGCCCCAACCCCAACTCGGGATCTGAAGAAGGATCCCGGCTCCGAGGACCACTGCGACCAGTAGCCACGAACGTTTCGACATCTTCTACTCCTCTTGCAGTAAAGCGGCGCGCTACAGAACGAGGTTCTGCCAGCTCGGGAACGAGGCGAACACCACGGCGATGACCGTGGCGGTCCACAGCATGATCTTCATCCGCCGCCGGACGCGCGGATCCGCGCAGACCTTGTCAGGCTCGCAGGCGTTCTTCTCCTCGCGGTGCAGCAGGAAGAAGCCGAGGCCCAGGAAGAGCGCCGTCGCCCCGAGGAAATATGGCCTCAGCGGGTCGAAGGTGCTGGCCAGGCCCGCGCCTGACACTCCGATGGCTACCGCCAGGATCGGCCCCGCGCAGCAAAGCGCCGAAGCGAACGCGGCGCCCACGCCGGCGACGCCCGTGGTAAGTCCTTTTCCGAATACGTTCATCGTGTCAATTCCTATCCAGTGTCTGAAGGATCGGACAATCCTCCGTCGGCTCCCGGCGTTCGCAGGCCCCGACCAGGCCCTGGAGCACCTTTCTCATGCGACGCAGCTCACTGAGCTTTTCCTCGACATGCGTCAGCTTCGCGCGGGCCTTTTCCTCCACCGTCGAGCACGCCGCTCCGTGCTCGATCCGCAGATCGAGCAGCTCCTGCACTTCCTCGAGGGTGAACCCCAGGTTCTGAGCCCGCTTGATGAATCGGATCCTGGTGACCGCGTCGGGCTCGTACTGCCGATATCCGGCTGCGCTGCGCTCGGGCTCTCCGAGGATTCCCCGGCGCTCGTAATAGCGGAGGGTCTGAACATTCACCCCGGCTTCGGACGCCACCTTCGAGATGGTCAAGGACATCGGCTGCACCTCGTTGTCACCATCGTTCGCACGCAATCTAAACTCTGTACCATGGTATAAGGTCAAGAGGCTCCCGGGGGTTCCCCGCGTTCACGGGGAGCCCTGGGGTCCTTGCGTCGTAGGGGCGCGCGTCGGCAGCGGAGTGACGGCCCGGTGCTCAGGGGCATCGCTCTCCGATCCCATGGCCTCGGCCCGCCGTCCGTAGGTGTTGGCTCCCGCATACGCGGTCATGCCGTGCGCGAAGATGCTGACGAGCACCGTCAACGTCGCGACCGCAGCGATCAGGTGCCGATCGGCTACTGCGTGTTGATCCAGAAGCAGGAGGATAAACACCACCGAGGCGATGCCCCGCGGCCCGAACCATCCGAGGAACAGTATGGTGATCGGTCGAACCCCGGTGCCGAGCAAGCTGAGCCACGTCGGAACCATGCGTATGAGCGTGAGACTGAGCACGGCGTACAGCACCGCGCTCCAGCCGACCGTCGGCAGGACGTCCGGGACCAGCACCGCACCCAGGGCCAGAAAAACGAGCAGCGACAACAGCTGGCCCTCGGCTTCGCCAAAATGCCACAGGCATGTGGACACGGAGCGCGATGTGTTCCCGAGCGTCAGACCCGCGGCGAAGGCGGCGATGAAGCCGTTCCCACCGATCAACTCGGCGCCCGCGAACGCCAGCAACGCCAACCCGAA
>JBGMQU010000159.1:0-7490 GCA_048060725.1 Gemmatimonadota bacterium | reverse complement strand
CCTTGGCGGCCGTGAACAACATGGCAGCGGCATTCGGACAGGCGGCGACGCACGCCCCACACCCGATGCACGAAGCCGCATCCAGGGCCTGCTCGGCGGTCATCGAGTCGATCGGGATGGAGTTCCCGTCGGGCTTCGGCCCCGAATGCACGCTTATGAACCCTCCGGCCTGGAGGATTCGGTCGAGGGCGCCGCGATCCACCGTCAGGTCGCGGATGATCGGGAACGCGGCCGCGCGGAACGGTTCGACAGTGATGACCTCGCCGTCATCGAAGTGACGCATATAAAGCTGACAGGTCGCGGTCCGCTGCAGAGGCCCGTGGGCCTGCCCGTTGATGACCATCGAGCACATCCCGCAGATGCCTTCCCTGCAGTCCGAGTCGAAGGCCACGGGCTCCTCGCCGGAACGTGCGAGCCGCTCGTTGAGTGTGTCGAGGACTTCGAGAAACGACGTGTCGACGCTGATATCCTCGACCACGTGGTCGACGAGTTCGCCCTCCGCATCCGGACCGGCTTGACGCCAGATTCTGAGCCTTACCCTTCGGGTCACGATCAGCCTCAGGTCTTGTAGTTGCGCTGGGTCAGTGGAAGAGTCTCGAACGTGAGCGGCTCCTTGTGCAGCACGGGAGGACCGTCCGGCCCGGAGTGCTCCCACACGGAGACGTGGGCGAAGTTCGCATCGTCGCGAAGCGCCTCGCCGGCTTCCGTCTGGTGTTCCTCGCGGAAATGGCCGCCGCACGATTCTTCACGCTCCAGTGCATCGAGACACATCAGCTCGGCCAGATCGATGAAATCAGCCAATCGGCCGGCGTGTTCCAGCGACTGGTTCAGATGAGTGCCGTCCCCGGTGAGCTTGAGGTTGGTCCAGAACTCTTCACGAATCCCCGGGATCGCGTCGAGAGTGGCCTGGAGACCCTCCGCAGTACGGGTGATCCCGCAGCCTTCCCACATCGCGCGCCCGAGTTCGCGATGTATCGACGCGGGCGTGCGCGTCCCCCCGATACGGAGGAGTCGCTGGATCTGCCCCTCGACCTCTCGCACCGCGTCACGGAGCGCCGGGTGATCGTCGTCGACGTCGCCGGAGGGAAAACGGCTCACGTGATCGCCGATCGTGATCGGCAGGATGAAGTACCCATCGGCCAGGCACTGCATGAGCGAACTGGCGCCGAGACGGTTGGCTCCGTGGTCGGAGAAATTCGCTTCCCCGATCGCGAACAGCCCGGGCACCGTCGTCATGAGGTTGTAGTCGACCCAGAGTCCGCCCATCACGTAATGCGGGGCCGGGTATATGCGCATCGGCGTACTCCAGGGGCTGTCGCCGGTGATGCGCTCGTACATCTCGAACAGGTTCTCGTAACGCGCCTTGATCGTTTCGTGCCCGTGCTCGGCGATCGCGTCGCGGAAGTCGAGGTAGACGCCGCGTCCCATGGGACCGACGCCGAGACCATCGTCACACACTTTCTTGGCGTTACGGGCAGCTACGTCGCGGGGCACCAGGTTGCCGAAACGCGGATATCGCTCCTCGAGATAGTAGTAGCGATCCGGCTCGGGAATATCCTCGGGCGCGCGCCCGTCCCCCGGGGTCCGCGGGATCCAGATGCGTCCATCGTTCCGCAGCGATTCGCTCATCAGGGTGAGCTTCGACTGGTGCTTTCCCGAGGCGGGAATGCATGTCGGGTGGATTTGCGTGTAGCACGGGTTCGCGAACCCTGCTCCCCGTTTGTGGGCTCGCCAGGTGGCGGTGACATTGCACCCCCTGGCGTTCGTCGACAGGTAGTAGACGTTCGCGTATCCCCCTGTTGCGAGGACCACCGCTTCGGCCGCGTGCGCTCGGATCTTCCCCGTAACCAGGTCGCGGACGACGATACCGCGGGCTCGCCCCTCGATCGTGACGACGTCCAGGAGTTCCGTGCGCGTGTGCATTTGCACGTTGCCGGCCGCAATTTGCTCCGACAGGGCGGAGTAGGCACCCAGTAGCAGTTGCTGGCCCGTCTCGCCACGGCAGTAGAACGTCCGCTCCACGAGCACTCCGCCGAAGGACCGGTTGGCGAGCATCCCTCCATACTCTCTGGCGAACGGGACGCCCTGGGCGACCGCCTGGTCGATGATGTTCGCGCTCATCTCGGCGAGCCGCCAAACGTTGGCCTCGCGAGACCGAAAGTCACCGCCCTTCTGCGTGTCGTAGAACAACCGATAGACCGAGTCGCCGTCGTTGCGATAGTCCTTCGCAGCGTTGATCCCTCCCTGCGCCGCGATGCTGTGGGCGCGACGCGGGCTGTCCTGGAAGCAGAAGCACTCGACGCGATACCCCATGGCGGCCAGAGAGGCCGCGGCGGATCCGCCGGCCAGACCCGTCCCCACGATGATGATCCGGTTACGGGGACGGTTGCGGGGCCCCACGAGGCGCAGATGCTCTCGCTGCGTCTCCCACATGTGCTCGAGCGGCGCCTCGGGTATTCGCGCGTCGAGTTTCATTGGCCCACCTCCACCCCGGGGGGGTTCAGCGTCCCGGGGGTGTCCAGCGCCCCAACCGCGAACGAGACCGGAACCGCCGTGAAGCCCACGAACAGGCCCAACGCCAGGACCAGCGCCAGGCCGCGAAACGCGCGGTTCCGATCCGGATTATCGAGCCCGAGCGTCTGGAACATGCTCCACGCACCATGATAGAGGTGCAGCGCGAGGAACCCCATGCCGACGACGTAGAGCGCGACGAACGGCCAGCGCGAGAACGCCGCGTAGAGGTTCGCGTAGACGCCCCCCGGTCGAAAAGACGCCGGATCGACGGTGCCCGTCGTGAAATGGAGGATGTGGAATACGATGAATCCGAGCACCAACAAGCCCGAAAGCATCATCCATCTCGCCGAGAGCGAGGCTCGCACATAGCGGGTCTCACGATATCCGACGGGGCGCGCGACCCGGTTTCGCCGGGCAAGCTGGACCACGCCGATCACGTGGAGTAGTACCGCAGCGAGCAAGACGGCACGGACAATCCAGAGGATCGCACCGCGAGGGAACGCCGGCTCACCGACGGCGCGCAGAAACTCCGCATAGGCATCGATATCGGCGACGCCGGGCTCCGGGTCGGGCAAAAAGACCTTCAAATTTCCAACGACGTGACCCACGAGAAACGCCAGCATGATGGCGCCGGTGACCGCGACGATCGCCTTCTTGCCCACCCCGCTGTGGTAGAAACGCGACAGACGCTTCAAGGCCTTCCTCCATTATCGACGATCGCCACGACGCGGAACCCGTTGTAGTAGAGTCGGGTGTCGGGGGCGTAGCGATCCCGGGTCGCGATGAGGCACACGTCCGGCTTGTTGTACCAGGAGCAACCGCGCAGAACCTTTTCGTCCCCGGCCGTCGGGCCCATCGGGTCTTTCTCAGGTGACTCGGCGTAGTAGTCGGACTGATACCAGTCGTACATCCACTCCCACACGTTGCCCGTCATGTCGTAGAAGCCCCAGCCGTTCGGCGGAAAACTGCCCACCCGTGTCGTCATGGGCTGCGAATTCGACATCTGTTCGCCTTCCCCGTCCCACCAGGCTTTCCATCCGTCCCGGTCGGGAATCTCTCCGATGCGCCAGACCGAAATATTGGCGCCATCGATCTCCCACTCATTGCCGAACAGGTACGTCTGTCCCTCGATGCCGGCCCGCGCGGCGTATTCCCATTCGGCTTCGGTCGGCAGGCGGTACGTCGCGCCGCCGAGCGTCGAAAGCCAGGCGGTGTAGGCCTCGGCATCCTGCGAACTCACGTTGACCACCGGATGATTCGGATAGAGGTGCAGGTAGTCGCCCCAACCCTTCGGAGGAAGCGGCGGCTCGACGCCTGTCGCGTCCGCGAACGCGAGATACTGGGCGTTGGTGACGAGGAATCGACCCATCTCGAAACCCGAAACCTCGACGGTGTGCACCTGTTCGAAGTCCTGCTCGTAGTCGGCACTCGGGGCCGCGCCCGTGGCCCCCATCCGGAACCGGCCGCCCTCTACCACGACCATCTCTGGCACCAGAACGCCGTCCCGCGAGACGCCGAAGAAATCACCGACACTGCCGGCGTCGAGATCCGCGTCGCGAACGGATCCGACGAGCGGCGCGTCGACCGGCGTCGGGTCGACCGGACGGCGCCCCCGGAAGCCCACGAACGTCGCCTGCCCGTAGAGTCCATACTCGATCACGCCGGACATCGAGTCACCGCTCACCGTGCCCTTGTACACCGCAGCCATCGGCTGTCCCCCGAACTCCAGTACGGCGGTGAACACCAGCGTGCTGCCGTCGAACGTCCCGACGAACCGCCCCGACGCCGCGTTGCTGTCGACGAACCCGATGACCCGCTCGCCCTCCTGAAGAAACAGGACCTCACGCTGCCCGGGACCATTGGGAGACTCGACGTCGAAGTACCATTCGCCCGAAAGGGAAGATTCCTGCGCTTCAGCTCCGCCGGCGCCGGCGAGGCCGAGGGCGAGTGGCAGAAGCGTGACCATCAGGGCGAAGTGTCGCACGGCGTTGGCTCCGAATCCGGGGTACGTGGCCGAACGGCCAGCAGGACCGACCGCACGGTAGGATCAGGCTCTTCGAGAAACAAGCCGACGAGAGGGGCTCGAGAGGCACGGTGGAGGACCCCTCTCCGACACTAGCGGATCCAGATCGCGACGACGTTACACGTGACCACGTTGGAGTCAGGAGGGAGGAGCTTGAGGATAGCCACGGGTGCGTCAGCACATGCGTACGCTTCGATCCCGGACCAGACGTTGCGACCCGGTTCGTGGAAGATGACCCCGGCTGGACTCGAACCAGCGGCCTCGGGATCAGGAATCCCGTGAAGTCGGGTCCCATTTCGCGCCGCGACCGTGGCCGCGCACTTCCAGCCTGCCTTCGTCACGTAGCCGACGGAGCACGTATCTGATCATTTCTCTGCTGACACCGGGACAATCCTCTTCGATCCGTGAGATGGCGAACGGGTGCTGCCTCCGCTGAACCGCAGCTTTCACCATCGCGGTCTTGGACCCGCGACCCTCCACAAGCATGCCGGCCCGCTCGCGGAACTCGTCGTATGCATTGATAAGGACGCCCCAGAAATACTCCAGCCACGGCAACGGGTTGTGTCTTCCCGCATGCCAATCCCGTGAGCTCGATTCCAGCGCGTCGTAATACGTTTCGCGGCTATCCTCGATGACCCGCTCCAGGCTGACGTACCTGCCAACGTCGTATCCCTGGCGATAGAGAAGAAGAAGCGTGAGCAGCCTCGCGGTTCGCCCGTTCCCGTCCGCAAAAGGGTGGATGCAGAGAAAGTCCAGGATGGCGAGCGGCACGATAATCAGGGGTTCCCGCTGTTGATCCCGACCGAGTTCCAACCCGTTGACGAGTTCATCCATCGCCCCGGGAGTGGCGACCGGCGATACCGGTCGAAAGCGTACCCGCGCCACGGAGCCGTCGGGGGCCCTCTCCACGATATCGTTCTGTACGCCCTTCCACCGCCCACCCTCGCCGGGCATGTAGCGATAGAGCATCCCGTGCAGCTGTCGGATTACGCTTACGGAAAAGGGCATCTCGCGCGCGGACTCGTGGACCAGGGCGAGGGCGTCCCGGTAGCCGGCGATCTCCTGCTCGGAGCGGTTCGCAGGTTTCGCGTCCCGCAGCACGAGGTCTCGAACCCTTCCCCGGGGCGCCACGACCCCCTCGATGCGGTTGGAAGACTCGGTCGATTCCACGAGCGCCAACGTCCGCAACGTCTCGAGCGCCTCAGGCGTTTGACGGCGGAAGAGCTCCTGTTCTCCCCTGTGTCCCCCGAGGGCCCGGAGCGCCGAGCCGTGCTCGGGAGTCAGGGCGAGGGACTCGAGGAATACCGGGTCCAGAGACTTCAATGCGGCGCCTTACTGAAAGGTAGTAATCAATCACAGAATAGAGGTAATAACCGGGCTCATATTACCACATTTAGCAGGAATGCGCGTCGCTGTGGGGGACGATCCGCTCGATCGCCGGGAGATCGGCCGGCGGCTGCCCCATGACCCGGCGGAGCTGCCGGTGTCGGACGCGGGCCACAGATGGTGACCCGCGTTCACGACGATGACCCCGACAGGACTCGAACCTGTGGCCTCGGGATTAGGAATCCTGCGGCGAGGGGCGGCCGACCCCGAGCCCCGGATCACTGATCGCGGAACCCCGTGACCTGGCCAAGATCGTCGTGCGGATGAAGTCGTGCGAGAAACTCGTCGACCGGGATGCACCAGATATCGCTGACCACGAGTCGCTCCGACCCGCGGTAGAGGAGCACCCGGCTCGATTCCGGGTATTCAACCCCGAACGCCTTGAGGCCCCGGAGGTCTTCCGGGCGGACGCGATCAGAGTTCTTCACTTCGAAGCCCCAGAGCCCATCGCGACCATAGAGTACGAGATCTACTTCCACCCCAGAGCGTGTTCGCCAGAAGTACATCGCCATGTCACGATCCCGGTAGGCGGCCCAGGCTCGAAGGTGTTGAGCCACTAGCCCCTCGAGAGCCGCACCATCGATCTCCTCGGGTCGGTCCAGCGGCCCCATCGGCCTCAGGGCGCGAAACACTCCGCAATCGAAGTAGAAGAACTTCGGGTGCGCCGCGAGTTGTCTCTTTGCCCGCCGACGGAAGACCGGCACCCGGAAGGCCAGCAGGAGATCCTCGAGTACATCCACATACCCGACAACTGTCCGACGTTGTGCCTGTGCGTCGCGGGCGACGTTGCTGACGTTGAGCCCGGAGCCCTGCGAGAAGCTGATCGCCTCGAGGAATCGCGCGAACTGTCCCACGTCTCGAACCAGCCCCTCGACCCTCACTTCCTGTTCCAGGTAGAGCGACGCGTAGGCCGAGAGGGTGTCTGCTGGATCGGCGGAGGCCAGGACGAGAGGGACCATTCCGTACCGTAGCGCACGATCGAGATCGAAGTCCGTCAGCTCCGCACCCATGAACGGATGGAGATCGCGGACCAGCGCCCGCCCCCCGAGGAGGTCGATTCCGCCCCGCCTCAGTTTCCGAGCACTTGATCCCGTGAGCACGAATCGTCTGATGACGTCTGACTCGATGAGATCGTGGACGACGTTCAGGATCTCGGGGACGCGCTGAACCTCATCTACGACGACGTCGCGCTTTTCCGGCGACCCGAGGACCAGTTCTCGCAGCCGCTCGGGACGGGCCGCGAACTCGCGGTAACGTTCCGGCTGAAGGAGGTTGATGAACAGTGCGTCCGGCAGTGCGGCGCGAAGCCACGTGGTCTTGCCCGTCCCGCGTGGACCGAGGAGAAAGAAGCTGCCCGCCGGGGGCACGAAGAAACGACGTATCGATTCCATAATGAGACGCAATTTGGCGACGGCGCCGCCATATAGCAACGTTCGGGTCTGAAACCCATCCTCAGTCGAGAGCCGTGCACCAACGCCCGGATGTGGCAAAAGTCGGTACTTCAGATCACGGTTTCTCATGTGCTGGGGCGTTGCTGCGTGGCTCGTTTTCGGGGACATCGCGGAGC